>JAQVWY010000002.1 GCA_028709465.1 Tissierellia bacterium | reverse complement strand
AAAAAAGCCTCTAAATAATTAGATAGGTCATTAATAATAAAGCAGCTAGATATTAATACCTAGCCACTTTTTAGAATCCATCAAAAATTTTATTTCTTTTTGGGTGAAATTCTTATTAATAATATCTTCTTCTACATCTTCTGCGATTTGAGCATCTTCCTACGCCATATCCCAGAATAAACCAAGGAGCAATATAACAAAACATATTTATCATCCTTTCCTTTGTGCTTGTACCATAATATTCAATCATTATAAAGTTGTTACACTTAAAGTTGTATATAATTTAAGATTTTATTAATTTTACTATTTTTATACAAAAAAAAACAAAATATTTTTTAGGAAATCGCTTTACTCTCTTTATATTTTATGCTAAAATATAAAATAATCAATTTTTATCCACATTGAATATGTTTTCTTTTAATAACGTCTTAATATCATATCCTAATTCACATTACATAGTTATTAAATATTAAAATTATATATTTCCCTTTATAAGTAATTTAATTACATTTATTAAATTTTACTATTTTTTGTTATTAATTTGAATTAATATGATAAATCTTAATACTAGGAGTTGATTGTATGGATTGGAAAACAGAGTTAAGAAATAATGTTACAACAGCAGATGAAATCATTGAAGCTTTAAATTGGGAATTATCTAATGAAGAAAAATCAAAATTAGTTAACATTATAGACCACTACCCTATGTCTGTACCAAAGTATTATCTGTCATTAATTAATAAGGATGACCCAGATGACCCAATACGCAAACTTTGTGTACCTTCTATTTTTGAAACTGATATGAGCGGAAGTTTTGATACTAGCGGTGAATCTAGTAATACTGTAGTTACTGGGCTACAGCACAAATACAAACAGACTGGATTATATTTATCTACAAACAAATGTGCAATGTACTGTAGACATTGTTTTAGAAAGCGTTTAGTTGGAACTAATGACGAAGAAATAAATAAGCAATTTGATGAAATAGTAAATTATATAAAAGTACATACAGAAATGACTAATGTCTTAGTTTCTGGTGGTGATTCTTTTATGAACAGTAATGTGAAAATTGAAAAAATATTAAATGAATTTATAAAAATCGACCATTTAAGCTTCATTCGCTTTGGAACAAGAACACCTGTAGTTCTTCCTTCAAGGATTTATGATGATAAAGAGCTATTAAACATTTTAGAGCGTTTCAATAAAATTAAGCAAATATATGTCATAACCCATTTTAACCACCCTAATGAAATAACGCCAGAATCAATAAAAGCTATTGATGACCTTAAAAATGTTGGTATTGTTGTTAAAAATCAAACTGTATTATTAAAAGGAATTAATGATGATTCTGATACAATGACTGAATTAATGAAAGGTTTAACTAAAATTGGAATAATTCCATATTACATATTTCAATGTAGACCAGTATCAGGAGTTAAAAATCAATTTCAAATACCATTGAAATATGCTGTTAAAATAATTGATGAAACTAGAAAAAAATTAAATGGAATTAGTAAAAGCTTTAAGTATGCTATGAGCCATCCAACTGGTAAAATTGAAATAATAGGATATGTTGATGATGAAATTTTATTTAAATATCACCAAGCTAAAAATGAGTTGGACAATGGACGGCTTTTTAAATTAAAGATGTCTGATAACCAAGCTTGGCTTCCTAATGTAATTTAAATATAATATTTGTTTTAAAAAAACTATACTTTTGAATAAAGTATAGTTTTTTATATAAACATATTAATAAATTAGCTAATTAATTTATTGTGCAACTCTAATTCCACCATAATAACAATTATTAAAGTAACCTGAAGTAAGTGTCTCTATTTTTACAGATTGTCCCGGAATTGGTGAATGAATAAAATTACCATCTCCTACATAAATACCAACATGGGAAATATATTCAGATGATGGAGAACTTGTAAAAAATACTAAGTCTCCCAATATTAACTCTTCCTTTGTCACCCTTGTCCCATAAGCATATTGACTACTTGAACTATGAGGTAATTCATATCCGAAATTTTCCATAATATATTGTGTAAAACCGGAACAATCAAATCCACTTGGTCCTACACCTCCATAAACATATGGTGTTCCTATATATTTTTTTGCATATTTAACTATTTCAGTTCCAATTGATACATTGCCTATTCCATCTGACTCTTTTATATTAATATCTATATATTCTCCAAATACAAAAGCAGTATTTGAATTATATTCTATTTGATACCAATCATCCAGTTCATCTATTATATTAACAGTATTTCCTAAATATATTTTCCCTAATATTTTACTATCCGTTGAAGCTCCGGTGCGAACATTTAATACATCCACATTTACTTTACCAGTTTTATTCTCTTTTATTTCTTCTTGTGAAACTTCTATAATATCATTGACAATGTTTGCTTCAATTTTTTTAGTTTCTTCAGCATATACTTTTGTACACAACATAGTAATTGATAAACCCGTTAATAACAGTGATTTAGTTAGCTTATTCATATGTATATTACTTGTACGATTTTAAAAATCAAATTGTACATTTTCCTCTCATAGTAGTTATCAAAGAAAACATTTACCTAAATTAACTTTTATATTTTAACAAATATCTATTCTCTTGTCAATGGATTTCTTATATTGTTAAAATTTATTAACTATTTAATACTTACTAAAGGGATTTAAAGATACCTAATTTAATACCATACATTATTGATTGCTTAAGATCGCCTTTTATTAATGCAAGAAGAGAAAATTAAATAGTAAAAGCTATATTCAAATTTGAATATAGCTTTTACTATTTTCCCTTATTATCTTTCTATTATTACAACAGGCTTAATTAAATCTTTTGGTTTATCCTTCATTAATAATAAAGCCTGTTCTATATTTTCAAATCCATCAAATACATGTGTAACTAATTTGCTCAAATCTACACGATTGTATTTAACCATATCAATAAGCATTTCCATTCTCAAACGTCCACCAGGGCAAAGTCCTCCAACTATCTTTTTATGAGCCATTCCACAACCCCATGCTAACCTAGGTACAGGAAGTATATCTCCTGTTCCGTGATAATTTACGTTTGATACCACTCCTCCTGGTTTAACCATTTCAACAGCTTGAGCTAATGTTTCAATACCTCCTCCAGCCATTATTACACGGTCAACACCTTTACCTTTAGTTAAGTCCATTATCTGTTTTACAATATCTCCATCCCTATAATTAACTATATCATTAGCTCCATAAAATTTTGCCGCTTCAACACATACTGGCCTGCTGCCAACCCCTATTATTCTTCCTGCTCCGTTTAATTTTGCACCAGCAATAGACATTAAGCCTACAGCGCCAATACCAATAACTGCAACACTAGAACCCATTTGTATTTCAGCATTTTCCGCTCCATGGAATCCAGTAGTCATCATATCTGTTATCATTACAGCACTTTCTAATGAAATTTCATCTGGTAATAACGCAAGATTCATATCTGCATCATTTACATGAAAATATTCCGCAAAAACACCATCTTTAAAATTAGAAAATTTCCATCCAGCTAGCATACCATTCGAATGTTGATGGAAACCAGCTTGTACCTCTAATGACCTCCAATCAGGAGTAATTGCAGGAACAACTACCCTGTCACCAGGTTTAAATTCTTTTACTTCGCTTCCAACCTCAACGACTACTCCTACAGCTTCATGCCCTAATATCATATCATGTCTGTCTCCAATTGCGCCTTCAAATACAGTATGGATATCAGAAGTACAAGGTGATACTGCCAGTGGACGTACTATTGCATCATAAGAGCCAGCTTTTTGATAATCTTTTTCAATCCAACCAACTTTGTTAATACCTAACATTGCAAAACCTTTCATAATAAAGTCTCCTTCGTAATTGATATGTTATTAACAATATAATATGCAATTATGCAATTTTTATACCAACTATCTAATTACTATTCGTTGTTAAGTTCCCAACGAAATCTCATATTGACTATTATAAAAATAAAATAGTGTTGTAAAAACCAACATTTCAATTGTTGAATATTACAACACTGTTTAAATTTAATACATATTTTGAATGATAAATATTTTAAAAACTTATAATTTATCTTATTTTTTCATATTATTTATTTTGTAATATATAGTACTTCTATTAATACCTAATATTTTGGAAGCTTTAGTTATATTTCCATTACATTTCTCAACACAACTAATTATTGCATTTTCTTCAATTTCTTTTAATGAACACATGCTATAATCAAATGCTTTAGTATTATTATTATCAATTGAATTATTTTCAAAATTGAATGTTGTATTACCATTTAAGTTTACAATATTTTCTATACAATTTTCCATTTCTCTTATATTACCTGGCCATGAATAATTTATGAGCTTATTATATAAATCTTTACTAATTATAGGCATAGGTTTTCCTAGCTTGATCACCTTTTCTTTTAGAAAGTAATTTATCAATAACTCAATATCATCTTTCCTTTCTCTTAATGGTGCTATATGAATTGGTATAACATTTAACCTATAGTATAAATCTTCACGAAAATTACCCTTCTTAATTTCATCCTTTAATTTCTTATTTGTTGCAGCAATTATTCTTACGTCAACATAAATGCATTTATTACTTCCTAGCCTACTAACGCACCCTTCCTGTAATACTCTTAATAAACTTACTTGCATGTCTAATGGCATTTCACCTATTTCATCTAAAAATAAAGTCCCTCCGCTTGCAAGTTCAAATTTACCATAATGCACACCTTTTTTTGCTCCAGTAAAAGCACCTTCTTCATATCCAAAAAGTTCACTTTCAATTAAATTTTTTGGTATTGCACCACAATTAATAGCAACAAAATTATTATTCCTTCTATTACTGTTATTATGTATGGCTTGAGCAATCAGTTCTTTACCTGTTCCACTTTCACCTTGTATCAAAACGGTAGAAGGACTATCAGAAATATTTTTTGCTTGTCTTTTAAGATTTTTTGTTGAAGCACTTTTACCTATTATATCATCAAATGTATATGTTGCAGTCATACCTGTGTATTTGTTCACTAGATTGTATACATCTTTCATATCGTTAAATATTGCTACCATACCAACGATATTATCTTTATTATCATTTATAGGATAAACACTTAAGTGATATCTTTTTCTTTTTTCATTTATAGTTAATACAATTTCTTTACTTTCATATGAATTCTCCTCTTTTAATTCTTCCAATATATGTTTCCAATTTTTTAATATTATTTCCGAACTATTATTTATTATTTTTTCTTCTTCTACACAAAGCATTTTACATAGACTTTTGTTAATTGCTTTTATTACACCATTAGTGTCCGCTGCAAATATACCAGAATTAATTGAATCCATAACCTTATTTAAATATTTATATGCATTATATAATTCATATTGGGTCTTTAATACTTTAAGCTGGTTCTCTATTGATTTTACTGCTGCTACTACTAGTCCCAATGTATGTAGATGTTTAGAATAACTCTTCCCAGTTAAGTTTAAACATCCAATTATATTTCCAGAATCATCGTGAATAACTGCTGCTGAACAAGTCCATCTTTGATAAATATTAATATAGTGTTCTTTTCCTGATAGTTGAAGTGAACAATTTTCATAAAGAGCAGTTCCAATAGCATTAGTACCTACACTTTCCTCACTCATGTCAGTACCAACTTTTATTCCTGTTTCAGCCTGTGCGTCTATAATATCTTCATCTCCTATAATAGTCAGTACAATCCCATCTTTATCTGTTACATAAAGGGAAAATCCCGATCCCTTTAAAAAATCATATAGTATCTTCATAAAGGGCAATGCTATTTTAATCATATCTTTATTTTTTTCTAATATCAATTTTAAACTTTCATCACTTAATATTCTTTTAGGAAACTTTATATCTCTTTTAAGATTATTATTTAAACACCTTTTATGAGATCTTACTAAAATTTCTTCAAAATAATCTTTATTAAACAATTAATTGTCATCCCCTTTGAATAAACTTATAGTCATAAAAGCATTTATAAATAAATTTATAATACCATTATACACTAATTATAATAATTTACAATTATTCAAAACTTTGAATTATATCATTTCAATTTTAATGTTAATTTGATATAATTATACTTGCATAAATTATCTATTTATATTTTAATAATCATAATTTTTGCTTGGTTACAAAGATTAAATATATGGAGATATATTATGGAATTAACTGTGCAGACCTTATTAATCGTATGTCCCTTAGTTTTTTTTGCAGGTTTAATTGATGCAATAGGAGGTGGCGGAGGATTAATCTCACTTCCAGCTTACTTAATTGCAGGATTGCCTCCTCATATGGCTATAGCTACTAACAAAATGTCCTCTACCTTTGGTACTTTTTTGGCAACAGCGCGTTTTATTAAAAATAAACTTATTAACTTTAAACTGACAGTTCCTTCTATTATTGCTTCAATTATAGGTGCGTCAATTGGGTCTAATTTATCCTTAATTATTGATGAAAAATACCTGCTCCTAGGCATGATTATTGTTTTACCATTATCTGCTTTTATCGTATTAAATAAAAAACTTTTCAATGATGATGGAACTGATGAAATTAAATTGAACAAACATACTATTTTTACTGCAACTATTTCAGCATTAATAATTGGTTGTTACGATGGTTTTTATGGTCCAGGAACTGGTACTTTTTTAATAATTGCTTTTGTAATATTTACAAAAATTAGTATAAAAATTGCCAATGCCCAAGCAAAAGTAATAAATTTAACAACAAATATTACATCTTTAGCCATATTTTTATATAATGGAAAAGTAATTATTACTCTCGGCTTAATAGCAGCTATATGTAATATGATTGGAAATTATATTGGTTCTGGATTAGTAATGAAAAATGGAAGTAAAATAGTAAAACCAAGCATTATTTTTGTACTATTTTTATTATCCCTTAAAGTTTTGGAGTATATTAAAACCCTTCTATAGAATGTCCCCTTTGTCAAGGACAATTAAAAAAAGACTATGTAGCATCAGGAAGATGATTTCTGTATTGAACAGGAGTCATCTTTTTTTTAAGTGGCCAAAAATGATGTTGCCTCATCCATCTACATTTTCACTATATTATTTGTTAAAACTAGTTTGTGCGAATAATTGCTTTTATTATAGGAATATTAATATTAATATAACTTAAACTAATCATTATTAAATTTAAGAGTTAAATAAAAATAGGAGTTAAACTATGAGTGAAGAAAGAAAAAAGTTATCTAATACAGCATATGGTAACATAAAAGGTGAGGATTATATTCCATTTGTACCTACCTCAATGATAATACCAGAAACAACGGGCTATTCTATTATATTAGGAATAATATTAGCCTGTCTGTTTTCAGCAGCTAATACTTATCTAGGTTTAAAGGTAGGTTTAACAATTTCAGCAGGTATACCTGGAGCAATTATAGCTACTGGCATACTTAAAGGTGTTTTCAAAAGAAATAATATTTTAGAAGCTAATATAGTTGCTTCACTAGCCGCAATGGGAGAATCTCTTGCTGGGGGAGTTATTTTTATATTACCGGCATTAATTTTATGGAAATTACAATTAAGTATTTTTACAGTTATAATTGTTACTATCATAGGTGGAGTTATGGGTGTATTCTTCATTACACCACTTAGAAGGTATTTAATAGTTGAGGAACATGGTACATTAATATACCCAGAAAGTATGGCAGCAGCCGAAGTCCTTGTAACTGGTAGTGAAGGTGGGCAAGGTTTTAAAACAGTAATGACCGGATTAGGTGCAGGAGCAGGATATAAGCTTTTTTCTGGCGGATTTGCTCTTTGGGGAGAACAATCAACTTATATAATTAAAAGTTACCAAGGAACTATGATAGGATTTGATACATTAGCATCACTTCTTGGTGTTGGGTTTATTGTTGGAACTAAAGCATCATTGCTTATGTTTGGTGGTTCTGTAATAGCTTGGTTTGCCCTAATTCCATTAATTAAATTTTTAGGAGTAGGTCTAACTACACCATTATTCCCCGCAACAAAAATTATATCTGATATGAGCGCTACTGAAGTATGGTCAAACTATATTAAGTATATAGGTGCTGGAGCTGTTGCAATGGGAGGATTTATTTCGCTTGCTAAATCTATACCTACTATTATAACAAGTTTTAAACAAGCTGTTTCTGGTATTGGTGGAGGTGTAAATAAAAAGGTAAGTAGAATTAATTTAGAAGCGCCTCTTTCATGGGTTATATTAGCTGCAGCATTTGGATTTGGATTAACATGGCTTTTACCAATAATAAATGGAGGTATATTAGGTGGTATCATGGCAGTAATATTCAGTTTCTTCTTTGCAGTTGTTTCTGCAAGAATGGTTGGTATAATTGGAGCATCTAATAATCCTGTCTCTGGTATGACAATAGCAACTATGTTATTTGTTACTACTATAATAAAGATTACTGGTGGAGTTTCTCAAGAATATATGACAAAAAGCATTATTATTGGAGGAGTTGTTTGTGTCGCTATAGCAGTGGCTGGTGGAACTGCACAAAGCTTAAAAACTACATTTATTATTGGAGGTACTCCTAAAAATGTTCAACTAGGCATGTTTGTAGCTCTTTCAATAGCTGGTGCATTTGCTGCTCTTGTAATCAATATGTTAGAATCTGCATATGGCATAGGAACAGCAGAAGTAGCTGCACCTCAAGCAACTCTTATGAAAATGATAGTTGAAGGTATAATGACGGCAAAACTCCCTTGGACTTTAATAATAATAGGAGCAGCAATTGCAATATTTTGTGAGATGGCTAGTATACCAATATTGCCAGTTGCACTTGGAATTTATCTTCCAATTACTTTAAATGCTTCTATTTTAGTAGGTGGTATTATTAGAGAAATAGTCGAAAGAAGATACAACAAAAATAAAAACAGAAAAGATGAAGTCGTTGAAAAAGGTACACTTCTAGCATCTGGTTTAGTTGCTGGAGATGCTTTGATGGGTATAATTGTAGCAGGATTAGTTGCTGCTAATATAGATATTGCAATAGGTCAAATCTTCTTAACTAATATAACTCAAAGTAATTTATTTTCTTTTATAATGTTTATACTATTGGGATTATGGATTTACTTGTTCTCTATTAAAAAAGATAGAAGTGCATAATAGGTGAAATTTTTATGAAAAATAAAAATATGTCAAATAATACTATTGACACAAAACATAATTTTTTATTATTTATACCAGAAATAAAACATAATGACTGGAAAAATGAGGGCGAAAAAATTGTTTTATGTTTAAAAACTTCAGATCCAATTAAAAATTTTTTAGCATGGATGGTTAATAAAAAATCTATAACTTATTTAAATTTAGATGAACGGTGTACCACAGTATGGAAGTTTATTGATGGTAAAAAAACTGTATATGATATTGCAAAGCTTATGGCTAATAGATATAAAAATGATATAAATAATGAATTGTATAGATTGATAACATATTTAAAATATTTATCTAAACAAGGTTTGATAAAATTTAAGGAATATAAAACATAATTTTTTATATCACCCTATGTATATGTATTTTTTTTTTTGAAACACTATATATGAGGTGATAAATATGAAAATAAAAATGAATAAATCTATAACAGCTGGAATAATTGGCTTAGGTTTAAGTGCTGCAGCCGTTTATGCTGTTACTCCTAAAATTAAGAGTTTAGCAAGCAATATGTCAAACAAAATGTCAAATAATAAAAATAATAGTTTTTATAACAACTCTATGCATTAAACTCAAATGTTATTGGGATGTTGCACTAAAAAATAGTGAAACATCCTTATTTTTATTTACTGTAAGAATCCTATTTTTCAATAGTTGACAAAGCTTTTCAAAAAATATATTATAGATGATACGATAATTTTTTTTATAAGTTTTCTATATAATATACACCTAGGGGGCTCGGATGAAATTAGAAAATAAGCAAGACATAATCTTGAATGGAAGTATTTATAAAGCTATTTTTTATTTAGCTGCACCAATCACCTTCAATAACTTTATACAAACATTGTACAATTTAGTTGATTCATTTTTTATAGGCAAAATTGGATCAGTAGAATTTGCAGCAACAACTTTTGTATGGCCAATTAATTTTTTATACATAGCTATTGGAATGGGAATTTCAGTAGCAGCCACTGCAATTATTTCACAGCTACTAGGAGCAAATGAAAAACACGAAGCTAATACATATGCAAGTCAATTGATTATGTTGTCATTAGTGTCTTCTATAATATTAATGTTAATAGGTCTATTAGTGAGCGAACTTATAATTAAAGCTATGGGTGCTGATGATAAATTGTTATATTTTGGTACATTGTATCTTAGATTAACTTTATTAGACTTACCATTTTCATTTTATTTTTTCGTATTTAATGCAATAATGAATTCACAAGGAAATTCTATAGTACCAACAATATTAAGTGCAATAAGTGCTGTAATTAATTGTATATTAGATCCTATACTAATGTTTAATTTCAATATGGGCGTAGGAGGTGCTGCCATAGCAACAGTAATATCAAAAGTATTATTGGCTATAGCTGGTGGAATTTATTTATACAAGGGAAAAACAATTATTAAACCATGTTTTAAAAATTTTAGATTTAATAAAGAAATTATTATAAAAAGTTTAAAAATTGCAATTCCTTCATCTATAGGGCAAGCAGGCTCTTCTATAGGTTTTATTGTTTTAAATGCTTTTATTGTTTCATATGGTACTGCAACAATGGCAGCTTACGGCATGGTAAATCGAATTACTGCATTAATTAGTCAGCCTGCAATGGGAATTAGTTCAGCAATTGTTTCAATTTGCGGTCAAAATTTAGGAGCTAAAAATTACAAGCGTGCAATAGACAGTTTTAAAAAATCTGTTATTTTATCATCAACTATTGGTACGATAGGTTGTATATTTCTTATTTGGCAAAGGGTTAATATAATTAATTTTTTCATGCAATCAAAAGATGATATTGAAGTTATTAATCAAGGTATTACATATCTTTTATATGTTTCTATATCAACACCTTTAATGTGTATATTTAGTAGTTTTCAAGGGTTATTTCAAGGAGCAGGTCAAACAAAATATGCAATGTCAATGGAAATATCGAGATTATGGTTTGTAAGATTACCAATGATATTATTCTTTAAATATTTTACAAATATTGGTTCTATAGGAATATGGATTGCAATGAGCTTTAGTAATTTAGTAATTTGTGTTTATGGATATATTCTTTATAAAAGAGGAAACTGGCTAAATAATTTAATTAGATAAATTAAAAAATATTAAACTAGGAGGAATATAAATGAGAAGAAAAGATAGGGAAGTAAAAGAAATTAATGAGTTATTACAAATCATCGAAGAATGCAAAGTATTAAGAATTGCACTAAAAGACGATAACGGACTTTATATTGTACCACTAAACTATGGCTATTCTTATGAGAATAATCAGCTTACATTATTTTTCCATAGTGCAAAAGAAGGAAGAAAAATTAATGCATTAAAAATTAATAATGATATTGCATTTGAAATGGATTGCAATCATGCCCTAATGGAAGGCAACGTTGCCTGCGATTATGGATTTAAATTTAAAAGTATAATTGGAAATGGAAAGTCAATTGAGATAGAAAATAATGAAGAAAAGAAAAATGCTCTTTCAATATTAATGAAGCACCAAACAGGAAAAGAATTTATTTTCGACGATAATATGATAAGAAATATTTCTGTTTTTAAAATTATTGTTTATAATTTTTCGGGTAAAAGTTGTAAATAGTAAGCAAATAATACCTGTTATTAATCTAGTATTAATAGCAGGTATTTTAATTTAGCCAAATTTTATTCCTAAAACTCAGCCACCTACATTTTCACTAACGTGAATAAGTTAAATCCTTATGAAGTACAAAATAAAAATTATACTCTATATAGGGAACAATATATAAATTAATTCGTCTAATATTATGAGTAATAATTTACATAGGAGGTTTTATGAAAATATTTAAAAAAATTACAGCAATTGCACTAGCATTAACATTATCTCTTTCAGCTATCCCTTCTTTTGGAAATATAGAAGATAATGGAACATTAAATGATGAGATAACTGAAATGCAAGAATATCCTTTTTATTATTCATTCACAGGTATAGTGAAGGAAATAACTGAAAAGGTAAACGGAAATACAATGGTTCTCGTTGAAAGCAAAGATAGTATACCTGCAAATTTTGTATTAACTGAAAATACATATTATGTTGATGAAATAAAAATTGAGGAGGGTATGGAAATTATAGGATTTTATGAAGCTAATAAACCAATGATTATGATTTATCCACCACAATATAGCATTGATATTGTTGCATGTGCTCCAGAAACTTTAAACATTAAAGCAGATAAATTTAATTCTGATTTAGTAAGTAAAGATAATAATCTGAAACTTAATTTGTGTGATGATATAGAAATTATTTGGGAAAATGGTACTGCTATAAATTGGATTAAAAAACCTACAATTGAGGAATTGAGCACGGTTCTTGCAAATAGAAAGCTTGTTGTCTTTTATGATATTTCTACTAGAAGTATTCCAGCTCAAACTACACCTAAAAAAATAATCGTCTTATCACAACAAATTGATGATTCAGCGGTTCACATAATTGTTAATGATAACATAATAGAAGCTCCATTATCTTATATTAATGAAGAAAAAAACATCATGGTTCCAGTTCGTGCAATATCAGAAGCATTAGGATATAAGGTAACATGGAATAATGATAACAGAGGTATACAAATTGGGGAACAAATATCCTTTAAAATAGGCGAAAATACATTTAATATTGCTGGCAAAGATGCAGTTGAATTAGAAACAAATTCTGTCATTAAAGATGGCAATACTTTTGTACCATTAAGTTTTTATACATTAGTTTTAAATGTTTTAACGGCTGACATGATTGATAATAACATAATAATAAATACAAAATAATTACCCCTAAAATTAGTTTTAATAAACTACTTTCAAGCCATAGGATAGATTAATATTAATCTATCCTATTATTTTGAATACAATAAAGTTTAAGAACACTAATTACATATAAACTATCCAGTGTATTTTACATATATTATCATTGAAATAAATTTTAATTTATATTAAAATACAATTTATGCAGATTAGAATTGACAATTATAATTTAAAGGAATAAAAAATGAAAAATAATTTAATAAATAATATTCAAAACAAACATAAAACAATTTTTATTTATTTGTGTTTAATACTATTTGTACCATTATTATTCTCGTTGAGCATACAATTTATTCAGTTTGAAAACATTGCTTATACAGTAAATTGGATTTTGGATCATAGAATACCTTTTTTTATGGGTTATATTTTAATTGTTTTATTATATTTAGCTTTATTATGTATAGGATCTTTTGGGTTTGCTACAGCTTCAACTGGTGCTATATCTTTTGTTTTAGCTATAATTAACTACTATAAATGTAAATTTAGAAATGAGCCTTTTTTACCATGGGATCTAACTTCTTCTTCTGAATTGAAGCAAATTATACCTCAACTTAAAATTGAACCAACATTAGCTATTATATTTTGTATATTAGTGTATTTAACATTGATTTATTTTACTAGAAAAATTAAGATTAAAAAACCACCTTCATTAAAAATTAGAATAATTGTTAGAACTGCAGCTTTTTTTGTAATATTGTTTATTGGATTAAAATATATAAATATTACATTTTTTAACGATGCATTTTTGAACAATTTAAACATAAGTATAAACAATTGGGAACAAGCTGAAACATATAACAACAATGGAGTTGTAAGTGCATTTGTTCTTAATTCTGCAAATTTAGCAATTAATGTTCCTGATAGTTATTCAAAACAAAAAATGACAGAAATTAATAATGACATAAAAGAGTTAACTAGCAAAAATAACAAAAACAATATAAAAAAAATTAAACCTAATATTATTATCATTATGAGTGAGGGCTTCTGGGATGTAACAAATCTACCTGGCATAAATTTTGAAAATGAACTGTTACCAACAATTAAACATCTTCAAGACAATTATATTTCTGGCTATAATTTTTCTCCTAAGTTTGGAGGAGGTACAAGCAATGTTGAATTTGAAGCTTTAACTGGATTTGCTAATCAATTTTTACCACCAAACTCAGTACCATATGAACAATATATTTTAGAACCATCTTTCTCTATTGCAAAATATTTAAAAAATAATGGATATTCCACATTAGCAATTCACTCTAATAACAGAGAGTTTTGGAATAGAAACAACGCATATAAAAATCTATATTTTGATAACTTTATTGCTGCAGACAATTTTGAAAATCCAGAATTGAAACGTGGACTTATAAGTGATATGGAAGTATCCCAAAAAATAATAAGTGAATTTGAAAAAAACAGATCCAAAAATGATAAACCATTGTTTAACTATACTGTTACAATGCAAAATCATATGGCTTATTCTTCTGATAAATGGAATGAAAGTGAAATTGTAAAATTCCGTTCAAATAATTTATCAAATTCTGTAGTAGATGGCCTTAAAGATCTTGCCACAGGGTTAAATTACTCTGATAAGGCTCTAAAATATTTAATTGACTATTTTGAAAAAATTGGTGAACCAACAATAATTGTTTTCTTTGGTGATCATATGAATTTATTAGGTGATTACACTGAACAAGTTTTTGAAGAAACTGGCTATTTAAAAAAAGGGTACACAGATTTAGATAAAGATTTTAATTTATACAGAACACCAATTGTAGTATGGAACAATTATACTGAATTTAAATGTGAACTTGGAAATATTAGTACATTTCAACTTTTGCCTACAGTTATGGATATTTTTGATTTGGACATGCCTATGTATTATAAATATTTAAATGAAATAAAAAATGTTTCAAAAGGATATGCAAGGAGCGTTGTTTTAGATGAATTAGGCAATCCATCTTATAATTTAAATAATAATCAAAAGGAAATTTATAATAAATTTAATATGATACAATATGATCAAATGTTTGGAAATCAATATTCAAGTGATTTATTCGAATAATAAGCTAAATATTTAAAAATCATGACGCCAGTTAAACTGGGTTGTCATGATTTTTTTCTATTTAACCATTATCTTTGAATGCTCCTTTAAGCATTTTAATTTCTTCTCCATGACCTTGTAAATCGTTTGGAGTTTCCAAATAAAAGGGTAAATGTCTTAATTTAGAATGATTAATAACTTTAAATATACCATCTTTGCCAATAGTTCCTTCTCCTATTTTAGCATGGCGATCTTTATGACTAGCCAAAGGATTTTTGCTATCATTTAAATGAATAGCATATAATTTATCTAATCCTATTATTTTGTCAAATTCATCAATGACTCCATCTAAATCGTTGACTATATCATATCCAGCATCATAAACATGGCATGTATCAAGACATACTCCTATTTTATCTTTCAGTTTAACACCATCTAATATAATTTTTATTTCCTCAAAGCTTCCACCTATTTCAGTTCCCTTTCCTGCCATTGTTTCAAGCAACACAATTGTTGTTTGGTCAGGTTTTAGCAATAAATTAAGTGCATCAATAATATATTTTATACCGATTTCTATACCTTGCTTAACATGGCTACCAGGATGAAAATTGTATAAATTATTTGGCAAATACTCCATTCTTCTAATATCATCCTCCATAACCTCTAATGCAAATTCCCTAGTTCTTTCGTTTGTAGAACAAATATTTAGTGTATATGGGGCATGACCTAATATTTTTGCAAAATTATGCTCTTCCATTATTTGAAGTAATTTTTTAACATCCTCACTATCAATATCCTTCGCTTTGCTTCCTCTTGGATTTCGTGTAAAAAATTGAAATGTGTTTGCATTAATTTTTAATGCATCCTTACCAATAGCTTCATAACCTTTTGAAATTGATAAATGACATCCTATATTTAACATTTTTCCTCCGTTTATACTCTTATTTAATAAGAAGGGGTTGCCGGTATTACGACAGCCCCTTCTTATTAATTATTAATAACAGCTATTGCTTCTACTTCAACATTAGCTCCTTTAGGGAGACTTGCAACTCCAAAACATGCTCTTGCTGGTTTTGTTTCTATGAAGAATTCAGCATATGCTTCATTAATTAAATTAAATTGGTCCATGTTCTTTACAAAAACCGTACATTTTACAACATCATTTAATGTTGCACCTGCCTCTTCTAATATAGCCTTTACATTTCTTAATGATATTCTTGTTTCCTCTTTTATATCCCCACCTGTATATAATACACCTGTTTGTGGATCTATTGGCAGTTGACCGGAAACATAAATTGTATTTCCTGCTTTAATTCCTTGTGAATATGGCCCTACTGCTGCTGGCGCATTTGTTGTATTTATTACTTGATTAGACATATAAATTTCTCCTTTGTTTTATATAATTTTATTATTTCCAATTTTTTATCCCAAATTCCTCTACCTCTAAAGAATTGTTATCGAACCATAGAGACTCAAGGTCATATATTTCTCTTTCATCTCTTTGAAAAATATGCACAATAATATTATCAAATTCTAATAAAATCCATCTTCCTGTATCTAATCCTTCCTTATGATAAATATTGATACCTTCTTCATGTGATTTCTTTATAACTTCTTCAGCTATGGCTACCGTTTGTCTTTCATTGTTACCACTGCATATTATAAAGCAATCAGTTATTGAACTGATATTTGATACATCCAACACCACAAAATTATACGCTTTTTTATTGTCACATGCTCTTAATATTACTTCAATACTTTTTTTATCTAGATTCAAAAATTATTGCCTCCTTTAATTAAATAATCTAATGATTTTACTGATTCTATATCAAGTTCTAAATTTCTTTTATTTACATATTCAATTGTACTTCTTAAAGATTTAATTATTGCCTTATCTATATTATCATATGCCAATAAGCGCATTTCTTCTACTCCTGGATAACTTCTATTTGGTTCTATTTTATCAGCAATAAATACTATTTTTTCCAACATAGTCATTGCTTCCCTTCCAGTTGTATGATATCTTATAGCATTTAAGATGTCAACATCTTCAATTAAGTAATTATTTTTCGCAAGCTCCGCTCCAAGTATGCTATGTTCTAAATTGCCGACATTTTTATTTATCAATTTACCACAATCATGTAAAAGACCTGCTATTTTTGCTTTATTTATATCTTCATCATATTTTATTGCAAGTTTTATAGATTCATCCATGGTTCTTAAACAATGTTCATATATTTTAGAACTTACAGAATTTTTAAGCTTTAATTTTATTTCCTCTATATTTAAATCATTCATTATTATCTCCATATAAATTGTTTTTGACAATATATTGTTCAACAACTTCAGGTAACAAATATTTAGCTGTTCTATTATTTTTAATTCTATTTCTAATTTCAGTGGAAGAAATTTGCAGCATAGGAACTTTTAGAAGTTCTATTTGACCTTGATATATGTCAATTATACTTTGAATTTTTTCTTTTATTTCATGGGTATTATAATCAGGTCTTGTTACTGCAATAAACTTGCATAATTTTATTATGCTTTTAAATTCATACCAATTTGGTAATTCAATTATTGCATCTGCTCCAGTAATAAAATAAATTTCTGCATCTTTATAAATTTCTCGTAATACCAACAAAGTATTTATGGTATAACTTTTTTCTTTTTTTATTAATTCAATATTAGAAACTTCAAATTTATCATTAGATAATGTTGCTAAATTAGTCATAATATATCTATCAATTGAACTTGCTTTTGAATCTTTTTTATGTGGTGGATTGCCAGCAGGAATAAAAATAATTTTTTCCATATGATATTGATCTAATACCTCATTAGCAATAACCAAATGACCAAAATGAATAGGGTCAAAGGTTCCTCCCATTATTCCAATCCTTTTAGAATCCATATTAATCTCCTCATGATTTTACATTACTTTTTAACCTAATAAAAGTATATAAAAAAGCTATTATAGTAACTATTCCTACATTTATTAAATCTTGTTTTAATAAAAAATAATTTTGAATTATTAGTTTGCCTATAAGCACCCCTAATATTCCACTAAAAATTAGCGGAAAATACTTTTTTATTTTATTATTTTTTATCTTGTTTATTCTTTTAATCATAGCTTCTCTGCCATTGTAATAGCCGCTCATCCATCCTGAATAAGAGATATATAGTATTGCAGCAATTAATAATGATACTGGAAAAATAATCCCGATAAATTTTCTATCAATACAAAAAATTAAAGCTATTGACATGAATAAAGGTGCCAGAACAACTTGAGTAAATGAATCTCCAAGCCCTGCAGCGATCCCCATCATTCCTTTTTTTATATAACTTATATCTACAGTATCCTTACCAATATATCTTTCTTCCTCTAATGAAATAATAAATCCGTGAATTGGCGTTCCAATATTAGGTTCTGTATTAAAAAATTCAGTATACTTATTAATGTTTCGTTTTCTCGTTTCATTATCTTTATATAGTTTATTAATAATATTTTTCATGCTATGAGCAAAGGCAAAACCTTGTAACCTTTCATAATTATAGCAGGAATGGGAAAAATTCATCCATATAAACCATGAATAAACTAAATCTCTTTTATTTAAAATTATAAAGTCTTTTTTCTTATGCTTTTCAATGTAACAAAAATCATTGAAACTTAAATAAGAAATTATAAGGAATAATATTATCATTACAAGGTATGAACTAATATCAGTTAACAGCGTTATAAATAATATAGCAAAAAATAAAATAATTATCTTTAAATTTTTAAAATTATATAAAACACTAATTATTGAAATATTAATTAAGCATACTCCAACTAAAAAAAGACAATTTTTTAGTATTTCATGATACATTAGCATTAAATCTTTTAGTAATAACATAATACCCAAAGAAACTATGATTACCAATGTACTCATAAAATATAACAATATTTGTGGCAATAACCCATTATAAACGGATATGCTAGGATTTAAATTGTTTTTGTACCTCTCATTGTATTTTTTAACAAATATAGAATTAATATTAAGCCTATATTTCCAAATAAAAATACCTACATAACCAAATGGATATGCAAATGCAGCGCCTTCAATAGGATTTAATTTAAATAATATTGTAGCCATTGCTGCAATAATTGCTGTTAAACACTGATCTCCCTTAAATGATCCTCCAGTAGAAACAAAATTTATGTATAAAATATTAACGATTGATCCTGCAAGCATACCTAATATTATATCTTTTAATATTAACCCAGCAAGCATACCAGAAATAATTGGTCTATACAATGTATAATATCCAATACCAAAGGAAAGAGCAGTACTGCTGCACCAAAAATACAATAAGCTAATTAATATAAAACTTAATACAGTCATTTAACACCTACTTTAATGTTGTAACCTTATCCTTTGGAAGCATTTGAACTTCTACTGATATTCCTTTACCTGCTATTTCTTTTAATAATTTAAATTCATTATCACTCATATGTATAAAGTTATAATATTTCTTTCTTCCTTCTAAATATCCTAATCCTCCAACATTTATTTTATGAATAGGAACTTTCATTTCTAATAAATTATTTATACTTTCAACACTTCTGCTAATTAATAAAACTCTTGAATCATTACTACCTGATAATATATATTCTGCTGAATCCTTAACAGATAAAACCTTTACAGTTAGATTTACAGGTGATGACTCTACAATTAAATTAGACATAAACTCATCAGCTGCATATTCATCATCTATAATAATGACTTCGTTAATCTCAAGTAAGGGAATCCATGATACCATTACTTGTCCATGTAGCAATCTATCATCAATTCTTGTCAATATAATATTTTTCATTTTTCCTCCGCTAATACATAATATGAAATATATTAATCCGTTGAATATTTCTCATTCATATAAACTATACTTTTTTTACCGTTTTTTATTATTTTTTCTGCGATTTCTTCCATGTTATAAGAATTTCTATTTACAGCAATATCAATAAATAATGGAAAATTAATTCCTGTTATGTGATAAAAGTTTCTAGTCTTCATAGCTCTAGAAACAGCATTAAATGGACTGCCGCCATACATATCAGTAAATACAATTAGCTCATTATCATATTCTAATAACCTGTCAATAGTATTTTCGACTATATCTGTTAACTGTTCAAAACTTTCTCCAAGCTGAAATGAAATAGATTCAGCATCTTCTAATTTGCCAATTATTAATTCAGAGCTATTCAATAACTCCTTTCCAAAGTTTCCATGAGTTACCAGCAAAATATTTATCATAATTACATCTCCTATTCAATTGTTATTTTAAGACATATCCTGGCTAATATTCATTTTATTCTATCATTTATTATATCATAATATTTTGTGTAATTAAATACTTAATAATTTTTCCTTCCAACCATCATTAGATAAATATGAGATTTTATTAAATTTATTATCATTAATAAGATTATACATTTCGTCATAATTACATAAAAGCCCATCTATAGTATGTGCATCAGAATTAATAATTATTGGAATATTTTTGCTTTTTATCATTTTTAGGATAAATGTTGATGGATATTGCTCTTCAATATATCCTCTTGCAATTCCTCCAGTATTAATTTCAATTATAGAAGAAGTATTTTTAATAATATTTAAGCAATCTTCTACAGCTCTTATGTACCACTCTTCACTTTCATCAAATAATATATTATTTTTATTATTTTTCTTTATTAGATCCAAATGACCAATTATTGGAGGTTCATATTTTTCTGCCATTTCTCCAATATAAGAATAGTATGTTTCTACAGCAAGCCTTGTATCTCCGTCGAATCCTTCATTTATCCCTTGCAATAGTTCCACAATATTATAGTCAACAGTCCACATGATTCCATTATTAAATTTACCTAGATAATGTAATGAACCTATGTAATAGTCTAATTTATCCATAAGCCATTTTGAAGTATCGTCAAACCCTATATTAGGAATATAATCAAGCTCCATCCCTAGATAAACATCTATTGAATCTTTATATTTTTCCTTTAAAAAGTTTATTTCATTAATATATTTATTAATATTTTCTTTTTTAATATTCCAATCCGATATGAAAGGTGTTGGTCCATGAGTTGATATGCCTATAGACGTCATATTATATTTAATTGCAGCTAATATCATATCCTCTGCACTATATTTTCCATCACAATAATTAGTATGAGTATGCAAACTTGTTAAAAGCAATTAATTTCCCTCCATTGCTAATCTTTTGAATTTTACATATATATTGTACTGGAAGTCAAGAAAATAGTAAAGAAACATTTTTTAATTTTTAATTCACTAATATCATTTTGCTACGTATATTAATGGTATAAGTTGATATCAAATAAGTTTGGAGGATAATAAATGAATTATTCAAAAGGTTTTTATAATAACAATAAGTACCAATATAACCCTTATGGTTATGAAAATATGCAAATCCCTGTAATGGGTATGACTTGCATTAATGGAATGCCATATATAGATGAGTTGCCTAACATGCAAAATATGCATAATGGTATGCCCAATATGAACCCAAACATGCCTGGAATGCCTTATATGAACCCAAACATGCCCGGGATGCCTTATATGAATCCAAATATGCCTGGAATGCCTATAATGAATCCAAATATGCCTGGAATGCCTCTCATTCCTCCAATGGATATGCCTGGAATGCCATTTATTCCAGATAGCCAAATGCCTGAATTACCAGAAATTCCTGAAGAATTTTTGCCTGATGGAGATATGCCAGCACTTCCAGCTATGCCTAATATGCCGCAAAATAATTTAAATAACATGATGAGCCCAGTAATTCCTATGAATTGTCAACAATTAATGGAATTAGCTAGGGCAATGGGCTGCTTGGAAAATATGAATGGTACTAAACCAACAGAAGAAACAGAATAAAGTATTTCTAAAATGCAGCTTGTCTGCATTTTAGAATAATAAAAACAATACAAGCCCTCAAAATTCAATAAAATTTAATAATATGTACATACACTTTTATTAAATTCCTGCATATAATGTAAAATACTTTGGGGGTGTTTTTTTTGGTAGAAGACTTATTACAAATATTATTTCCCTTTACAATTTTTGTCTTTGGATACATAACTAATGGTAGCTCCTTTCCGCTACCATTAAACAAGGAAGAAGAATTTGAACTTATTGAAAAAGCAAATATAGGAGATATGGATGCTAGGAATACGCTTATAGAAAGAAATCTCAGATTAGTAGCCCATGTTATTAAAAAATATAAAACAGTAGGTATCGATCAGGAAGATTTAATATCTATAGGTACAATTGGAC
The DNA here is from genome assembly GCA_028709465.1 of Tissierellia bacterium. GTDB lineage: Bacteria > Bacillota > Clostridia > Tissierellales > Sedimentibacteraceae > Sedimentibacter. The sequence goes on along the minus strand of JAQVWY010000002.1, from coordinate 58,159 downwards.
TTATTAAGGCCGTATCTACATTTGATAATAGCAAAGGAATAAGGCTGGCAACGTATGCCGCAAAATGTATAGACAATGAAGTATTAATGACTATACGCAGTGACAAAAAGCTTAAAAAAGAGGTTTCTCTACAAGGACCTTTGGGAACTGATAAAGAGGGAAACAATATTTACCTAATAGATATAATTAAATACGAAGGCGAAGAAATTGTAAGTAGATTAGATAAAGAAGAAAAAATCAAAGCATTGGATGAAATTCTAGATAAAGTTCTTCAAAAAAGAGAAAAAACAATAATCGAATTAAGATATGGTATAAGAAATAAAGAACATAAAACGCAAAGAGAAATAGCCAAACTTCTTGGAATTTCTAGATCGTATGTTTCTAGAATTGAAAAGAAGGCATTAAAAAAGTTATATGATGCATTAGTAGCAAATGTAGGTAGATAATACTAACAACCATACAATTAACTTCCTCCTATTACTTAAGAAACCCACTTTACAGCAATCACTTATTGCCAGTAGTGGGTTTCTTATTGTTATATTATTCTTCAACCTTTTTTCTTAATATATAATATGGTTCAACCTCAGCCAAAACATCTATTTGAACAATTTGCTGTGCATGAGGAGCTGATTCAATTTTATTACCCTTTTCATCTCTTATATTTATAGCTTTTACTTCAAAATGCTTTCCTTTAGGACCAAAGCATTCAAGGATGTCTCCTTCGCTAAATTTATTTCTTTGTTCAACTATAGCTGTATTAGTATCTTTATTATAAGATTTTATAATTCCTACTACATCATACGTCCTTATATAGCTGCTTGATGTATATAATTGCCCATCCTTATATGGATTTCCAAAATAAAATCCATAAGTAAAATCTCTGTGTGACGCTTTTTCAAGCTCTTCTTTCCAGTACTGTGTATTTCTTTGTTCTTGGGGAATTAATGTTTCATCTAATGCATTTCTATATGATCTTACAGCAATAGCAGTATAATACTCACTTTTCATTCTCCCTTCAATTTTAACAGCTTTAACTCCTAAATCAACAAATCTTTGCATGTGTTCAACTAAACACATATCCTTTGAGTTAAATATAAATGTCCCTTCATCATTCTCAACTATTGGGTAATATTCACCAGGTCTCTTTTCTTCTACAACATGATATTTCCATCTGCATGGTTGAGCACAATCCCCTTTGTTAGAATGTCTTCCAGTCATAAAACTACTTAATAAACATCTACCAGAATGAGACATACACATTGCTCCATGAACAAATGTTTCAAATTCTAAATCTTTAGGCGAATTTTTTATTATCTCTTCAATTTCTATAAAGGTAAGCTCTCTTGCTAATACTATACGATTAACTCCTTGCTTATACCAGAAGTTTGCAGAGTAATAGTTAGTTGTATTTGCTTGAGTGCTTAAATGAATTCGCATTTCAGGTGCGGTTTGTTTAATAATTTCAATAACACCTGGATCAGCAACTATCAAAGCATCTGTGCCAATTTTCTCCAAATATCGTATATAATCTTCAAATCCTTTTAAATCATCATTATGGGGTGTAATATTTACTGTAATATTTGATTTCCTGCCATGTTTATGGCAATACTCTACTCCATTTTCTAAATCCTTATTAGAAAAATTTTTACTGCCGGCTCTCATGCCCATAGTTTTGCCAGCAAAATATATTTCATCTGCACCATATTTAACGGCCATAATTAATTTATCCATATTTCCGGCTGGTGCTAATAACTTTGGTAACATACTTTCTCCTTAAATCAAATTTTATAAACTGAATATAATTATTACTTTATTAAAGTAATTGCTAATCCATCACCTAAGGGCAAAACAGAAGTAATATATCTATCATCATGAGAAATATATTCTAAAAATTCTCTCATGTGCCTTACTAATGTTTTTTTGCGTCTTATAACTAAATCATCTGTTGCTATCATACCTTGATATAATACATTATCTGAAATAATAATTCCTCCAGATTTCATCTTAAGTGCACATTTATTAAAAAATGTTTCATAATAACTTTTAGCTGCATCAATAAAAGCCATTTCAAAACTTCCATTAATATTATCTAATATATCTATGGCATCTCCAAAATATACTTCTATATTTTTTTCAAGATTAAATGATTTAATATTTTCTAAAGCTTCTAAGTAAAATTTTTCATTTCTTTCTATTGTCACAACTTTGCCTTGACGATTCATGACTTCACTCATGAATATTGAAGAATATCCTACATTAGCACCTACTTCAATTATATTATTAGCATTAATACTATTAATGATTAATTTAATGAATTGTCCTACTTCTTTATGAATAATAGGCAGTTGCCTTTCTTCACATTTTTTTCGAAATTCTTCTAACTTTTTATCTTCATCATTAATTAAACTGTTAATATATACATCTATATATTCTCTATTAATATTGTCCATTTTTTATATTCCTTATTAATTTAAATATTCATTTGCTGCCTTTATATGATCATCATAGTTATTTGAAAAATAATGCGATCCAGACCCATCACTTTTAGCTACAAAAAACAAATAATCTACATCTGCAGGTTCTAATACAGCCATAATAGACAATTTGCCTGGTGAGTTAATTGGAGTAGGAGGTAATCCTTCATAAACATATGTGTTATATGGTGAGTCAATAGCAATATCATCAAGTGATAATCTTTCCTTCCAAACTCCTTGAGCATAATTAACTGTTGCACAAGATTGAAGTTTCATATTTATGTCTAATCGATTTAAAAATGTAGCAGCAACATCATCTCTTTCTTCATCTAATACTGCTTCTTTTTCAACAATACTAGCTAAAATTACTACTTCTTCAATATTAAGAGCTGATTTTTCAATTAAACTTAACATTTCTGATTTATAGAAATCATCAAAATATTGTAAAAGCATTTTTACTATCGTCTCTTCATCAGAATTGACATATACATTGTATGTTTCAGGCATTAAGTATCCCTGTAAGCTTTTAATATTTGGATTGTCCCTTAAGAATTGATATTCATTTCTAAATCTTTCTGCATCTTCCATCAAGCTAACTAATTTATCATAACTTAATCCTAATTGATCTCCTATAGATTTGGCTGTTTCTTCAAGGGTTAATCCTTCAATAATAGTTATGTTTGCAGTATTACCTGATGAACCACCATAAACTAACTCAACAATTATTTCATTTGTATGCATGTTCTTCGATAAGGTATAAATTCCCGCTCTTAAATTATTGTCAGCCATTGTTTTCTTTGCATAGTATATAAATACCTTTGTATCATTTATTAAGTCATTCTCATAGAGAATTTCAGCAATATCATTTGTTGAACTTCCTTCTGGTATTTCAACTATTATTTTATCATCATCATTAGGATCAACTGGTTGTAAAGATTTATCAATATAATTATCTACATAAAAAAAACCGCCAATACCTAAGATCATTAGTACTATAATAAAAACAACAAGTTTTTTTATCATATATCCTCCAAATGAGTTAATATATACTCTTAAAACAATTATTATTATACCTTTTTTGATTAATAATTACAATAAAAATATCTTTTTTGATTAATAATTACAATAAAACATCTTTATTAGAGCTAATTCTGCTTATTTTAGTCTAAATTTGTTATTAATTTTAAATCTTAAACATGAATTAATTTAAATTGTTAATAACTGTTAAAAACTTTTTATGTCCTTATGAATATTTATTTTTATAATGGCAATTATAATATTACTTACATGAAATACATTTGAAAGAATTATTTTGAAGGGACTGGTTGCTTTGGACTACGATAACAGTAACTCAGGTGACACTGCACCAAATTTAATAACTAAAAGTAAATTAAATGAAATCAAAATAAGAAAAGATGGTCAATCAAGATTGCATGAAATTATTTCAGAAAATCTTGATAATAATAGTATTATCCAAAGAGAAAATACTAAAATACAAGATAAAAAAATTGTTAATAATAAACCATCTCAGTTTGGCCCTATATTAGGAGTAAACTTTCATAATGTAAAAAGGTAAGTTTAGAAGAAGTCAGAAATGACTTCTTCTTTTTATGACCTAACCCCATCTTTTTGCGACGCAAGGAGCAGAAAAAATGGATGGTAGGTCAAACGCAGACTGCGAATCCTATCTACATTAATCACACCTCAAAACTTTCCTCATATAATAATAAATAATACATATTAGGAGGATGTTATGATTTCAAAGAATAATATGAAAAATACTATTGACGATAGAAGCAATCAAATGAACAATAGAGAATGCTTAACAATTGGTAGAATAGCCCCAGACTTTTCAGCTATTACAACTCAAGGGCCAATTACTTTATCACAATTTCGAGGAAAGTGGGTGGTATTTTTTTCACATCCAGGCGATTTCACGCCAGTCTGCACTTCTGAATTTATTGCATTTGCACAGCTTTACCCAGAATTTGAAAAAAGAAATGTACAATTATTAGGAATTAGTATTGATAGCAATCCATCACATATTGATTGGCTTATCGATATAATGCAATTTACTGGTATAGAAATGCCATTTCCTTTAATAGCAGATAGGGATTCAGAAATTGCGATATTATACGGAATGGTTAATCCTGACAGAATTTATGAACAAAGTGTTAGAGATGTGTTTATCATTGATCCGAATCAAAGAATAAGGTCCATACTGACTTATCCGTCAACAAATGGAAGAAATATGTATGAGATTTTAAGATTAATCGATGCTCTTCAAGTTTCAACTACTTATAATGTCAGTACACCGGCAAATTGGATGCCTGGTAATCCTGTCATTGTTCCTGTTGCTCGAACCTTTGATGAAGCTCTCCAAAGAGCTAATAATCCTGAAGGACTACAATGTAAAAGGTGGTATTATTGTTTCAAAAATTATGATGAACTAGTTCAAGAAGGTATACCAACAGTTCCAGAAAAAAAAGAAGGACTATAATTATAGAGTCCTTCTTTTTTATATTATATTTTTTATTCAAAATCTTCTAGCATATTGGAAAGCTCTGATAAATCAGAATATTTAGAAAAATCATTATTGTTTACTTCTATAATTATTGGCAAAATCATTGGATTTCTTTTAATTTTTTCATAAATAAAACTGCTTAATGCATCTTTAATGGCCATTTTAATATAGTTCCATTCTTTAGCATTTGCTTCACTGCATTTATTCAGTGCAGTTTTAATAACAGACTTAGATTCTTCAATTAAATCAATATTTTCTCTAACGTAAATAAACCCTCTAGACACAATTTCTGGTCCAGCTAGTATTTTCCCAGTACTTCTTTCTGTGGCTAATACTACTATAATCAATCCATTTTCCGATAAAAGCTTTCTATCTCTTAAAACAATATTTCCAACGTCTCCAACGCCAAGACCATCAACCAATATGTTACCAGATGTTACCGCTCCATTTTTTCCTATTGATTTTGAAGTTATTTCAATAACATCTCCATTTTTAGCTATAACAGTATTATCTTCTGGAATTCCAAGCTCTTGTGCCAATTTTGCATGAAGCATTAAATGTCTGTATTCACCATGAACAGGAATAAAAAACTTTGGTTTAAGAAGTGTTAGCATTAACTTCAATTCTTCTCTTCTTGCGTGTCCTGAAACATGTACTTGAGTCAATGCATCATACAGTACATCAGCACCTTTTTCATAAAGCATATTAATAACTCTTGAAACTGTTTTTTCATTACCTGGTATAGGGTTTGCTGAAATAATAACTAAATCACCTTGTTGAATTTGAATTTTCTTATGGTCATTATTTGCCATTCGCGTAAGGGCGGACATTGGCTCTCCCTGGCTTCCTGTAGTTATTACAACTACTTCATTATTTTTTAAATTCCTTACTTCATTAATATTTACTATTGTACCTTCAGGTACATTTAAATACCCTAATTCCTGTGATACTTTTACTGCATTTATCATACTTTTGCCAGATATAGCAACTTTTCTATTATAGGCAACAGCAGCATTAATTATTTGCTGTACTCTATGAATATTTGATGCAAATGATGCAACAATTATTCTAGAATCGCAATCCTTAAATATTTCCATAAATTTTTCGCCAATAGTTCTTTCAGAATCTGTATGCCCAGCTCTTTCAACATTAGTACTGTCAGACATAGCTACAAGTACTCCTTTTCGTCCAAGCTCTGCAAATTTATCTAAATCGATAACATCACCATTTATTGGCGTAAAATCAATCTTAAAGTCTCCTGTATGAACTAATGTTCCAATAGGAGTATCAACTGCTATTGCTACAGCATCAGGAATTGAGTGATTGCTTCTTATAAATGTTACCTTAAAACAACCAAGTTCAATTGATTTTCCTGGTTCTGTAACATTTAATGAAACTTGTTCTAATTTATGTTCTAGCAATTTATTTTCTACAAGTCCAAGTGTTAATTTTGTACCGTATATTGGAATATTAATTTTTTTCAATATATATGGTATAGAACCAATATGATCTTCATGTCCATGAGTTAATACTATACCTTTAACTTTATCTTTATTTTTTATTAAATAACTAATATCTGGTATTACTATATCGATACCAAGCATTTCGTCTTCTGGAAAAGCCATCCCACAATCTATGATTATTATATTACTACCATACTCAATGACTGTCATGTTTTTCCCTATTTCTCCTAGCCCCCCCAAAGGAATAACTTTTAATTTATGTTTCTTTTCTGTAGCCATTACCATTCTCCTTCTCTCTGCATTGATTGCAGATTCCGGTGAACTTTACCATATGATTTTTGATTTCAAAATTGTATTGTTTTTCTATCATTTCTTCCAATGAATTCATTAAATCTTCTTTAACCTCTATAATTTTACCGCAGTTATTACATATTAAATGATGATGTTGGTGTACATTATCCTCAGAAGAAAATAATTCATATCTATAACATCCATCATCAAAATTTAATTTATAAACTAATCCTATTTCTTCAAAAATTTGAAGTGTCCTATATATGGTAGCCAAACCCATTTCAGGATATTTATCTTTTATGAGCTCATAGATTTCTTCTGGACTTAAATGTTCATTACTATTTTCAGCAAGTATTTCAAAAACCACCCTTCGCTGATTAGTCATTTTGAATCCATTGCCACCTAATATATTTCTTAAATTGTCTACTTTACTCATATTACACCTCAACCAAAGCAAATCAGATTAACTCATCTGCAATACCTTCATAGATTTCTATTACTTCTTTTAATTCTTCTTCATCTTCGATAATATTAAATATAATTTCTCCGTCCTCTGTTTCATCAACACTATATATCATTCCCTCTTCAGAATCTACCTCATGAAGAACAGCATATTGTGTATCGTCAACATGAAAAGTTGCCTCTATTACTAGACGCTCTACTTTTCCTTCATCATTTATTAGTTCAACAATATTATTTTCCATAGACCAGGACCTCCAAAATTATATTCTATTTGTTTGTTCGCTGCATGTATGATGTAAGTATTTGAACTGCAGCTAATTTGTCTATTACTTCTTTTCTTTTTTTTCTTTTTACATCGGCTTGTATTAACATCTTTTCAGAAATAGAAGTAGTAAAACGTTCATCTTCAAGCTCAATGGGTAAATCCACATGTTTTTTTAGTTTTTCTAAAAATGCCAGAACTTTCTCCCCCTGAATACCAACACTGTTATCTAACATTTTGGGAAGTCCTGCAACTATTTTGGTAACATTATATTCTTCTATAATTTTTTTGAGCTCATTAATATCGTTCTTTAAGTTTGTTCTTCTAATAGTAGTTACTCCTTGTGCAGTAATCATCAATAAATCACTTACGGCAACTCCTATAGTTCTATCTCCTACATCTAATCCCATCAATCTGTCCATAAAAACCTCACACAATTTTGATATAAAAATCCGCACATTCACCAGCGCAATAACTGCATAAAACACATTTACTCATGTCAACCTTACATTTACCATTGACGATTTGAAGTGCATTTTGCTTACATTTAATTGCACATTTTCCACAACCAACACACCACTCTTCTATAACAAGAGTACGCTTTTGATTTTTTAATTTATTTTTTAAGTTATCATTTAACTCATTGTTTTCTAAGTAACAAATATTTGCATCAATTTCTTCAATAGTACTCATGCCAACAGCAATAGAGTCTACTTCACTAATATTATTAACGAAATCAAATGCCTTTTTAGTATTTGTAATTAAATGTCCACCACCGTAAATTTTCATTGCTAGAATAAATTTATTATTCAATTTAGCTATTTTTACAGCTTCTAACATATCACTGATTGTTCCATCTTGTATACCTATTCCCATCATGTTTAACAAGGGAAATACTAATTCAATTTCATTAAATTTTATGCTATCTTTTACAGCCTCTACTCTATGTGTTGAAATACCAAAATGTTTGATAATGCCATCTTGTTTATATTTCATAAAGCGTTCAACTGCCTCATAATGACCAATAAAATTATTTCCATTATCCTGTTCATGAAGCATAAATACATCCAAATAATCGGTATCCAATTCCTTTAAAGCTTTATTAATACTATAATCTGCAGTTTTCTTATCATAAGCATAACTTTTTGAAGCTATAATTAGTGTATCCCTGTCTTTATCTTTTATGAATTTTTTTAGTATGTTATAATTATCATATAGCTCTGCTGTATCAAAAAAATTTATTCCTTTTTCATATGCATAATTTAATAATTTTATTTTATTTTCATCAGTATCTGAATTCTGTAAATTGCTTAATGATAATGTTCCATAACATAATTTAGATATATGTTTTTTCTCAAAAAGGTTTGTATATATCATTTGTTCACCAACGTTTTTTATAATATATAAAATATAGCAGTATACCTACCATATACTGCTTTTTACATAGTAATTTAAACTTTACATATATAACTACATATCAATAACATCTAAATATACATTTAATATTTCTTCCAACAGTTCATCGCGTTCTATTTTTCTAATCAAAGTTCTTGCATTATTGTGATTAGTTATATAAGTAGGATCTCCCGAAAGAATATATCCAATGAGCTGGTTATTAGGATTATATCCTTTTTCTTTTAAAGATTGATAGACCTGATAAATTATTTCACGAGCTTCATTCACAGTTTCCATATTATAATCAAATTTCGCCGTATTATTTAAACTTTTATCCATAAAAACCACCTCTAAAGACATTATAATACATTTTTGTAATAAAATCAATACATAAAGATAATAAAAAATAATACTATATATTGCTCTTTAATAGTTTCTTTGCCGCTTCTATTGCATCATCTATTTTTTCTAGATTTTTCCCTCCAGCTTGAGCGAAGTCAGGTCTTCCGCCTCCACCGCCGCCAGCAACCTTTGCAGCTTCTTTAACTAAATTTCCAGCTTGTATTCCTATATCAATTAAATCTTTAGTAACAGAAGCAACAAACAACACCTTATCATTTAATTCAGAAGCTATTAGTATTGCGGTCCTATTATTTTTGTCCTTGATTTTATCAGCTATTTCTCTCAATGAATTTGCATCTTTATCCTTTAATTTTAATGTAAAAAACTTTATTCCATTAATTTCTTCATATTGGTCAAGGATTTTATCCATGCTTCCTTTTAACAATTCATTATTCAATCTTTGAATTTCCTTATCTTTTTCCTTTGATTCCTTCTTAAGATTATTTACTTTATTAAGCAATTCATCTTTCGTAGATTTCATAGTTTGTGCTAATTCATCTACTAAATCATTAAGAGCATTTAAATAATTAAGTGATGCTCTTCCAGTAACTGCCTCAATTCTTCTTACTCCAGAAGCTATGCTGCCCTCATATAATATTTTAAATAAACCTATTTTAGAAGATACATCAACATGAGTTCCTCCACATAATTCCTTACTGAAATCTCCAACACTAATTACTCTTACAGTACACCCGTATTTCTCATCAAATAATGCAGTAGCTCCTGAATTTTGAGCTTCTTCCCTACTTAATAATTCAATATTTACTTTTAAATCAGACAATATTACTTCATTAACTTCTTTTTCAATTTTCTTAATTAAGTTTGAATCTACTGCTTCAAAATGAGTATAATCAAATCTTAATCTCTCATCTGAAACATATGAACCAGCTTGATTTACATGTTCACCAAGCAAATCTTTTAAAACCTTATGCAAAATATGTGTGCAAGTATGATTCTTAGCAATATTTTTTCTTCTATCAATATTTATTAAGGCCTTTACATTATCTCCTATTGATATTGAACCTTTTAGAATACTTACCTCATGAATAAATATATCACTGTTAAACTTCTTAGTATTTGTTACTTCAGCCTCAAAATTATCTGCCAAAAATAATCCTGTGTCACCTATCTGTCCGCCGCTTTCTGCATAAAATGGTGTTTTATCCAGTACAATTACTCCTAATTGACCTTCACTAATTGAATTTACTTCATCACCATCATGTATAATGCTTAATATCTTTGCTTCATCTGAAAATTTATTATATCCAGTAAAAATTGTTTTTTCAACATCTATATTAATTTCTTGATCCTTCCAACCAGAACTTCCCGTTTTGCTTCTAGCCTCTCTTGCCATTACTCTATGTTCTTCCATTATAGAAAGAAATTCTTGTTTATCAAATTTAAATTCATTTTCCTTAAGTATTTCTTCTGTTAACTCATAAGGAAATCCATAAGTATCGTATAATTTAAAAGCTATTTCTCCATCTAGAGTTGACTTATTTGAACCCTTTAAAGTTTCAATTTCCTTTTGTAAAAGCTCTAGACCTTGATCTATAGTTGACTTAAATTTATCTTCTTCAAGACTGACTACCTTTAATATGTAGCTTTCTTTTTCTAATAATTGAGGATAGGCTTCCTTCCATTCATCAATAACTACTTGAACAGTTTCAGTTAAAAACTCTCCTTGAATCCCGAGAGATTTACCCTGTCTGATTGCTCTTCTGATAAGTCTTCTAAGCACATAACCCCTTCCCTCATTAGAAGGAATCACACCATCAGCAATAAGAAATGTCATAGCTCTTGAATGGTCGCAAATAATTTTCATTGCTGTATCTTTGTTTTTATCAGTTCCATATTCAACACTTGAAATTTCTACAATTTTTCTAATTATTGTAAATAAAGGTTCAACATCAAAAACAGAATCCTTATCCTGCAATACAACTGCCACTCTTTCAAGCCCCATACCTGTATCTATATTTGGATTGAGAAGAGCATTATAATTTCCATTTTCATCTTTATCAAATTGAGTAAATACAAGATTCCATATTTCAACGAATCTTTTGCAATCACAACCAGGCTTGCAGTCTGATGAGTCGCATCCCCTGTCAGCGCCTGTATCATAATATATTTCAGAACAAGGTCCGCTAGGTCCAACTTCTAGTTCCCAAAAATTATCCTCTTTCCCTAATTTAACAATTCTTTCAAGAGGAAGCCCAACTTTTTTATTCCATATTTTTAAAGCTTCATCATCATCCTTATATACTGTCACCCAAAGTTTATCTTTATCTATTTTTAATATTTCAGTTAAAAACTCCCATGCATAGGAAATAGCTTCTTCTTTAAAATAATCCCCAAATGAAAAGTTACCAAGCATTTCAAAAAATGTTAAATGCCTCGTTGTATATCCAACATTATCAATATCTCCAGTTCTGACACATTTTTGACATGTAGCCATTCTTTTAGATGGAGGATTTTCTGCCCCAGTAAAAAATTTTTTCATGGGAGCCATACCTGCACCAATTAATAATAAGCTTTTATCATTTTTAGGAATTAATGAAAAACTTTGTTCTGTTAAATGCCCTTTACTTTTATAAAAATTCAAAAATTCTTTTCTAATATTATTTATAGAAAATCTATCTATATTTTCCATGTCTCCTCCGTAATTAATCCTACTATGTATAATAAAGAAATTATAATGTATTTATTACATTATTGTCAACTTAAATATACTATATAGGAAATTTAAAAAAAGTTACAGATAAATCTGCAACCCTTTCTTCGTCATACTTGTTTTATGTTGGTAGGTTAGGTCATACTAGTGGCATGAATGTTCCTCTTCCTCTGGATTGAAATTTTCCAATCCTTTTATTACTTTATTTGTTCTTTGTGCATAATCATATAATGCTGATTTAATAGCTTGTTCAGCTAATACTGAACAATGCACTTTTACCGGTGGAAGTCCCCCTAGGGCTTCAACAACTGCTTTATTTGATAATTCAACCGCTTCATTAATATTTTTTCCCTTTATTAATTCAGTTGCCATACTTGAAGATGCAATTGCTGAACCACATCCAAATGTTTCAAATTTTACGTCTTCAATTATATCGTCATTAATTTTTAAATATATTTTCATTATATCTCCACATTTAGCATTACCTACTTGACCAACACCATCTGCATTTTCTATATTACCAACATTTCTTGGATTTTTAAAGTGATCCATTACTGTTTCTGTATACATAATTATCCTCCAATAGTTACTCAATTAATTAAAATTATTAGTTACTTAATTCCTAAACGCATATTGCAAATTTATCATCTTTAATGTTTAATTTTCATTGAATAAAAACTCAATTCTGCATTATCTGCATTATTTACATTGCATTATTTTTATTTAATGGTGAAATTTTTCTTAATTTCTCAATAATACTTTTCATAGTTTCTACAACGAATTCTATATCTTCATCAGTTATTTCTTCACTTAATGTAAATCTTATTGAACCATGGGCAGTACCATGATCAAGTCCAGTAGCTAGCAATACATGTGATGGATCTAACGAACCAGAAGTACATGCAGAACCGCTTGATGCTGCAATTCCTTCCATATCCAATAATAACAATATTGATTCTCCTTCAACATATTTATAAGAAAAATTAACATTGTTAGGAAGTCTCATGGTAGGATGTCCATTTAATATTACATCTTCTATATTTGACTTAATTCCCTCTATTAATTTATTTCTTTTAAGAGTTAAGGCTTCAACATGTTTATCAAAATTTTTATTTATAAGTTCTACAGCCTTTCCAAAACCTACTATATTTTGAACTCCTTCTGTGCCAGCTCTTTTGCCTCTTTCTTGTCCGCCTCCATGTATAAAATTATCTATTTTAACACCTTTTCTAATATACATTCCGCCTATGCCTTTAGGGCCGCCAACCTTATGAGCAGACATTGACATTAAGTCTATATGTTGTTTTTTCACATCTATTTTAACTGCACCCATAGCTTGAACCGCATCAGTATGGAATATAATGCCATGTTCATGTGCAATTTCACCTATTTGCTCAATAGGTTGAATAGTTCCAATTTCATTATTTGCATACATAATTGAAATAAGTATAGTATCAGGTCTTATACTTACTTTTAATTGTTCTAAATCTATCATTCCATATTGGTCTACATCTAAATACGTAGTTTCAAATCCAAATTTTTCTAAATATTCACATGTATGAAGAATCGCATGATGCTCTATTTTAGTAGTTATAATATGCTTTCCTTTTTTCATATTTGCAAAAGCTACGCCTTTTATTGCCCAATTGTCTGATTCGGAACCACCACCTGTAAAGTAAAACTCTTTTTCATCTGCATTAATAAAATCAGCTATAGTTTTTCTTGACTTTTCAATAGCCTCCTTTGATTTTCTTCCAAGTTCATACAACTGTGATGAAGGGTTCCCATAGAATTCATCAAAATATTTAATCATTTCTTCTACTACTTCTTTTCTAACTTTTGTAGTAGCAGCGTTGTCAAGATAGATTTTTTTGCTCATTTTTAATTTTTTCCTCCGCAATAATATTTTTGTGTTCTTCATACATATCAGCTAATGTAATATTGTCTATAACATTACTTATACTATTCTCTATTTTTTCAAAAATTCCCCTTGTTGCGCATATTGACTCTCTTACACATACTTCCCTATTTAAACATTCTGATGTAGTAATTTCTCCCTCTAATGTTCTAAGTATCATACCAACAGTTATTTCCTTTGGTTCTTTAGCAAGCAAATATCCACCCTGAGCTCCTCTAACTGTTTCAATATATCCATTTTTCTTTAATTTAGAAAAAAGTTGTTCTAAGTAATTTTCCGAAATATCATATTTTTCTGATATTTTTTTTAGGGAAACAGGTCCTTCACCATAATTCAAAGAAAGTTCAAATACTGCTTTTAATCCATATCTGCCTTTAGTTGATAATATCATAACCGCTCTCCTATATTTATTCCCTACCATTTAACTAGGGTATGATTGATTATATTATACCCTACTAATTTTGTCAACATTAATTTTCAGTCTCATTCACCAATTTATTTGCTCCTTGCGTCGCATAAATTGGGAATTCGGTACATAAGTCCTACCAACCATTTTTTAGAAAAAAACCTCTGAAAAATGGGGTAGGTCATTAACAGGCTCATTCACCAATTTATTTGCTCCTTACGTCGCATAAATTGGGAATTCGGTGTATAAGTCCTACCAACCATTTTTCAGAAAAAACCTCTGAAAAATGGGGTAGGTCATTAACAGGCTCATTCACCAATTTATTTGCTCCTTGCGTCGCATAAATTGGGAATTCGGTGCATAAGTCCTACCAACCATTTTTCAGAAAAAACCTCTGAAAAATGGGGTAGGTCATTAACAAAAATAACAAAGTAACATTTAGTTGCTTTGTTATCATTTATAAAAATCCTATTCATCTATTCAACAGAAAGAGGAAGTAATTTATAACTGTAAATTCCATTGACTTTAAAGGCACTGTAAACATTATTAATATGGTATTTCCCTTTGCATTCCCTCAATATAGTCTTTAGTGTTTCAACGTCACTCGTTTTTATACATAAATCACATTCACTTTTAATGCTAAAGGGTACCGATGATAATTTAATATTTATTATATTCAAACTCTCTAATCTTCTAAAAGCAGCTATAGCATAGTCACCATGTTTAAAAGTAATTATATATAGTTCCATAATACGCCTCCTTATGTTGTAACCTCACGTATATATGATTATTTTATTAAAAAATTTACAATAGGTTACTACATATTAAAGATTATGGAAAATTTAAACACTACTTACCATGAAATAAATAAATGTATTCGAAATTTATTAAAGAACAATAACTCGTATAATATATCAATTCTTCCATATCTAAAACAAAATTTATTGATTAGTCATAATTTATAAATATAATTGAATCTTATACCAGTATGTAGTATCATTATATTACATTTAATTCAATTATTACAAAATTTACGAAGGGAAAAAATATGGCTACTGCAATACAAACAATAAAAATTATTAAATTAGGAAAATATGATAGCTATTTTTCGAAACTATATTGTGATAAAAAAATAATTGAGCATCAAAACAGATATATTTCTGCATTAGAAAAATTCATCAAAAACTTTGGAGATAAAGAAATTTCTATTTATAGTTCTCCCGGCAGAACAGAAATTGGCGGAAACCACACTGATCACCAAAGAGGTTGTGTGCTAGCTGCAAGTATTAATCTTGATACTATTTGTATAGTATCAAAAAACCAATCTTCACACATCAATTTAATCTCTGATGGTTATAATAATATAATTGTAGATATAGATGATTTAACTATACATACTGAAGAAAAAAACACTTCTTCCTCCTTAATAAGAGGAATATCAGCAAAATTTAATAATTTGGAGTTTAATATAGGTGGTTTCGATGCTTATATGACTTCGAATATTCCAACAGGTTCGGGTTTGTCCTCATCAGCAGCATTTGAAGTATTAATTGGAACGATATTTAATAATTTATTTAATGATGGGTGCATAAATAGTATTAAAATAGCGCAAATAGGACAATATGCAGAAAATGTGTATTTTGGAAAACCTTGTGGTTTAATGGATCAAATAGCAACATCTATTGGAAGTCTATTATTCATTGACTTTAAAAATCCAAATATGCCTATTGTAGAACAGCTTAATTTTAATTTTGAAAATTGTGGACATACATTGTGTATAGTAAATACCGGAGGAAGCCATGCTGATTTGACCCATGATTATGAATCAATACCTAAAGAAATGAAGTCTGTAGCTAATGAATTTAAAACTGACTACTTAAGAAATGTTGATGAAGCACTTTTTTTTAGAAGCATTAAGGAGTTAAGAAAAAATTTAAGTGATCGCGCTATTTTAAGAGCTATTCACTTTTTTAATGAAAACAAGCGTCCCACTAAAGAATTAAATGCTCTTAAAAATAATAACTTTACAGAATTTCTTGAACTAATAAGAGAATCAGGACGATCTTCATATATGTATAATCAAAACGTTTATATACCTGATAATCCCAAGGAGCAAAGTATTAGTCTTGCCATTTCATTATCTGAAAAAATATTTTTAAACCAAGGTGCATGCAGGGTACATGGAGGAGGTTTTGCTGGAACAATTCAAGCATTTGTACCCAATAATTTATTAGAAAATTATATTAATGTAATGGAAGATGTTTTTGGACAAGGATGTTGCCTTGTACTTAAAATCAGACAAATTGGCAGTATAAAATTGGAGGAGTATTAATATGGCTGAATTAAGATATAATCCATTAATCGATGACTGGGTTATGATTGCCTCCCATAGGCAGGATAGGCCTCAAATGCCAAAGAATTGGTGTCCATTTTGCCCTGGATCAGGAAAAGTTCCACAAGATTATATTGTTTATAAATATGACAATGATTTTCCTGCTTTGTCACAACAACCTCCTTTACCTGATGATGTATCAACTAAATTCTTTAAAACAATGGATTCTTATGGCAAATGTGAAGTAATATTATATTCACCACGTCATGATGCTAAACTATGGGAATTATCCAATAATCATATAAAAAAGCTTGTGAATCTTTGGATACAAAGATTTGAGGAGTTAAAAAAAGATGAAAAGATAAAATATATCCTTATGTTTGAAAACAAAGGAGAAATGGTTGGAGTAACAATGATTCATCCTCACGGTCAAATATATGGATACCCATTCATACCTAAAAAAATTGAAATAGAACTTGAAAATACTAAAAAATATTATAATGAAAATAATTCATGTTTATTATGTGATATGCTAAATGAAGAAATAAAATTTGAGAAAAGAATAGTATTTAAAAATGATTATTTTACTGTGTTTATCCCATTCTTTTCAGAATACCCATACGGAGTATATATTTTGAGTAATAATCATAGGAACAATATTACTGAATTTACAGAAGAAGAAAAGTTTGCATTTGCTGATATCCTAAAAAATACAGCTGGAATGTATGATAGCTTATTTGATATTCCATTTCCTTATATGATGTGTATTTATAATGGACCTGTCAACAGCGATAAAACTGATGATTTTTATCATTTTCATGTTGAATTTTTTCCTCCAATGAGAAGTAAAGAAAAACAAAAATATAATGCTTCTAGCGAAACTGGTGCTTGGGCACACTGCAATCCCACTTGCCCTGAAGAGAAAGCAGAAGAATTAAGAAATGCGTATAATAAATTTATTTCAAAAATTAATAAACTAAAAAACCGCTAAGGCGGTTTTTTAGTTTATTTGAATTTCTTTTGCTTCTTCAGGTTTAAAATCATTCTTTAAATCATAAATATTATGATAAGTAAAATCTCTAAGCTGTCTATCACCTAATGAATAACATCTCATAAATTTATTAGTATTAATAAGTGTCCAATGTTCAGCATCCCAAGTTAAATAACCGTCATCATCAGTTTTCTTATCAAATAATATTAAATCAACCTGTCGATTGTTTCTCATTAAGTCTATAAGACTATCAACTGTAACTTCAAGTTCCTTTTTATTTATTAAATCATAAGCTTTCATTATATTTTCCTCCACAAAATTAAAAACTAATTTATATATTCATGTTCTTCTTCATTTTCAAATATACTTAACTCATATTTTAAATCTTCTAGATTAGATTCATATTCTTCTAGTGAAATTTGATTGCTGAATAATAGTGTGTCTAATTTATTTTTATTATCCTCATATATAAAAATTTCTTTGCATGGCCATACTATATTAGATTTTTTGCCTTTATTGTTAGATTTTTTTACCGAAAACTTTATTTCTTTTTCTACAAGGTCAATTATAGTGCCCATTAAATAAAACTTATTAATTTTTATATTATTTTTTTCAAAAAAGTTTCTAACTTTTCTGATAAATACATAATGTTTTTTCTTTAACTCATATGAAACATCTTCGTTTAAACTATCTTCAATTAAATCATTATTAAAAAATTCAACAGATATATCATATTCTTTATTTTCATCAAGCTTATCAAATTTAACCAAATTATTTAATTTTTGTTCAATATTCATATCTGTAATATTTGAACCTAAAAATCTAAATTTCATATTATACCCCCTAGCATTAAGAATTTAAATATTCCATAAATTTTTTAATCCTAGCTTCATAGCCTGATTCTTTAGGCTCATAAAAATTTACATGGCTTAACCCCTCTGGCAAATATTGTTGTTTAACATAATATTTACTGTAATCATGAGGATATTTATATTTAGAACCCGAAGAATTATTATTTTTTAAATGATAAGGAACTTCTAGAGAATTCTTTTCAACACACTCCATAGCCCTATTAATTGCTAAATATGAAGCATTACTTTTTGGAGCACATGCTATATATATAGCAGCTTGAGCTAAAATTATGCGTGCTTCAGGAAATCCAATTATTTCCACTGCCTTAAAAGCATTTACTGCTACTTCTAATGCCCTAGGATCAGCATTCCCTACATCTTCCGATGCACAAATAATGATTCTTCTAGCAATAAATTTTGGATCTTCTCCAGCTTTTATCATTTTAGCCAGCCAATATACTGTAGCATCAGGGTCTGTACCCCTCATGCTTTTAATAAAAGCTGAAATAGTATTATAATGGTTATCTCCAGTTTTGTCATATACAATATTTTTCCGTTGAATACATTCTTGAGCTACTTCTATATTTATATTTATTAAACCCTCTTCATCTTCTTCGGTAGTTTCCACCCCAAGTTCTAATGCATTAAGAGCTTTTCTTACATCTCCATTAGAGTTATTTATAATAAGATTTAATGCTTCTTCTGTTATTGCTATTTTTTTATTACCAAATCCAACATCTTTATCTTGTAAAGATTTTTGTAAAACTTCCTTAATATCTTCATTAGATATTTGATGAAATTCAAATATCAAAGAACGTGAAATAAGAGCAGGGTTTACTTCATAATAAGGATTTTCGGTAGTTGCCCCTATTAAAATAATCGTTCCATTTTCTACATATGGCAATAGCGCATCTTGTTGAGATTTATTAAATCGATGTATTTCATCTACAAAAAGGATTGTCCTCCTATTATATATTGATAATTCATCAATAGCAAAGTTTATTTTTTCTTTTATATCCTTTATTCCACTAGTAACTGCATTTAAAGTTGTAAAATTATTTTTTGTTTGTTCAGCTATAATTTTGGCAAGTGTTGTTTTACCAGTACCTGGCGGTCCATAAAATATTGCAGATGATAACTTGTCTGCTTTTATGGCCCTGTTTAAAATTTTCCCTTCCCCTACAATATGCTTCTGACCAACAAAATAATCTAAACTTATAGGTCTCATACGTTCAGCTAATGGGCTATTACTTTTTAACGAATTTTCGTATTGCATATCAAATATATTCACAAATCTACCTTTCATTAATTACAAATTACAGTTTTTTTGCTACTGTATATTTAATTGGATTAACTTCCATTTCTCTTTTATCGTACTTCTTCAAAATAAAGAAAGATACTATTAGAGATGCAAGACCACAAATTGCTGATATAGCATCCCTATTAGAAACATTGTCAAGTAAATAATAAACTATAAAAATTGTTCCTAAAAGAATTATAAGGGGCATTCCATAAAGCATGAGTATATGCTTTAACATTATTTCATTTTCAGTATTTATTTCAACATAATCTCCTACTTTAATATCATTTGATACTTCAACATCAACTTCAATGCCTTTTTGCTTACATGCCGCAGAACAGCTTGCACAGCTGTCTCCGCATGCTGAAACTCTCTTTACTAATATTGTTGCCATGTTACCATCTATATTTTTTACTTTTCCTACTTGATCCATTATAATTTCCTTTCTAATTAAAGAATTAAAAAATAATATTCAGATTATTGATAGATTATGTTTATTGATAGACTATGTTTGTGTCATCCTGAACGGTATTGAAGGATCTCTCCAAATGTTTTAGTGAAATTCTTCAGGCTACACCTTCAAAATATAAAATTTACTTTGTTATCAAACTGAATAATTATATTCTTAAATTTTTTAAGTAGTATAATTATAACTTTTTTATTCAATAATATCAATACCTAATTCCTGTAATTGCTTTTCCGTTGCAATTGCTGGTGCATCTGTCATCAAACATGTTGCACTTTGAGTTTTAGGAAATGCAATAACATCTCTTATGTTATCACTTTCTGTTAAAAGCATCATAAATCTATCAAGACCATACGCAATTCCACCATGAGGAGGCACTCCATATTTAAATGCTTCTAATAGAAAACCAAACTTTTCATTAGCTTCTTCCTCTGTAAAACCTAATGCTTTGAACATTCTGCTTTGCAATTCACTATTATTAATTCTTATGCTACCTCCACCTATTTCGTCTCCGTTAATAACTATATCATAGGCCTTTGCCCTCACTTCACCTGGATTAGATTCTAATTTTTCAATATCTTCATCAACTGGTGCTGTAAATGGATGATGTTTAGCTACATATCTATTTTCTTCTTCACTGTATTCAAACAATGGAAAATCAGTAATCCATACTAATTCAAAAATATTGTTGTCTATAAGATTTTTATCTTGTGCTATTTCTATTCTAAGTGCTCCTAATGCAGTATTTACTACTGATTCTTTGTCAGCAATAATAAACACAATATCTTTATCTTTAACTTGAAGCTTATTAATTAAATCGCTAATTTCTTTTTCACTTAAAAATTTAGCTATCGGTGATTCAAAAGCTTCATTTTCATATTTAAACCACGCTAATCCTTTAGCTCCATATGTTTTTACAAATTTCTCTAACTTTGAGATTCCCTTTTTGGAAAATTCTTCACAAGCTCCATCTATTTTAACACATTTAATTATTCCGCCATTTTCAATAGTAGATTTAAATGCATTAAATTCTGAATCTTTGAATATTTCGCTAATATTATTTAATTCATATCCAAAACGCAAATCTGGTTTATCTGAACCATATTTATCCATAGCAACTTCATAAGACATACGTTTAATTGGAAGTTGTATATCAACATTTTTAATTTCTTTAAATATTTTTTTAATTAACTTTTCATTTAAAGAAATTATATCTTCTACATCTACAAATGACATTTCCAAGTCAACTTGTGTAAATTCAGGCTGTCTATTTGCTCTTAAGTCTTCATCCCTGAAGCATCTTACTATTTGAAAATATTTATTCATGCCTGAAACCATTAAAAGTTGTTTGAAAAGCTGTGGTGATTGTGGCAATGCATAAAATTTTCCAGGGTTAACCCT
This sequence comes from Tissierellia bacterium, assembly GCA_028709465.1. GTDB lineage: Bacteria > Bacillota > Clostridia > Tissierellales > Sedimentibacteraceae > Sedimentibacter. The sequence continues at coordinate 36,550 of JAQVWY010000002.1, read as the reverse complement.
ACTTGGAACTAAATAATCTCTTGCACCTTCTGGAGTTGGTTTTGTCAAAAAAGGTGTTTCTATTTCATTAAATCCGTTATCATATAAGAAATCCCTGATCACCTTTGAAGTTTTGCTTCTTATCAAAAGATTTTTTTGCATTTCAGGTTTTCTTAAATCAAGGAATCTGTATTTTAAACGCATTTGTTCTGACACATCATCATTATCCTTAATGTAAATAGGAGGAGTTTGAGCAGTATCTAATATTCTAAGTTCATCAATATAGACTTCTATTTCTCCAGTTGCCATTTCTAAATTTTTCGATTGTCTTTCAAAAACCTTCCCTTTGGCTACGATAACATATTCACTTCTTAAACCTTCTGCTTTTTCAAATGCTTCCTTACTATAATCAACATCAAATACAATTTGAATTAATCCAGTAATATCTCTTAAATCAACGAATATAAGTCCTCCAAGACTTCTCCTTTTTTGAACCCATCCCATTAATACAATTTCCTTACCAATATCACTAATAGTTAACTCTCCACACATATTAGTTCTTCTTAATGAACCCATAGTCTCCATAGATTCTACCTCCAAAAAATTTAATTAAAATCATCAAAAAATAAAAAACGCCCCCTTATAGGGACGAGAAATACCCGCGGTGCCACCCTATTTAGACTAAATTAATCAGTCTCTCTCAATTGTTATGCATTAAATTGAGGTGTCTTCATCAATGTATAATAACAGGCTTCCACCACCCCCATCTCGCTTTAATTATATTTATATGATTACTTTTCCTCATGCATTATAATTTATAATAAAACTATCACATAAAAATTTGTTTGTCAACAGGATTTTATGCCACTTTTTCCCCTTAAAGAATTTGTAATAAACTTGTAATATATTAAATCCAATTCATAATAGTGTAAAAATTATGTCACATTTACCAATTAATCAAATAATTGAGGGTTTCATTGTTTAAATGTACATGCTATAATTTTTTCACATCAAAAGGTTAACCGCCAATTGATTGCTTTCCACACAATAAGGTAAATAAAAAAACGAATTCAAAGGAGAATACACATGAAAAATAAAATAATAGCATTAACATTAACTATAGTTTTAGCATTATCGTCTGCTTCAGCATTAGCTGCAGAAAGAACAAATACAAATCTTAATTTATTTGATTTTTTTAATAATTATAATATGAATTATTTTGCAACTAAAAATGCTACACCTTTAAAGAATGAAGCAAATAATAATATGAATACAACAAATAAGGTAATTGAAAATTCAAATTTAGCTAATTATACAAATACAAATACAGCAAAAACAACAAACAATACAAAAGCTTCTAACTTAAGTTATGAAAAAAAAGTTGTTCAACTTGTAAATATTGAAAGAGAAAAAAACGGATTGCAACCTCTATCATTAGATTCAGCAATTTCAAATGTTGCAAGAACTAAATCTAAAGACATGGCAGACAACAATTATTTCGCACATCAATCACCAACATACGGAAGTGCTGGAGATATGCTTAAACAATTTGGAATCAATTGGATAGCATGGGGCGAAAATATAGCATCAGGACAAGATACACCAGAAGAAGTAGTAAATGCATGGATGAACTCAGAAGGCCATAGAGCAAATATTCTTTCATCAAACTTTACCAAAATAGGTGTGGGATACGTTACAAATTCTAATGGAACACCTTATTGGACACAAATGTTTGCTAGATAAACATAACTTTATATGTCACTTTATATGTCATTCTGAAGGTGTAGCCTGAAGAATCTCATTCATAGGATAAAGGCCCAAATATTCGGGTCTTTATTTTGTAACAACAAGGCTCCCAAGACCCATAGCAGTCTTTGATTGCGTTGATGGGTGGGTTCTTATTAATAGGTATGATAGAATAATATAAAATATGAAAGATAAATTTTATCCTAATTAATGAAATTCAGTCATGTTTTTTCTATATCTTGCTGGAACAAATTGAAATTGAAGATTAGTATTTTTTCTTTCCTTAATTGCCATATTAGTAAAGTATTGCTTCCACAAATCCTGTATTAATTTTTCATTTTGAGAATACTCTAATTCATTAATAACATCAACATCTATCATCTGCCATAAATCATTATCATAAATTATTGCTTTATTACGTCTTTGGTCATGTATCATAAATTTTTCATATTTATACCTGTCTGCAAAATGCTCAATCAATAGTACTAATATGTCATGATCTGGTGAAAATTTAGCATATAGTATTCCCTCTATATCAGAAAAACGAAGAATACCAAGGAATTTATGAACCTCTCGAGATACCTTCAAACTAATTTCATTTATTGGAAGCACTTTTTCATGAGAATAAAAATTCATAGTATTATTACCATATTTAAAAGCAAATATCAAAAAATCGAGAATTATAATTTCTTTTTGTTCATTACTTGATAAATAACAATAATATATGTGTACATATGCCTCTCTTGAAATTTTATTTACTATAGCATTCGAAACAATTTTTGCCTTGTTAGCATCAGTTTCTATTCTTTCAAAATCATTTATCAATGACTGCTGATAACTTTTTACTTCAAAAATCCCGGTCGCTTTTTCTTTTTTATAATGATAATAAATACATGTTAATAAACCTTCAAAAGTTCCATCATATAAATAATCCATAATTTTATCCTAAACTTATTTTATACTTATTTAAGATTATACTAAATCAAAAATACTTATTTGTTTTTGAATTTCTTGTTGCCTCACTTCGTCTTTTATTCTATCAGGATCGAAATTGATATTTCCGTAATATTTACCCTTAACTGTAATAAAATATTTAGCTCGTTTTAAAACAGTTCTCATTTTTCTCAGAGAATCATATGAAAGTTCTGCATTTTTTCTCTCCCTAATAATTCTTTGAGCGCTTGTAACCCCTAACCCAGGAATTCTTAACAATTCTTCATAGGAAGCCTTATTTATTTCTATTGGGAATTTATCCATATTCCTTAAAGCAAACATCATTTTCGGGTCAAATTCTAAATCTAGATTTGGTTCTGTTTCCGTGAATAACTCCTCGGATTTGAAATAATAAAAACGCATGAGCCAATCAGCTTGATAAAGTCTATGCTCCCTTAACATAGGAGGCATTGTGCTTATTGCTGGTAAATTTGGGGCAGAAATAACAGGTATGTAAGCAGAAAAAAATACTCGCTTCATATTAAATCTATCATACAAATTTTGTGATAAATTTAAAATAGTTTTATCATTGTCAGGAGTTGCTCCAATTATCATTTGAGTAGACTGCCCTCCAGGTACAAAACGAGGTGTATTGCTAAAATGTTTTTTGTCATCTATAGTTCTTGAGATTTCATGATTTATCAATGCCATAGGTTTAAGAAGATTTTCAACTTTCTTTTGAGGAGCCAATAAACTCAAACTCTCCCTTGTTGGAAGCTCAATATTTACACTCATTCTATCGGCAAGCATACCAGTTTTTTGAATCAAATCATTGCTTGCTCCGGGAATGCCTTTAACATGAACATATCCCCAAAAGTTATATTTATATCTTAAAAGATACAATACCCTGTATAAATTCTCCATAGTATAATCTGGACTTTTTTCTACGGCTGAACTTAAAAATAATCCTTCAATATAATTCCTTCTGTAAAACTGTATGGTTAATTCAGCAACTTCTTCAGGTGTAAAAGTTGCCCTATTCGTTGGATTAGTAACTCTATTCATACAATATTTACAATCATATATACAGTCATTAGTAAGTAGAATTTTAAGCAAGGATATACACCTTCCATCAGCTGACCAAGTATGACAAATACCACAGGCCGCTGCATTACCAATACTGCCAACTGTATTATTCTTTCTATCAACTCCACTTGAAACACAAGATACATCATACTTTGCAGCATCAGATAAAATTTTTAATTTTTCAAATATATTGTCATCCATAAACCACCATTGTTTATAATTAATAATTTTTATATTGATAATTAATTATATCAAACAGATAGAATCTTGTCAAACATATGTTCGTATATTTTTGATTAAAAAACCGTCATAGTTTCAATGACGGCTATAAAGGTCCAAGGCACATTATTATTAAAGTTAAAATAAAATATAATATTCTATTAATATAGAACTTGATTTATAATAGATAACATATTGTATCTTTTAATATTATTTATGTCTTCCTTTGATAATTTCAACTTCTGAAGTAATTTTTCATCTAGTTCAAGAGGAGTTTTAGAAAACAACATTTTTAAAGCAATAGGCATAAACGGTCTGTCAGAAATACCTGACATTATACCATATAACTCGTTACAGTTTCTGAACGGGCTTAAAATAACAATTGCAATCCGTTCTATTGGTGTATCCTGATTACGCATAAAAATATTTGAACTAGTTTCATTCTCCTCAAGTTTCCCCCAATAAGAATATTCACAATTTGTGTAATTTTTATAATCAGAAACATTCATATATAAAGCTACACTTATTTCTTTTTCATTTTGCTCAAAATCAAGTACAGAACGATTAATAGTATTGTTTCTGCCATCATAAAAATATGAATAATATTGACGCTGACTGGAAAAAAAACCGTGGGAGTTACGAAAGAAATTTTTTTCTTCAGATTGTATACAAATATCATATAGCAACTGTTGAACTTCTATATTAAGGGCGGTGGCAATGTCATACAATGTATTGATATCTATGGTGATTTCTCCACTCTCATATTTACATACAGTTGCCTTGCTTTTACATATTAAATTACCCAGTTGTTGTGCGGACAATCCTTTCGACTTTCGAAAGGATCTTATTTTGCTACCGATTTGTTTACTGATAGAAAACATTTTTATCACCTCGGAGGGTTTCGTAATAATATACAGACAAATAAAAACAAAGTATTATAAGTAGAATTATATATATTATAATAAAATTCTAAACATTTGTCTATTAAGAATTTACTTTTTGATATATTGTTTCGTTATACGATATAGCTCTGAATTTGAAAAAATAGTTAAAATATGATAAAAATGAATCACTAAAAAATATTTTAGGAGGTTTAATTATGGCTTATGTAGCTACAAAATTACAGTTAGAATCATTTAATAAAGATCATGAGTATTTTAAAAGCAAATTGAATTTAGGAAAAGAAATTCTCTGGCTTACACAAGAGGAATGTATCAAGGTAGGACCAAATATTGATGAAACATTAGAATTAGTTTTTCAAGCAATGACAGCTCATGGTAAAAAAGAATATGAAATGCCAGCTAAAATTGGGATTCATCCTTTTTCTGATGTGTTTTTTCATGCGATGCCTGCATACGTTCCCAATAATCTTGCATGTGGTATAAAATGGATTGAGTGTTTCCCAAGAAATCCTGTAGAATATAGCCTTCCTCAAACAACTGGTCTTTTAATTGTAAACGATATAATGACAGGTGTTCCCATTGCAGTTATGGACTCTGCTTGGATAACAGCTATGCGTACACCTGCTGTAACAGCACTTGCAGCAGCTGCATTACATCCTGATGCAAAAACATTTGGAATGTTTGGTGCTGGAGTTCAAGGTACTGAACATGTTAGATTTATTGTAAAAACATTAAAACAATTAGAAAGAATATATATTTATGATATACGCAGCGAAAGAATGGATTCACTTATTGAAGAAGTTAAAAATGATGTTGATATTCCTATAATAAAAACAGTAAGTCCAGAAGAATTAGTTAATAATTGCGAAGTATTAAGTTCTGCTACTATTATTCTATTAGAACCTTTGAAAGTTGTAAAAAAAGAATGGGTAAAAAAAGGTCAAACAATTCTTCCTTGCGACTTAAATACTTTGTGGGATCCTGAAATATGCAGAATTGCTGATAAATACATTGTAGATAGCATTGATGAACATAAATTATTTGAAGGTATGGGTTATTTCCCAGATGGATTAGCAGACATTACTTGTGAAACAGGCGAAGTGTTGGCTGGATTGCATCCTGGACGTACAAGTAAAGACGAATTAATTGTAAGCAGTAACATTGGTATTTCTGTAAATGATATTGTAATGGGCAAAGCAATTTTTTCCAAAGCCCTTGAAATGGGTATTGGTACAAAAGTACCTCTATAATTATCGGAGTGCTCCATTGATTGAAAAATTTATCAATCAAAGGAGCTTCTTGTAATAATTAAAGTACATCTGACCTTGCAATTAGTATTTGTGATTTAAATGATGTCTTATTTGTATTATCATTGACCCCTTCAATATAAATTATATCTTGGTCAACATCTGTTAAATCTGATTTTAAAATAATAGTATCTCCAGGCAGTGCTTCATGGATATAATCAATTTCTATAGATTTTACAAAGTATTTCTTATGTTTTTCCATACTGAAACAGTCCATTATATAATCTATATATTTCGCATTATTTAAATGTTCATTTACATCTATGTCGCTATATCCAACAGTTTTCCTGTATTCTATATTTAAACTTCCTTTAGATTTAAGTTTCCCAAGCTGACAATCAATTGCGTTATCTCTGCCTGATGAAGGAAAGTTTGGCTCAATCAAGCTACTTCTTTTTAATTTTCTTGTGTTAAAGTCAATTAGAACCCATGAACTAATCGACTTGGCAATAATATTATTTTCATTGTCATACACAAAAAAGTTTCTTTCAAACTCTAATTTACCAGGCTGATTCGGCCATGTTTCAATTGTAATATTTTCTCCAATTTTAGGATATCTGATTACATCAACTCTCGAACGTATTAAAACCCAAACAACACCATACTTATCTTGTGTTACATTTCTTCCAACACCAAGTTTTATAGCATGTTCAGTGGCCATATCCTGCAAATAGATAAACAATGAGCTTAATTTTAACTGTTGTCTAAAATCCACTTCAATACCTTGTATCGTATACTTTTTTTTATATATGGCTTCCAATTTCTCACCTCAAATTATAATAATGTTACAATTATACAATTATTGAAGAAAAAAGTAAAATGCAAAATATGATAAATAACTGCATCATAAGATTTATCAACTATATAGGTTTTAAAATTTTTAACTGAAAAAAAGAGATTAAAATAAAGACACCCTAACGAGTCTATTTATGTCAGTAAAACTAATTGTATATTTTTTCAATTGAATATATAATGTAATTAATGAAAATATATATACTAAGATTGCTAGACAATTACCCCGCTAATTATTCAAATCTTAAAGAAAGGAAGATAAAAAATGTCCATAATAACTACTTATATTGTTCCACATCCACCCCTTATAATTCCCAAAATTGGGAGAGGACAGGAATTAAAAATTGAAAAAACAATAAAAGCTTATAATTATATTGCAAAACAAATAGGAGAAATAAAACCTGATACAATTATTATTGCTACTCCCCATTCTATAATGTATTCTGATTATATTCATATTTCACCAGGGGAAAAGGCTAAAGGTGATTTTAAAGAATTTGGAGAACCTAATATTTATTTTGAAGCTGAATATGATACTGAATTTGTAAGTAAACTTTCAGCGCTTGCAGAAAAAAAAGAACTGCCTGCAGGTACCTTAGGAGAAAAGAAAAGTCATTTAGACCATGGAACAATGATTCCTCTTCATTTTATAAATCAATATTATAAAGATTATAAAATTGTCCGAATATCCATTTCTGGTTTGTCTTTTATTGATCATTATAATTTTGGTAAATGCATAAAAGAAACAGCTGAAAAATTAAAAAGAAAAATTGTTTTTATTGCAAGCGGAGATTTATCTCATATGCTTAAAGACGAAGGTCCCTATGGTTTTACAGAAGAAGGTCCCATATTTGATAAAGGTGTTACAGAAGCTATTGATAAAGGTGATTTTCTTCATTTTTTAACACTTAATGAGGAGTTTTGTGAAATTGCTGCTGAATGTGGCCTTCGCTCTTTCATAATAATGGCGGGTGCCTTAGATGGAATGGAAGTTAATTCAGAGCTGTTATCTTATGAAGGACCCTTTGGCGTCGGTTACGCTGTTGCATCTTTTCAAGTAATAGGTGAAGATGAAAATAGGCATATTGGGGAAATATTTGAAAAAATTGAAGCAGCTAGATTACAAAATATAATGTCAACTGAAGATGATTATGTTGCTTTAGCGAGAAAATCATTGGAATATTATTTAAATCACAACAAAATACTTAATATTCCTAATGACCTTCCAAATGAAATGCTCAATGAAAAAGCAGGAGTATTTGTATCCTTGAAAATGAATGGACAGTTAAGAGGGTGCATTGGAACAACATCACCAACAACTAATTCTGTTGCAGAAGAAATTATCCAAAATGCAGTAAGTGCTGGATTAGAAGATCCAAGATTTTATCCAGTAAGCAAAAAAGAGCTAAGTAAATTAGAATATTCTGTTGATGTACTGAAAGAGTCTGAATCAATTAATTCAATAAATGAACTTAATCCTAAAAAATATGGAGTAATTGTATCATTTGGAAGAAAAAAAGGATTGCTTTTACCAAATTTAGATGGCATAAATACAGCAGAGGAACAGGTTTTCATAGCGCTTAAAAAAGCAGATATAACTCCTAACCAAAAATATTCAATGGAAAGATTTGAGGTTGTTAGACACAAATGAACAAGATTGAATGTAAATTATGCCCTCATTATTGCAAATTAGGCGAAAATCAAATAGGATTATGCAAAGGAAGATCTAATATAGGGGGAATTATAAAAGCAATTAATTATGGTATGATAACCAGCATTGCTCTAGATCCCATAGAAAAGAAACCACTAATACATTTCTATCCAGAAAGCAAAATCTTATCTGTAGGAAGTTTTGGCTGCAATTTAAAATGTTCATTTTGCCAGAATCATGAAATATCAATGATAGGAAAGAGCGAAGCTAGAACCAAAATTGCAAAACCAGAAGATTTAATAAATATTGCTTTGGATTTAATTCCAGAAGGTAACATAGGAATAGCTTACACTTACAACGAACCTCTCATAGGATATGAATTTGTAAAAGACTGCGCAATATTAGCAAGAAAAAACAATTTAAAAAATGTTGTAGTAACAAACGGATGCTTTTGTGAAGAACCTATGATAGAACTTTTACATTACATTGATGCTTTAAATATAGACTTAAAAGGATTTACAGATGAATTTTATAATAAAATAGGCGGAGATTTTGAAACCGTAAAAAATTTCATTAAGCTTACATCCAAAAATTGCCATGTAGAAATTACAACATTAATAATTCCAGGGGAAAATGATAGTGAAGAAGAAATACGAAGTTTATCAAAATTCATAGCTACAATAAATAAAGATATACCTCTCCATATATCAAGGTTTTTTCCTCAATATCACATGAAGGACAAAAAAGCTACAAAAGTCAGCCAAATTTATAAGCTAGCTGACATTGCAAGAGAATCACTCAATTATGTATTTGAAGGAAATTGTTGAAATTACTGGGGCTGTTTAATTAAGTATATTCCCGTCATCATGAACCTCATTGAAGAATCACTGACAAGCTAATTATTACTAACTCAACAGCCCCAATTTTTATAAGAAATTAATTATTCAATTAATTTCTTCATATTTTCCTACTGTAATACTGTTTATAAGCCACTTATCGCCTATTTTCTTAACAGATAATTTTATAGGTCTTACTGCTGCAATACCTCCATGAGTAACCTCTTGACTTGTTAATTCAACTATTCTTCCTGTTACATTATATTCTTCATTAGATAATTTTTCAAAATCAGTGATTTCTATGCGTTCAGGCCATGGGCTAGATGAAACTCTACCTGGAGCACTACGTGGATCATTTTTCCATTGCTGCAATAATTCATCAGAAACAAATTGGGAATAATTTTCTTCAATACTCTTGATTAAATCCTCTCTTGGCGCTAATAAGGAAACATTCTTTAAATTTACCCCAAAGTTTTCAACTAATGTTTTAATCTTTTCTTCCACAGTTCCATCTTCTGTTACATTTTGATTGTCACCAATTTCGCTGTTTATAGACGAAATTCTAAAAAATGCATATAAAAATATCAATACTATTATTAATACGAAAAAAAACTTCTTACTAAATGAAAACATGAAATCCCCCCATAATTTTATATAATTATAAATAAAATCTAAATCAGAATATTTGTACTATAATTATATGTGAATTTATTCCAGTTATGAGTATATTTGGGGACAGTTTGAAATAAATAAACTATATACTAAATAGTTTACTTGAAAAAATACTAATATAATAATGCTGTCACTAAGAACCGTCCCCACTGTCATCCTGTCATCACCAATGTCATCACCAATGTGAACAATTGTCAATTTTTTTATTTTCTTTCTAATTTTTTATTATAAATAGCCGACATATTAAATAACCGACATATATAGCAGTGCTGAAAACGTTTTTATATTCTATAACAACATCAACATAGGCTGAATAAAATTCATTATTGAGCATGCTGAAAAAATATCGTTAAAACCATGCTATTAGGAGGAAATATGAAGTTAAAAAAAAATGGAAAAACAACTAGCAGAAAATTTAGAAGTTTAAAATCAAAAATTTTAACAACATTATTTATTGCCTGTGCATTGATCTTAACAATAACAGGAATAACAATAGTTAAAATGGTCAATGATAGTTTCACTGCAAATCAAAAGAACTTAATTTTTGAAACATCTCAAAGTGTAAGCAATAAAGCTGAAATTTTTTTTGATCATTATATTACAATAGTTGAACAAATGTCACGAGACAAAAATATTCAAAATTTTTTTCTTAACGCAAAACCAGGCGACGATATAACAGAAATAGAAAATTTTATGAGTGTGGCTAAAACGGTTGATGACACACAAAAATCAGATCCAGACGTCATATTATCAGCCTATATAGCTGAAGCAGAACCATCCTACTATATTATATCTCCAACAGTTCATGACCAAACAGGATATGATATTACTAAAGCAGAATATTATAAATCAATAACAGATGGTATTGTTACAATAACTGAACCTTTTGTAGATGTTTATACAGGAAATATGATCATAGCAATTACAGCACCTACAATAGTAGATGGTAAAAATGTAGGCCTGACAGCAGTTGATATTGAACTTGAAAAACTTACAAAAATAATTAGTGAATATGAATTAGGTAAAACTGGATATTTTATGTTAGTTTCAGATAATAATATAGTTGTAGCTCACAAGGATGAAGATAATATTACAAAATCAATTAAAGATATAAACATAAGCGAAAATTTAATAAATAATATTAATACTAAAAACAATGAAACGATAGAATATGCATACAATGGAGAAAAATTTGTGGGTAATATAAATCTTATAGGTGATACAGACTGGAAAATAATTTCTGCAATGCCTATAAATGAATTTTCATCAAGCGTAAGACAGATAACAACAACTATATTGATCGTATATTTACTGTCCATAATTCTTCTTTTGTCAGTTATGTATGTAATAATAGTAAAAACTACAAATCCAATAAAGGATATTACAGAAATAACAAATGAGCTGGCTAAAGGACAATTAGATGTCAGCATTAATGTAAAAAGCAATGATGAAATAGGAAAACTGGCAATTTCAATAGAAAGTTTAACTTCTCGTCTTAAATCATATATTACATATATAAATGAAAGTGTAGATGTGTTAGACGAACTAGCAAATGGTAATTTGTTAATAGAATTTAAACATGATTATACTGGGGAATTTGTAAAATTAAAAAGCGCCATGATAAATGTATCTGACACCTTTAAAAAAACAATTGGAAAAATACAGGAATCTTCCGAGTCTATAAATATGAATGCTGAACATGTATCTTTAGGTGCGCAGACTCTAGCTCAAGGAACAACAGAGCAGGCAAGTGCAATAGAGGAACTTTCGGCTGAAATTAACGAAATATACGCTACAATAGTTAACAACGCCAAACATGCTGAAAATGCAGGCAAAAAAGCTATGGAGGCATCAAAGGAAGTTGAAATGGGTAATGTTCATATGAGAGACATGCTTATAGCAATAGACGAAATAAGTAATTCCTCAAGTGAAATAGGCAAAATTATAAAAGTAATTGATGACATAGCATTTCAAACAAATATACTTTCGTTAAATGCAGCAGTAGAAGCTGCACGAGCGGGATCAGCTGGCAAAGGTTTTGCCGTTGTTGCTGATGAAGTAAGAAATCTTGCACAAAAATCAGCAGAAGCAGCTAAACAAACTAATACATTAATAGAAAAATCAATTAATGCTATAAATAAAGGCACCATTTTGGCAGATGAGGCAGGCAAATCAATTGGTGGCATAGTAAGCAAAACAAATGAAACAAATATATTAATAAATGAAATTGTAAGTGCTTCTTCTCAACAGACAGTTTCTGTAAATCAAATAAAAAGTGGTATAGAACAAATATCTTCAGTGGTTCAAGAAAACGCATCAACAGCAGAATCCAGTGCAGCAAACAGTGAAGAGCTTTCAAAACAATCACAAGTATTAAATGATTTAGTTAATAAATTTAAATTAGATTATTCAAAATGACAGTGGAATGACAGTGGGGAGATGACAGTGGGGACGGTTCTCGCTGTCATTCATTATTTTCAAATATTTTTTTATATTTGCTTATTTTACTAATTATTGTATAGTTTGTAATACTTCCCACCATTCCAACAGTTAGTATGCCCTGAATAAATTTAGATGTAAGCATTGAATCAGACAATATATTTGAGGTATTTAGAATTTCTTCATCCATGTTATAGTTTAAAACCTTGTTATTATCAATTTTGTAAGATATTGAATCTATTTATAATTATATTTTTATTGAATTTCACCTTCTGTAGGTGCAGCACAAATTAATTTAAAATATAAATCTTTTCATCATTAGATTCATACAAATATCCATAACTTAATGAAATTTAATAAATTCTATTTAGAATTATGGCTTAAAACATTATAATTTATTAATGAATATATAATAATACCTACCAATGTTCCACAGCTATCAATAACTACATCCTTTAACTGACCACCCCTGCCAGGTACAAATAGCTGATGGACTTCATCGCTTATTGAATAAAAAACGCATATAATTATAGAATAAATTATTGCCTTTTTCTTTTCTATTTTACATTTAATAAAAGCATTTAAAACTAATACTCCCAGAATTAAATATGAAATAAAGTGAGCAGATTTACGTACATAATGATTTAGTTTTGAAACCGTATTTATTATGGTACTTGTCTCAATATCTAAAGGGAATAATTTTCCTATTGATTTTATAATTAACTCTGTTACTCCAGTGCTTAAATTGTTAGATTCTGAAGCTGGCTGAGATGAAAGAAAAAATATTAGCAACATCCATAATATTACTGGTAACCAATATACTAATTTACGCTTTGTTTGATTCATTTATTTTCCTTATTTTAAATAATTTTTAATTTACATTACATATATTATACCATAAATTTTATACTTATTCTTAAATATTTATAAAAAATAGACACCTAAAGATGCCTATTTTATAATTATAAATTATTTGAAGCTACTAAATCATTTAATGTTTTAAATGTATAACCTTCATCTTTCCATTTTATAAGCAACTCATCTAATATTTCGCAATTAGTTTTTGATGTGCTGTGTAAAAGTACTACCGCCCCTGGATGAATTCGAGGGATTAATTTTTCAAAAGCATATTCTTTCGTTGGTTGCTTGTTAACATACCAATCCACATAAGCTAAACTCCAAAATATAGTTTTATATCCTAACTCATTAGCCTGCTTTAAATTCTCTTCGCTGAATTTACCTTGAGGAGGTCTATAAAATTTAGGCATATCTTGGCTTGTGATTTGTTTGTATAATTCTTCTAAGGAATTTAACTCTTTTTTAAATGATTCCATATCTGCAATTTTGGACATGTCGGGATGATTGTAGGTATGGTTACCAACTATATGATCTTCTGCCACCATACGTTTAACTAAATCTGGATGTTTCTCTAAATAATTTCCTACAAGGAAAAATGCTGCTTTTACATCATGTTTTTTTAATATATCTAATATATCTGGAGTATAGCCGTTTTCAAACCCAGCATCAAAAGTTAAATAAATTATTTTTTCATCTGGATTTCCTATATAATAAGAATTATATTTCTTTAAATATTCTGGTGTTGCATTTCCAACTGGACTTTTTCCTTTATCTTTAAAGCTTAATCCCCAATTAGTTATTTCTGCTGATGTTGTAATTGAAACCTCTGAAAACTTATCAAATGCAAATAATGCCGCAAATAAAAGAACAAAACATCCTAATATTATTTTAATGCTTCTCCTTTTAACATATATTATCATTTTTTACACCACCTCATTAAATATTAATATATATATATTAAAATAGTTCAAGCATTATGCTAACTAATTGAAAATTAAAGAAAATATTTATTTTTACATTCCTAATCTATATAAAATTTTTAAGAATAATTTATAAATTATAAGATACAATAATATTATTAAGGAGGTTTTTATATGAATAATAAAAATTATAAAATTGCTAATTTGAAAGATAAAGACTGCTCTTGCTTTAAAGATATTGAAGAAAAACTTAAAATGGAAACAGGAAAGGATATAGTTTTAGTAGCTTGGGAATGTGATAAGTAAACAAAACTATAAGATAGTTTTTATTACCTACTATATTAGTAGAGAGCCGTAATTTTAGGGAAACTTAAAAATACGGCTTTTATTTTGAAATATTTTCAAATAATATTGAAGAATCAGAGAAATTAGTGATATAATTAATTCATAAACTATTGTGTTCAAAGGAGACGTGTTATGGAATATTTTAACGATGATAAAATTCTAGACTATGATAAAGAATTAAAATATTTAAATTTATTATCTAAACAATATCCAACCATTGCATCAGCCTGTACTGAAATAATTAACTTGCAAGCAATTTTAAATCTACCTAAGGGAACCGAGCATTTTTTGACTGATATTCACGGAGAATATGAATCATTTAATCATGTGCTTAAAAATGGCTCTGGAAATATTAAAAGAAAAATTAAAGAGGTTTTCGATGATTTGCTAACTGAAAAAGAAATAAAAAGCCTTGCCACACTCATTTATTATCCTGAACAAAAATTAGAAATAATACATAAGACTGAAGAAAATATTGAAGATTGGTACAAAATTACTATTTATAGACTGGTAATTGTTTGCAGAAAGGCAGCTTTTAAGTATACACGTATGAAAGTTAGAAAAGCACTGCCAAAAGATTTTGCTTATATAATTGAAGAATTAATGCATCAGGGTCCAGAAGAATACGATAAAGAAGAGTATTATAGCGAAATAATACAAACTATAATAAAAATAGGAAGAGCAGATGAATTTATTATTGCAATGGCAAATCTAATCCAAAGATTGGTCATCGACAGATTACATATTATAGGAGATATTTATGATCGTGGACCTGGTGCAGACATTGTGATGGATACTCTTTTAAATTACCATTCAGTAGACATACAATGGGGAAATCATGATATATTATGGATGGGAGCTGCTTCTGGAAGTGAAGCTTGCATTGCCACAGTTATTAGAATTTGTACTAGATATGCAAATTTAGATACAATAGAAGATGGTTATGGAATAAATATATTGCCCCTTGCTACTTTTGCATTAGAATTCTATAGCAATGACCCATGTACTGCATTTATGCCTAAAATTGAAAGTGATATTGTATGCACCGAAAATGACATAAAACTTATATCTAAAATGCATAAAGCAATATCTATTATTCAATTTAAATTAGAGGGGGAAATAATAAAAAGAAGACCTCATTTTGAAATGGAAGACAGATTATTATTAAATAATATTGATTATCAAAATGGGACAATAGATATTTATGGTAGAAAATACAAGCTAAATGATTGTAATTTTCCAACTATAGATCCTGCAAATCCATACGAACTAACTTCTGCAGAAAAAGATTTAATAGAAAAATTAAAGTCTTCTTTTTTAAACAGTGAAAAACTTCAAAAACATATACGATTTCTCTATACAAATGGAAGCATGTACTTAAAATATAATTCAAACTTGCTATATCACGGTTGCATTCCTATGAATGAGGATGGAAGTTTTAAGAAAGTTAAAATAGGCGCTTCTGGTAAATATTACAGCGGCAAAGCATATTTTGATAGACTTGAAATTTTAGTTAGAGAAGGTTATTTCCATAATAACAATCTTGAAGCAAAGCTTTATGGCATGGATATGACTTGGTATTTGTGGACTGGACCATTATCTCCAGTTTTTGGCAAGGATAAAATGACAACATTTGAAAGATATTTTATAGATGATAAGGAAACACATATTGAAAATAAAAACCCATATTTTAAATTAGAAGACAGTGAAGATATGTGCAAAATTATTTTTGAGGAATTTGGATTAAATCCTGATGAATCACATATTATTAACGGACATGTACCTGTTAAATTTAAAAAAGGTGAAAACCCAATTAAAGCAAATGGAAAATTGCTTACAATTGATGGAGGATTTTCAAGAGCATATCAAAAAACAACTGGTATTGCGGGATATACTTTAATATATAATTCATATGGATTAATATTAGTATCTCATGACCCATTCGAATCTGCTCAAAAAGCTATAGAAGAAGAAATAGATATTCATTCCACTAAAATTGTTGTTGAAAATGAAGTTGAAAGAAAAAGAGTTCGAGATACAGATGATGGCATAAAAATTAAATCTCAAATTGAAGATTTAGAAATGCTTCTGGAAGCTTATCGTTCAGGATTAGTAAAAGAACAAATATAGGAATACCTAATATTTAACAAATATACTTAAACCTCATATAATAATATAAATTGGTATTTTATCAAAATAATAAGAAAGGTGTGTAGTATATTTTGAATAATAGATATCATCAACAATTAAATAACTTATATATAAAAAAATGTGGAAATTTATATCCAAGTAATAATGTGAAAATGCTTGAAAATTCAGAAATAAATAATACTGGGTTTATAAGACTTAATATTGTAAATCAAATAGATGGTACACCTGTACCTAATGCTACTATTACAATTTATGTTACCGATGGTATACGTAGAGATATTCCTGTCATGCATTTAATAACAACTATAAACCCAATACGATTAGAATTTCCTATGGCATATGATTTAGGAACTCAAATAGTAGGACCTGAATATAATTTTTCCACATACAATTTAAGAGTAGATGCTTTTGGCTACTTATCTAGAAATATATATAATATACGCTTATTTCCTAATACAACAACTAACTTTGAAATTGGAATGATTCCTGTAACACATCTTGAGGCTCAACCTATTATTGAAGAAAGAACTATTATTCCAACACATCCAAGAGATTAACAAATAAAACATATAAATATTAAAGTTTTATGAAAAAAATAAAATGTCATCAAAGTCAAATGTTGCAACATTTTGATATATTATTAAATAAGTCTATAACTTATACTTTTATAGGCTATAGACTTATACACCAATAAATAATATTTTTTCCCATTATGTTCTAATTATCAGTTACTACTTGAAGATGCTGCTACACTTGCAGCTATTGCAGCTGTCATAGCGGCATGTTGAGCAATTATTATGCTTGTAATACTGTTTATTGTTGCTATATTCATTGCATTTTCAGTACATTGATTTTTATACTCCTGTGATACTAAAATGGCAGCATACATTATCCTTTGTGTTTTTCCAATACCTAATGCTCCAAAGCCTTTGCTGAAATGCAGAAATTCATTTACCTCTACTATATCGATTATTGTCTGATATATATTATCTGTTGTCATGGCAAGCAAACCTAATATAGACAGTTCAACACCTGTACCAAATTTACAATTTCTTTCTTTCAAACTATCAAAAATCTCTATTACTTTATTACATTTTTTTATTGCCTCCTCTTCTGCTAATGCTAATGCATGACTAATAGACTGCACTGCATTAGCAGAGAAAAACTTACTGCGCAATAATTCATAGCATTTTTCCATTTCTTCTATGACAGCATAAGAAGTTTTATCGCTTATAGCAAACAATACTGCAAATCCACAGTCTTCACCTGAAGTTATAAAGGGATGTTCACTTTTCATTTTTTGATAAATATCTTTAGCTTTTATTACAACTCTTCCATAATCATCCCCCCTTACCATTTTGTAAATTATAAATGCTGATAAAGGTAAATACTCTGATGAACGAAACTCTTTTTTTAATATATCATATATTTTTAACACTTCTTGAAATGTATTTTCAATATTATCCTCCAATGAAATCATTGTGGCTAATGCTAATAATGATGTACCTTTAAAACTCGAAAAAATTCCAGTATTATTTTTAATTACTTCTTTACACAATTTAATTTTAAATGCATCAACTTCCAAGCCTTTTTCAGTATAAAAACTAGCACATAATGGATGTAGCTGTGAATTATCCCATCTAAAGTTTTCTTTCATTATGTCTCTATTTTTTACAAATAGCTCACATCTTTGTTTCAATGTATTATCCATTTTATATCCTTTCTAATAATTTGAGACAGTGGGACGTACACTCACTGTCTACTTATTGGATTAACCCCTGCCCCCAAACTATCTTTTATGTATTTAATGAAAATATATTGCAATTTATTCAAATAATTATGATATAATTATTTTACCATGACCTAATAAATAAGTAAAATTAAATAAAAAAATAAGAGGAGAATACATTCATGAAAAAAATAAGTATTAATCGAATATTATTTGTTTTGCATTTATTTGTCGGAGCTGGAGCAATAGCAGGAGGATTAGCTGCAATTACTAATCCCTTAGAGCCCTTTGGTATGTCAGTAGTACATTTAAAAAATTCCCCATTTACAAATTATTTTATACCAGGTATTATTCTTTTCACAGTGCTTGGCATTGGAAATATTATAAGTGCTTTTACATTTCGTTTCAAGTCAAAATATCAAGGGTACATAAGCAGTATTTTTAGTTGGGCGTTAATGATTTGGATAGTTGTGCAATGCATAATGCTTAATGATATTGTAATATTACATGTTATATTTTTTATTATTGGACTAATTAAAGCATTATTATCAATTTATATTTTATTTGAACATAAATTATTTCCAACAAATTATGTTATTGATATCTATTATAAAATTAAAGCACATTATTTTCACAATATTTTGAAAAAATAACTTTTTTCAAAAATTACAAAAATACTGCAGGATCTTAAAGAACTAGTCATCTTCCCCCCCAGATTTTGTTATCACAAACTAAAATTAATTAAAATATTACTAATCAATTTTAGTAATAATCCTACAATAATCATAAAGAATAAAAAGAAATAAGTACTATCTTTAAAGCTTATTATATCTTTCGTTCTCTGATGAATACTTTTTATGGAAGCGCTTTCAGTTTGGAAAAATCTAGGATCAGCATTCATGCTAATATTCCCATAAATAGATAACACCCCTAATACCATACTAATTATACTGGCATAAGAAAAAGTTGTTGATAAGGTAAATTCATAAACTTTTGATATAATAAAAACTACTGCACTTATAATTAGCAATACTATAACTAAAATTATAAGATATTTAAGTATAATTTTAAAAATCCCCCTCATTTTCTCCCCCTAAATATTAAATTTTCAAATCTCTTTATTTCTATTAAATTATTCCTTTCTCTAACATTAGTTGTTCATTTGTGAACTTTGCCATTCCAGATTTAAGCAGTCGAAAACCAAACTTTTCATAAAAACTTTCTTTACCAATATTGGAAAACAAAATAAAACTGCAATCTGGCAACTTATTTAAGATACCTTCAATCAAAAGTCTTCCAATTCCTAATCCTTGATATTCAGGTAAAATAGCAACATCATAAATCGCTGCTTGCTTTACACCATCAGATATAGCTCTTGAAACTCCTACTAATTTTTCATTATCAAATGCAAATACAGCAACTTGGCTTCCTATAAAAGACCTCTTACATTTTTCAGTATCTGAACTACTTAAGCCTGCTTTTATTATAACATTGTTTACTGCTTGCCAATCTATATTATCTTTGTTATATGTTATATTAATATTCATCTTTTGTCACCTCATAAAATAAATTCTTAATTATAATATAAAATAATAATAAGTTAAATGCAATTCCCTTTTTATAATAATTAAATACTAATATGATTTTCGTTTTTTTCTATACGCCACCTAATAAAAAATATCCTTTTTTTGTTTTTATAGATGCTATTACATTTTAACTATATAAAAATCGCCATGCATTCTTCATCAAAATATTGATCTCCAACCTTTAGAGGTATACACAGTTATATTTTACCATAATTAAGAAACCAGAACAATGTAATTATATAAAATTATACATAAGTAAATTACCAAAACCACATTTTTAAAAATACTTTACATAAAAGCATTAATACATTATAATAATAAATAAAACAAGAAAGGCAATATAGAAATATGATTAAATAATTCACTTTATATTTATGTAAATAGTTGTAAATAAACCTTTTTAAAGGTCTATTTAATATGTTTACCTAATGAGAGTGAATGTTATATTGCCTTATATATGAATTAGTTCATATTTTTTGTGCATGTAAATATATTCCCTCTCATAAAAAGGAGGGTTTTTTTATGTCAATAATAAGTGTAAACAATTTAACTTTTAGCTATGAATCAAGTTATGAAAATATTTTTGAAAATGTATCATTTAACATAGATACAGATTGGAAACTAGGATTTATAGGAAGAAATGGAAGAGGGAAAACAACATTTTTAAAGTTATTAATGGAAGAATACAAATATAGTGGTACTATAAATCATTCTGTTGAATTTGATTATTTTCCATTTGATGTTGATGATAATATAACTACTAAAGAAGTAATTAAAAATAAAATTGCCCCATTTAATGAATGGGAAAAAGAAATGAATTATTGCATTAAATTAAATACACAGGAATCCATGAATCGTTATGGAGAAATATTAGATTTATATATCAACCATGATGGATATATTATTGATGAACTAATAGAAAAAGAAATAACTAAACTAGAAGTAAATATTAATGTTCTATTTAGACCCTTTTTCACCTTAAGTAATGGAGAAAGAACCAAATTGTTATTGGCCGCTTTATTTTTAAAAAAGAATAATTTTCTTTTAATTGATGAACCGACAAATCATTTAGATATGGAAGGAAGGGAAACATTATCAAATTATCTAAAAAGTAAAAATGGATTTATATTGGTTTCTCATGACAGATATTTTATAGACAATATAGTTGATCATATACTATCCATAAATAAAAATAACATAGAAGTTCAAAAAGGAAACTTTTCAAGCTGGCAACTTAATAAGGATAATAAAGATAATTATGAAATAAATGAAAATGAAAAACTAAAGAAAGAAATTTCTAATCTTGAAACATCTTTTAGAAGAACCGCTGGTTGGAGCAATTTAGTCGAAAAATCCAAAATCGGAAGTCATTCTTATGACAGAGGATATATAGGCCATAAAGCAGCAAAAATGATGAAAAGGGCAAAATCAACTGAAAATAGGAAGGAAAATTTGATTGAGGAAAAAAAGAAACTCCTAAAAAATATAGAAAGAGCTGATGATTTAAAGATTATTCCTCTAAAATATCACAAGAATAATTTAATTAATATTGAAGATCTTTCTATTACCTATGACAACTATACTATATTTAAAAATATCAGCTTTCTTGTTAATCAAGGAGATAGAGTATCTATAAGAGGAAAAAACGGTAGTGGCAAATCTAGTATACTAAAGTTAATATTAGGTGAAAGTATAAATCATTTAGGAACTGTTAATATAGGATCTGGTTTAATCCTATCTTATGTTTCTCAAAATACTGATTATTTATCAGGCTCTTTTAGAAAGTTTTGTCAATCTGAAAACATAGAAGAAAGTTTGTTTAAAGCATTGCTTTCAAAGCTTGACTTTACTCCTAATGTTTTTGAGAAGGATTTAAGCGAATTAAGTGATGGTCAGAAGAAAAAGGTACTAATAGCAAAAAGTTTAGTTCAAAAGGCTCATTTATACATTTGGGACGAACCACTAAATTACATCGATGTACTTTCTAGAATTCAAATTGAAAATTTAATAATATCATATAAACCAACAATGATTTTTGTAGAGCACGATTATCAATTTAATGAAAACATTGCAACCAAAACAATTTTTATATAACAAAACATAAAATTGGTGCTCACTCAAACTTTATCATCCTGAACGATAGTGAAGGGTCTCATATGTTGAAGTAAGATTCTTCACCTTCGGTTCAGAATGACAGGAATATTCAGGCTCAGAATTACCTAAAGTTCAGTTATCCAGGTAGATTCTTAATACAAAGTGAATGTCAACCATACCCAAAATCAACTGTTTTTATTAACAAAAATATTCTTCATAAGTTTATTGTATTCATCTAAACTCATTAGAACCACATTTTTATTATTTTTTGCAGTTATAACTGCAGCTTCATTTTCATCTGTAACTTTATCAATAATTTCATCTAAATTAATTATTGCATTTTCATAATCTACTACGAACATTTTTTACCTCATTTTATTATATAAAATAATTTTAATCTATTTCTATTAAATTTGCCTTTACTAGTCTTTTTCTAACAGTAACTGCAACTAAATAAGCTGCTACAATTGATAAACTATCTTTTATTAAATATGGCATAGATACTATTAAAAAAGATTTTAAAAACTCGCTAGACGTTACTAAAGCAAATTGAGCTACTCCTAATATGTGGCATATTGTAAGACCGACTAATCCTAATATTATTCCGATTTTTTCATTCTTAAAATAAATGTTTAATCCACATAAATATGCTAATATTATAAAGCCCCATATAAATCCACCTGTGACACCGAATAACACACCTATTCCAGCTTTAAAATTAGCAAATACCGGAACTCCTAATGCACCTAACAAAATATATATTAAAATTGATAATGGACCATTTTTGCTTCCAAGAACATATCCACAAAGAGCAATAGTAAATGTCTGTAATGTTATAGGCACCCCAGAAGGAAGTGGTATTGCAATTTGTGACAATATTGCCGTAACAGCTGTAAATAGGCCTATTTTTGCAATTGTAAGTGTTGATTTATTCATTCTACTATTCATTTTATATACCTCTAATTAATTTTTCTAATACTAACTTCACCAGAAGATATAGCTTCAATACTACCATCTTCCCATTTCACAATTAATCTACATTCATCATCTATATCTAATACAAATGCTTTTTTAGATCTAGAGGATGAAATAACATTGATTTCTTTTCCAATTATTAAAGAGCGTTTTTTATATTTCTTTAGAAATGTTCTTTCTTTGATATTTTCATAATAGTACCAAAAATTATTTAAAATATCTGCAACTAATTTACTTCTTAAACCACCTGTATAAGTTTCAACGTTAAAAATTGAAGATGCAATGTTTTTAATATCATCAGGGAAATCCTCCTTTGGATTTATTACATTTAATCCAATGCCCAGCACCACGTAATCTAACATTCCATTTTCAATGTTAAATGAGGCTTCTGTAAGAATTCCACACACCTTTTTATCATTGCAGTAAATATCATTCACCCACTTAATTTTCGCTTCACAGCCTGATACTTTTTCAATTGCTTCTGCAACTGCTACCGCAGCAGATGTAGTAACATATAATGATTCTTGTGCTGAAAAATTTGGTTTTAAAAGTATGCTCATATATATGCCTGTGTTTGCAGGAGAATAAAAGGTTCTGCCAAATCTACCTCTTCCAGAAGTTTGTTCTTCCGCAATGATTACTTTTCCTTCATCTTCTCCCTTTGCAGCAATATTTTTAAGCAAAGTATTTGTAGATTCTAAAGTTTTGAAAACTTCAATTTTTAGTTTTTTTGTTTTGTCATTTAAATATGAAGAAATACTTTGAGGTGATAATAAATCATTTTCATTTGATAAACTATAACCTTTATTTACTTCAGAATTAATTATATACCCTTCATCTTGAAGTGATTTTACCGCTTTCCAAACTGCATTTCTGCTAACATTTAATTTTTTAGCTATTTCCGAGCCAGATATAAGCTTTCCCCTATTTGCTTCAAATTCTTTTAATACTTCTTCTTTAACATTCATACAATTCTCCAATAAATATAGCTGTATAATATATATTATCACAAAAAAAAATATTGTCAACCATATTTATTGCAAGGTTGACAACTCTGTTTTTTATTTATTCTTCCTCTGATTTAAGATGTTTATACCTTTCTATTAAATCTTCACTTTTTTCTTTAAAAGGCTTTATTAATCCCTGTTTATAATGTTTTCGACACAATGCTGTATAGCTTTCATTTCCACCAATATATATCTGTTCTCCGCTATAAACTATTTTTCCATCAACTATTCTAGCATTAGTAGTTGCTTTTTTCCCACACCAACAAACAGTTTTGATTTCTTCTATTTTATCTGATAAAGCTAAAAGCCAATATGAACCTTCAAACAGCTCATTCCTAAAATCAGATTTTAAACCGTAGCACATAACTGGTATATTTAATTCATCAACTATATCCGTAAGCTCAATTATATGATGTTTCTTTAAAAATTGGCATTCATCTATAATTACAGCATCCACACCGAATAAATCATTATATTCTTTAACTATAGCATAGATATTCATATCATAATTAATGGCAATTGCTCTTCTTTTAAGACCAATTCTTGAAGCTACAGTACCTTCCTTATCGAATCTGTTATCTATAGCAGATGTAAATATTAAAGGGTTTTGTCCCCTTTCTTCATAGTTAAATGCTACTTTTTGTACCTCGATACTTTTACCAGCGCCCATTGTGCTGTATCTATAATAAAGTTGCGCCATTTATAACTCCTAATAAAATAATATTGATTGAAAACTATATCTTGCTCAAAAATATCTGTATTGCAAACCCAGCTGCAAATAATAAAGTATTTAATAATAACATGGAACTAATGTCACTAGGAATAATTAAAACCATTGAACCTATTAAAAGACCTAAAACAGCATAATATGCATAGGAAGTATAATTTTTAAATAAGTAATTAACTAATTTTATTATAGCAAGTGATATAGCAATAAATCCAATCCCCATTGGAATTAAAACTAGTAAATCCAATGTGTGAATGGCTTGCATAACATTTTCATATGTTCCTAAATATATAAGTATAAAAGAAGTGCTTATGCCAGGTACAATAGTTCCAACAGATAAAACTGCACCGCAAATGAATGCCGTTACAAAATCTAAACTTTGACTCATATTTTTTGAACTTACGGTAAATTCTAAGTATTCTAATGAAAGTATTAAAAAAATTCCTAACATAGCAATAATTAAATATTTTACTTTAAAACCATTCTTATTCGCTTTTTTAATTAGAGAAGGTATACTTCCAACAACAAGTCCAAAAAAAAGAAATATTACTTGATTACTATAATTTTTCATAAACCATGCCACAATACCGCTTAATAAATAAATACAAGAAACTGCGCCAAGTCCTATTGGAAATAAAAATATCAAGTTTTTCTTTGGTGATTTAAAAAAATTACTTACTGCATCTAATATTTTTTCATAAAGTCCCATTGCAACAGCAATGACTCCTCCACTTACACCTGGAATAATAGCTCCTGTTCCTATTACAGCACCAGATATAAACATTTTTAAAAATTTTGCAGTTCTTAATCCTTCCATAATACTCTCCTAACAAGACAGGTACCCCACTATCTGCCTTATCTTATTTGTCATGACATACTCCCGCCACATACCTTCATTTCCTATATTTATTTAGAAGTGGGGAATTCTTGAAAGTTTAGGTTAAAAGAATATTAAATTGCAGCTTTTAAAACAGATTCTATTTTTTCTAATGTAGGAACTCCTTCATGAAGTTTAACTCCATCTACATAAAAGGTTGGAACATAGTAGTAATCATGTGCTTCTGCAATTCGAACATTTTTTGATTCCTCAATTTTTTCAATTTGAACATTTGCATATAAAGAGTTTTTAGATTTTAGTTCTTCCAAGATTTTTGATGCTTTCTTGCAATGAGGACAATTTTCTAAATAAAACATTGTTACTTTTTTCATATTAACAATCCATCCTTTCTTTTTTTATTTTATTAATAAAAAATTTCTTTTTTTCTATTATTTCATCTATCCTTTTTATATACTCTTCAATACTTTTAAAATTAAATATTGGTTCATGTTTTAAATTTTCATCCAAAATTTTACTAGAAACACCAGCTCCACATGCAAGTACTGTTTCAATTTCTTCTATTATTACAATATTATATATGCTTTCTTTATTGGCTAAGGTAAAACCTACATTTTCTAAATTTCCTTTTATATTTTTCTGTCTATACATATAGTATGGCTTAAACCCGGCTTCATAACAACTTTTATGAACTAATGACTGCATTTTAGACAACAATTCATAATCCTTGGTCATTTCGTGTTCTTCTTTAGTTAAAGATGCACCCCTTTTATATGATAGTGAATGAACAGTTATATTATCGGGCATAAGCTTAATTATTTCATTTATTGTATTTTCTACATAATATTTATCTTCCCCTGGCAACCCTAATATTATATCCATATTTATTGATTTAAAGCCAACTTTTCTTGCTAACTGGTACTTTTCGATTATATCTTCAACCGTATGTTTTCTTCCAATATTAACAAGGGTATTTTGATTCATAGTTTGAGGATTAATACTTATTCTATTTACATAATTGCTTTTTAAAATATTAAGTTTTTCCATAGTAATAGTATCAGGTCTGCCAGCTTCAAAGGTTATTTCACTAATTTTTTCTAAATCATAGTATTTTTTTAAAGAATCAAAAATTCTATTGATTTCATATTCACTTAAAAATGAAGGTGTTCCTCCTCCAAAATAAACAGAATTTATATGTAAATTTAAGCTTTTAGCTAATTCAATTGTTTTCTCAATTTCATAAATTAAGGTATCAATATATTTTTTTATTTTCTCATTTTTATAATTAATATAAGAAGTAAATGAACAATAGCTACATTTAGATGGACAAAAAGGAATTCCTATATATAAATTATAATTTTTTTTATTTTCATCTATATTAATATATTTCTCTTCAATTTTAGATACTTCCCATAACAATTTTAATTTATCAGATGAAACTTCATAAGTATTTTCAAATATATCATTAATTTCTTCGTCACTTTTACCATTATGTTTAGCTGTGAATAAAATTTTAACAGGTCTTACACCTGTTAAAATCCCATATTCTGATTTAGTTTTGTAATATTTAGATAATACTACATAAACTGTTTTTGATACCAAAACTTTTTTTAATTTTTTTTCATTTTTCTTTTCAAGCTTTATATCATTCATATTTATCTTTGATTCGAATAACAGCTTTTTATTATAATACAATTTTGATAATCCAATATATTCATCATTTACATTATCCAATATAGATATTATAATTAACCCATCACTATTATGAGTATAAGTGCTATCGACATTTGAATGCAACTCTATTTTATACTTTATATTTAAATCAAAAATTCTTAAAGTATTTCTAACTTCATATTCAAAATTATGTCCTACAAAATAAAAAGTAACCATTATTTTATAACTTCTCCTTAATTCACAAATGGGTTTCCTTGCTTTTCCGATTTAATTGTAGAAGGAGAATTATGACCTGGATAAATTATTGTATCATCACTATATTTAAATATTTTATTTTTAATTGAACTGATTATATCTTCGAAAGAGCCTCCTGGAAAATCTGTTCTTCCAATTGATTTATTAAAAAGCGTATCTCCTGTCATAATGATATTTTCTATTTTTATGCATATTCCCCCAGGTGTATGTCCAGGTGTATGTATTATTTCAAATTCTAAATCGCTTAATTGTATAATATCTCCATCCTTTAGTTTTACATCTGGATTTATGCTTAAATCCTTTCTAAATAACATTTTGGTCAAATTTATGCTACTGTCTGATAAAAATTCCGCATCATACTCATGTATATATACAGGTATACTGTACTTTGCCTTTAAGTCTGCTACTGCCCCAATATGGTCACCATGAGCATGAGTGAGTATTATAATTTTAGGTATTAATCCGAGTTCCTTAATTTTATTGTCAATTCTATTAAAATCTGCCCCTGGATCAATAATCGCTGCTTCTTTTGTTTTATTACTTCCAACAATATAGCAATTTGCCATAAAAGAACCTACTGACATTGCTTCAAAAATCATGTTTCCCTCCTAAAATAACTTTTTACTGTCTAGCAAAATAGTAACGGGCCCATCGTTGCAAATAAGAACTTCCATATCTGCACCGAATTCACCTACCTCTGTTTTAATGCCCTTATCTCTCAAAATGCTTATAAAATCTTCATAATAAGGTATTGCTTTTTCTGGTCTAGCTGCTTGAATAAAGCTTGGTCTTCTGCCTTTTCTAGCATCTCCAAGCAATGTAAATTGAGAAACTACTAATATACTTCCATTAACATCTATTAAACTTTTGTTCATTTTTCCATTTTCATCTTCAAATATTCTTAAATTTACAACCTTATCCACCATATATTCTAAATCTTTTTCATCATCATCTTCTTCCACGCCAAGTAAAAGCATGATACCATGTTTAATTTCACCAATTATTTGATTATCAACTTTTACCCTTGCATGCTTAACTCTTTGCACTACACTTCTCATATAATTTACACTTACTAACTACCTTTCGTTTATTTAAAACATATCTAGTTCATTGTAATTTTTGTTATTATAGGCGATAGCGAATGATCTCATTGTGTAGAATGGAGATTCTTCACCTGCAGTTCAGAATGACAGTTTTATGTCAATTCTGCATTTCTGCATTCCCTGCATTATTTAAACTATTTCTTATTCCTAAACACCTCAATAACTCCGTCAAGCTTATTAAATTTTTTAATTAATTCTTCTAGCTGTTTAGTTTCATTTATTTCAAATGCAATTTCAATAATAGCTATTTTTTCTTTATTAATTCTTAAGTTAAGTGATATAGCATTTAACTTTGCTTCTGAATAAAGAGCAGTTATATCCTGCAATAGTTTAGGTCTGTCAAGTGCCCTAATTTGAAGTTCAGAAACAAATGTAATTTGCTTACCTTCATCCCATTCAACCTCAATAAATCTTTCATCATTTGTATCGCTTAAATCATGAATATTGGTACAATCAGCCCTGTGTATTGATACTCCTCTTCCTCTGGTAATAAAACCTACAATTGCATCACCTGGAACAGGATTACAACATTTTGACAATCTTATTTTAACATTATCGATTCCCTTTATAACAACGCCAGAAGCATGCTTTTCCGTACTTAATAAAGGTTTCTCCTCAATTTGGAGATTATTAACTTTTTCAAGTTCTATTTTATTTTTATTTTTCTCCAAATAAATTTGCTTTAATCTATTGACTACTTGATTTTCAGTTATGCCACCATTTCCAACAGCAGCATATAAATTGCTTGGAGTATACATATTATACTTTTCAGCAACTAATTTTAACCAATCTTCTTTTAATAAATCTCCTAATACAAGGCTTTGCTTCTTTATTTCTCTCTCAACAAGTTCTTTTCCTTTTTCAACATTAAAATCCTTATCTTTGTCCTTGAAAAATTTTCTTATTTTTGCTTTTGCTTGACTGCTAGCCACTATTTTTAGCCAATCTCTGCTTGGTCCAGTACTTGATTGAGAGGTAAGAATTTCAACTTGATTACCAGTTTTAAGCTTTGTATCCAATGGAACTATACGTCCATTAACTTTAGCACCAACACATTTATTACCAATAGCACTGTGAACCCTGTATGCAAAATCAATAGGCGTTGAACCTTGGGGCAAATTAATTACCTCTCCATTAGGCGTAAATACGAAAACTTCATCAGTATATAAATCTATTTTTAAAGATTCCATAAACTCCTGAGGATCCTTTGTTTCTTGCTGCCACTCAAGCATTTGTCTAAGCCAATTTAGTTTTTGATCAAAATTAGCATCATCATCTACTCCTTCTTTATACTTCCAGTGAGCCGCAATACCATACTCAGCAGTTCTATGCATTTCTAATGTTCTTATTTGAATTTCAAATGGCTCGCCATCAGGACCAATTACTGTAGTATGCAGAGATTGATACATATTTGGTTTAGGCATAGCAATATAATCCTTAAATCTACCTGGAATTGGCTTCCAAAGAGTATGAACAATACCTAATGTACCGTAACAATCTTTTATATTATCTACAATTATTCTAATAGCAACTAGATCGTAAATTTGTTCAAATGTTCTATTTTTAAAATACATTTTTTTGTAAATACTGTATATGCTTTTTGGTCTTCCCTTAATATCTCCCTTAATTCCTGCTTCATTTAATTTTTCCGACATGATTGAAATAATGTTACTAATGTAAGATTTTCTTTTCTCATTTTTTTCAGTAACTTTTTGGCGTAAATCTTCATATCCTTCTGGGTCAATGTATTTTAAGCTTAAATCTTCAAGTTCCCATTTAATTGAAGCAATACCAAGTCTATTTGCTATAGGGGCATATATTTCAATAGTTTCTGTTGCTTTCTCTATTTGCTTATCTGGACGCATATATTCTAGAGTTCTAATATTATGCAATCTGTCAGCTAATTTTATAATAACAACCCTGATATCTTTTGACATGGCAATTATCATTTTTCTAAGTGATTCTGCCTGTCTTTCCTCTTTATTTCTATATTTTACTTTACTTAATTT
The DNA here is from genome assembly GCA_028709465.1 of Tissierellia bacterium. GTDB lineage: Bacteria > Bacillota > Clostridia > Tissierellales > Sedimentibacteraceae > Sedimentibacter. The sequence goes on along the minus strand of JAQVWY010000002.1, from coordinate 5,720 downwards.
AGTAACCCCATCTACCATGTTAGCAATTTCTTCACCGAATTCTCTTTTAATATCATCATATGTTATCCCAGTATCTTCTACAACATCATGGAGTAACCCTGCTGCAATAGTAGCCATATCCACATGCAAATCAACCAAAATTAAAGCAACATTATAAGGATGAGTAAAATATTTCTCACCTGAATATCTAGTTTCCGCATCTTCATGTGCCGCTTCTGCCATTTTATATGCTTTTTCAACAATTAAAGTATCTGCATTCGGATTATATGATTTAATTTGTCTTACAATATCTTCCAGCATTGTTATCACCATTCTTCTATTATGTAAATTTATATAATTATACCCACAAAATTAATAATCAATCGGATCAAATTAATATTTTATTAACGATTCAACTCTGTAATTATTAAGCTTTTCTCTGCCCTTCAAATCTTCAAGTTCTATTAAAAACCCAAGTCCAACTACATCTCCCCCCAACTCTTCAACAAGTTTAGCGGCTGCAATCATGGTACCTCCTGTAGCTAACAAATCATCTATAATCAGCACTTTTTGATTAGGTTTTATAGCATCTTTATGGATTTCTAAAGAATCAGAGCCATATTCTAACTCATATTCATATTTAACTGTTTCAGCTGGCAATTTCCCAGGTTTTCTTACAGGTACAAAGCCAGTTCCAAGTAAATAAGCAAGAGGAGTTGCAAAAATAAATCCTCTAGATTCAGGTCCTACTACTAGATCAACTTCTAAATCCTTAAATTTCTCAGCCATTTGTTTAATGCACTCGTTTAATGCTTTTGCATCCTTTAATAGTGTTGTTATATCCTTAAAGCTAATTCCTTTTGATGGAAAATCATCTATAACACGAATTTTTTCTTTTAAGTTCATATTTCCTCCAAATAACATATTATCTTACTTTTATTTTTTCACATAGAGAATTTCATTTTTTAAAATATATTGAATGCTATTGTCCTTTTTTAATATACATATTATATCTTCTGCTGTTATTTTAGTATTATATAACTTATTTAATTTTTCCACAAGTTTAAAAATATCTGCTTTAATTATTTTAGACTTTGATTTATTTATAATAGAATTTAAAATTTTTATTTTGCTATCATCTATTATACAATCAAAATTATCCATTTCTTCGATATCTAATAAAACAAGCTGCAGATTTTGATTCCCTTTGTATTCATTATTGTTAATAGAGACTATATATGAGAATGGTTTAGATAAAATATTTTCTAACATACTAATTTTTCCGAATCCAATTACAGGTATTTCTTTTTCTTTGTGAGATAATTTAAAATTTAAATGATTTCCATTTATACCTACTCTCCTCAAGTCTTTTATTGTTACATTTTTTAGAGCAAATGTTGGTTTATGATTTCCATGACCAAAGGGTTCAAAACTAGAAATTTCATCATACAATCTATAATTAATATCTTTTAATTCTATATATGAATCAACTTCAATTTCTCTAAAACGCTCTTCCTTACTGGTTTCTTTTTCAATAAACTTATTTAATTCATTTGAAAATTCATTTATATATTCCTCTTTTAATGAAAGACCTGCCGCAAGCATATGCCCGCCATATTTAATGAGATACTTTTCTGTATTTTGCAAAGCTGAATATATATCTAAATATGACAAACTTCTTGCAGAGCCTTTTCCTATTCCATCTTTAACAGATATTACTATTGAAGGCAAATCATATTTTTCAGTTATTTTAGATGAAACAATTCCAAGAACACCTTCATGCCAATTAGTCCCATGAACTACAATTATGTTCCTTTTATATAGGCCATCCGTTTCAATTTTATTTACGGCTTCATCAAATATGAATTGCTCTGCCTCTTTTCTTTTTGTATTTAAATTTTCTAGTTCTTCCGCCAAAATTTCTGCTTCATATTCATCTTCTGTCAACATAAGTTTTACAGCCTTGTCAGCAGAACTCATTCTGCCAGCAGCATTTATTCTTGGTGCTAATATATAACCAATATGAAAAGATTCTATAGTATTATCGGTAATTCCTGATTTTTCTATAAGCTTCTTTAAACCAATTATTTTAGTTTTATTGATATATTGCAAGCCATAATAAGTAATTATTCTATTATCTCCTATTAGATTAACTATATCCGCTATAGTTCCAAGACATGATAATTCCAATAATTTTTCTTCAATATTTTTTATTTTCAAATAACTATTTAAATGTCTCAAAAATTTAAAAGAAAGTCCTGCTGCACATAATTGCTTATTTTTAGAAGGACAATCTTTTTGTTTAGGATTTATTACGGCATAAGCAGCTGGTATTATTTCTCCACACTGATGGTGATCTAATATAATAACTTGTTTGTTAAGATTGTTAATTTCATTAACCTTTTCTATTTCTGCTATACCACAATCAACAGTTACTAATAAGTCAAAATCAATTTCATTTTTCTTGATTTTTTCCAGAAAAAAATCACTTATTCCATAGCCTTCACTCTCTCTATCAGGCACATAATACAGAACATTTGCTCCAGCTTTTTTAAGATATATCATAAATTGGCTAATTGACGTTACTCCATCAACATCATAATCACCATAAATCAATATTTTTTCTTTTATTTTTAATGCATGTAATATTCTTTTGCAACCCTTATCAAGATCTTTATAAATTGCGGCATTTTCAAAATTTTTAAAATCAGGATATAAGAATTCATAAATATCATCATGGTTTTCTAGCTTCCTGTTTAATAAAATTTTAGCAGATATATTTGTTAAGTTAAATTCTTTAACTATTTTTTCTATTTTATTAATATCAAAATCATTAATTTTGAGTTTCGAATTCTTCATTATTTACATTCAACCCAGCTCCTTCTGCTAATTCCGTTTCATTAGTTGTGATACTTGCTTTAATTTCTTCATTTAATTTAGCATTAATGCTTTCTATTTCTCCATTTTTACTTTGAAGATCTGAAATTTGATTTGTAAGTGAAATATTATTTTCTTTAAGATTTTGGATTTCAGCCTCTAAGGACTTTATAGTTGTTTCTAATTGAGCTTTTTCGCTATCAAAAACTTTAATCTTGTTTTTCAGCTCTTTAGTTTCAGAAATTTTTTTAAATTGTCTAAATGAACCTAAAGCAAGAATTATTATAGCACCTAATATTATACACACCATAATCACTACAGCAAGAGGTGTTTGATAACTTGCTAAGAATAAATCTACCGTTACTAAACCGCCATTTTGAATTGCAAAAATAGCAATAAATATTGAAACAATTAATACAAAAATAAAACCAAGTTGCATAATTTACACTCCTTTCTAAGGTGAATAATTAATATTAAGTACATTATACTATATATTGGTACATATTTACCACATTTTTTTAGTAATAAACCTAAATTTATTTAATTTTACCCTATTGAAGTTTAGCTTTTATCATTATACTACATTCTATTCTTTTCTTTTCCAGCTCACAGCCAACTTTATATGGTACTTTGAAATCTTTATTAAAATTATATGCATTAGCATGACATCCACCGCTGCAATAATACTTAGCCCAACATTGTCTGCATGTAGGTTTCTCATTTACTGATACATTTCTAAACTTACTTACTACTTCTTCATTAGTGATTCCTTCATCTACATTTCCAATTATAAATTCTTTCTCTCCAACAAACTGGTGACATGGATAAAAATCGCCCTCTGGAGTTACCGCTACGTATTCTGTACCTGCTCCACAACCTATTGAACGTTTATAAATACAAGGACCTCCATCAAGTTCAATGTTAAAATGATAAAATTGAAACCTTTTATTTTTATCTGGATATGAATCTATATAATATTTTGCTAGTTTCTCATATTCTTTTTTTAAAATTTCTATATGTTCATCTTTTAAAGCATATTTTTCTTCTGGTTTTGCTACAACTGGTTCAACTGATATTATATCAAAACCGATTTCATTTAAATGCTTTACATCTTCTGCAAAATCCAGATTATATGAAGTATAAGTTCCTCTTGCAAAATAATCCTTATCTCCTCTTTTAGAAACGAATTTTTTAAAATTATTTATTATTGTATCATAGCTTCCTTTATCATTAACAGTTTTTCTCATTCTATCATTAACATCTTTTCTTCCATCTATGCTTAATACAACATTGCTCATGTTTTCATTAATATAATCTATTTTATCATCATCCAACAATACTCCGTTAGTAGTAATAGTAAATCTAAACTTTTTATTATGTTTTTCTTCTAATGATCTACCATATTCCACTAAATTCTTTATTGTATCAAAATTCATCAATGGCTCTCCACCAAAAAAATCAACCTCTAAATTTACCCTTTTTCCTGAACTTTTAACTAAATAGTCGAAGGCTTTTTTCCCTACTTCATAACTCATCAAGCTTCTTTTACCTTTGAAATTACCTTGAGATGCAAAACAGTATTCACATTTTAAATTGCAGTCATGAGCCATATTTAAACACATTGCCTTTACTGCAGGCTTAATTTTATTTTCTACATCTAAATCTTCTGTATAAAGCATATTATTATTTATTAAAGAGTTAATTTCCTGTATTGCTTCTTTTGTTATATCTTGTCCATATTTATGTGATATAATCTTAACTTTGCTTTCTGACTTAAAACTATCATCTTTTAGTAAATCATAAACAATTTCATCTATTACATGTACTAACCCACTGTTAGTATCTAATGCACAATAAAAATCATTTATATTAAAAACATGTATCATTTATTTCCTCCTGTAAAAAAAATTAGTGGCAACTTTGCCACTACGTACGATTTATTGGTTTTCACATTTTTGATTGCCAACTGTACAAGAAGTTTTGCAAGCAGATTGACAAGATGTTTGGCATTCTCCGCAACCTTTAACGCTTATATTATCTGTAAGTTTTTTGTTATTCAATGTTTTAATATGTATCATAATATACCTCCTATTTGTAAACTCTATAGATTATAGCATTTTTGTATTATGTTTTAAAGTACTTTTTTTATTTTTTTGCATTGACACCAATTATTCCGCCAAATATTGAAATGGGCAGGTATAATAAATGCTTAATTATGCTTATTTCTGTAGGGATTTTTAATACCATCTTTAATAATAATACAATTACAAAATATACAATCCACATTTCTATGCCCATAATTAAACCTTTTTCTTTTGTGCTTCTAGCATATAATAACGATGCTACAAATAAACACACTGGTATAATAAAATTATATGCTATTTCTATTTTTGCACTACTTGAAAAAAAGTAAATATATATTGTCAGTATTAAAAAAATTAATAATATCATAATAAGTAAATATAGTGAATATTTTATTAATGACCCAAATTTCATAATAGACCTCCAAAATAATGCAATCTTAATAAATACTATTCAATATTTATTAAAAAAGAACATAATTTATTTGGAGTCCATCATATTTCGCTTTAAATAATTTGCCATAAATATTTCTTTTAAAAATATTACTTTACAAAATAATTTATCTTATGATATAATTAATTTTAATCGAATACGAACTAAAAGGGAGTAGTTTTAAAATATTAGTCAACATACATGAATTATATAATTCTGGCTAATATTCTGCTTAAGGTAACGAGACTTTTAGTATATTTTTTATTAAATGATAAAAGATATGCTAAAAGTCTTTTTTTAACTCTAATTACATATTAATTGCAATGCAATTTTATGATAAAATTATTAAT
>JAQVWY010000044.1 GCA_028709465.1 Tissierellia bacterium | reverse complement strand
AATATCACCCCCCCTTTATCGTGTGAACTTTGTATTTATGTCTTATTATATGTATTTAAATATATTTGGATATTAAATTTAGTGCAAGAATATAGAGAATCAGGAATGCAAGGAATGCAGAATTTAAAAAATACGAAATGTTTTTTGTTCTGAACGAGTGAAGAATTATTTATTGTTGTTTAATTTAAGAAAAAAACAACGTAGAATTAGTTTTTTTCTACGTTGTTTTTATATTTAGAGAAGAGATTCTTCAACCTGCGGTTTCAGAATGACAATTTCTGCATTCTCTGCATTATTTTAATTCCTGCATTGTTAATTAGTCATCAAATTCTGTTGTTCTTGCTCTTCCACAGCCTTTTCCGCCACCTGCTCCGCCTACTGAGTTTTGGTCTATTTGTCTTGGGAACAATCTTGGGAATGTAGTACAAAGCTGGCCTTGTTCAGGTGATAATTGAGTAAATCCAGTGGAAAGCACGCATAATTGAACTGGAACAACAATTTTCTTTTCACAGCTAATACATAATGAAATTATTAGATTTACTGAAAGTTCACCAGTTACAGGATCAATTTCAAAATCTCTGCCTATGTTGTTTGTAGCTAATCTTGTTTCGCAAGCTAAATTACAGAATTCTGTAAATCTTGGCAAGAATGCAGTTTCAAATACTGAAGGTACACAAATTTCAAAGAAGTTGGTTAATACTAATGGGTTGTTTCTTGGAGCTATTTCTACTATTGTTGATAATGTTATAATGCTTTCATTGTCATTGTTGCAAGGTGATACAACTAAATCCATTTCAACTTCTACTGCACCTGATATTTCAATATTTTGAGTGCCAAAAACTGGAGTTCCTTCTTCTAGGTCATCACAGAATGATGTATCAGCAAATATTAATTTTTCGCTAAATGTTCCATCTGGCCCTATAACTTTTACTTCACAGCCATCTTCTTTTTTAACAAATTGACCGCCAGATAATTCTGTAATTGGATTAAGTTTTAAATTGCATGGGTCATTAATATTATTTGGATTAAAGAATTTTCTACATCTTATTTCTTGAATTCTAATAATATTTGTTCCACAGCCAATTTTAGGTGAGAAAATTTGACCTGGTGCTGTTTTTAATCCTTGTAAATTAAATAATTTTGCATCGTAAATTTTTTGTACAAATATTGGCTCAGTAACCACATTCCTTAAAGTTCCATCCCAATCACATCCTGATTGAGCTGTACAACATCTATCTCCTAGGCCACCAATTCCGCCAACATTATTATCATTATTTGAGCATCTCATGCTTAACCTCCTAATTTTTACTTTACCTTAATATATTCTAGATTTCTTTACTTGTTACAAAGATATAGTTATAAAATATTATGTTGAAATATTTTTTTTACTGGTGTAAAGTATATATACATTACTAAATAACAAAATTTTGGAGGAAATATGAAATTACCAATAGTTACATTTGAATTTGAAAATGGAGATGTTATAAAGGCTGAATTATATCCCGAAATAGCTCCAAATACTGTGAGAAACTTTATTTCATTGGTTGGAAGTAATTTTTATGACGGAAAAATCTTTCATAGAGTTATTCAAGGATTTATGATTCAAGGTGGCTGCCCTAATGGAAATGGAATGGGTGGTCCTGGATATAGGATTAAGGGAGAATTTAGCAACAATGGTTTTAAAAATGATTTAAAACATGATGCTGGTGTTTTATCTATGGCAAGAGCTGGCCATCCTGATACTGCAGGATCACAGTTTTTCATAATGCATAAAAAATCTCCTCACCTTGACAGAGAATATGCTGCTTTTGGAAAAGTAATTGAAGGAATGGACGTTGTAAATAAAATTGCTGAAACAGAAACTGACTACAGTGATAGGCCTTTAAAAGAAGTGAAATTAAACAAAGTAACAGTTGAAACATTTGGAGAAAACTACCCAGAACCAGAAGTGATGTAATGCAGAATTCAGAATGCAGAATTTAAAAAGCACAAAATACCTTTAAAACCCAATGAAAATCTTTATTGTTATTTAAATTAGTAATTATTAATTAACAAAACCTCGTAAAACATAAAATCATAAATTTCTGTTAAACGAGGTTCTTTTTATTATTGATTTTTAATTATTGTTTCAGCCTTTACCTTATTAGATTGTTTAACATAATTATCCATAGAATCCAATCCTCCTAGTAATTTTTGCCACTATTTCATTATATTAAATATTCAATTATTTATCAATTATGCTGTCTATATTTTTTAAAACAATTGATATTGTCCCATTGGTATTAGTAATAAATTCTACTTTATCAGTATCGCTTAACATTTCATATGGAATATTAATTTCTATTCCTTCATCTGTAATTATTTTTTGTTTGGTCTTTATTTTATTTGCATAGTTGAAATTAACCTTTACTTCTGGCTCTTTAATACCTTTCATTTTAATTTCTTCATTGTATGCTTTTTTTATTTCTTCGTCTTTGAATACTTCTTCTGAAATTTGTTCTAGATTTATATTTAAAGATTCTTCTATATTTTCTCTTATAATGTTTTTTACCTTACTTTTCATAATTAAATCATCATCATAGTATTCCTTGATGATTTTATCTGTTGTATCTGTAATAATTTTAACTTTTTCTTTATCTTTCTTTTCTTCTTTACAGCCTAATATATGTTTTGAAATGTAATAACATGGTTCATTATAAACTTGACATTTTTTCTCTTTTACAAATACATTTAGATGGTCTAACTCAACAAATATTACTTCATCTATTTTCTGTGTTGCTGATGGTAGGGAACATGGCTGTTCAATTATAATGTTTTTGATTCCTTCTTCTTCCTTGGTATAATGAATATATCCTTTTTTATAATTTAGCTTCATTATAATCATGTAATCTTTATTAAATACATTGGCTTGTACAAATAAAAGGTCACATGGACTTATATCAGGATTTTCAATTAACAGCTTATAAAAAAATTCAGTGATTTCTTTAGCAAATCTCTTAAATTCCCCATCACTTTTATATTGTTTTATAGATTTAAAAAATAGTCCATCTTCATCAATGAACTTTGTTTTCTTTAAATCTGCATCGTTATAGCATTTTAAAATATGTTTTTCTGTATATGTTCTCATTTCATCCCCAAGGGACATAAGATTTTCAGATAAAACTGGTAAACCTAAACTTGTGTCAAGAATATGGAGTATTGCTCTAGATATGGAAACGCTCATTTTAATTTCATGTACATGTGTTGTTTAATGCATGTACATACCTCCATTAACATAAATTAGTTGACCTGTGATGTATCTTCCTTTAAAGGTAAGAAAATCTGCCATCTCTACTACATCGGACACATCACCTATATAGCCTAGGGGAATGGATTTATTCATAACTTCTAATTTTTCTTTATTCCCTAAATCATATCTGTGGTATATTTCATCAGTCATAATCATTCCAAGTCCTATGCAGTTTACTCTGATATTTGGGGCATATTCTATGGCAAAATCCTTGGTTAAATTAATTACTCCTGCCTTTGAGCTGCAGTAATTTGCTCCTTTTGCTCTACCATGAACTGCTGTTCCTGAACTAAAGTTTATAATAAATCCATTTTTGCCATTGTATTGTTGTGCAAATAATTTAGAACAATTGAAAACTCCAGTTAGATTAACATTTATAACACTTTGCCACATGCTAAAATCCATTTCTGAAACATATGCATCTTTGTTAATGCTGGCACAGTTTATTAAACCGTCTATTTGACCAAACTTTTCCTTTGAAGCTTCAAACATTTTTTCAACTTCATCATATTTTGATACATCTGCTTTGTAAAATAGAATTTTTTCTTTATCATATGTTTTATAAAATATATCTTTATATTTTGCTACTTTTTCTTCATTAGTATAATTAATAATTACATTCAAGCTTTTTGAAAGAAAATGTTCCGTTAATCCTAGCCCAATACCGCCTAATGCACCGGTAATAATTATCGTATTCATATATATAATTTTGTCCTTTCATTTATTTATTTAATAATTCCTATTGATAAATTATATATTATTTTATTAATTTTGATAATTCTTTAAATAGTGGTGAGCTTGAATCTTTTATTATATCAAAGAGTATGGATTCTGTATTAGATACTACTGCACCTAATTCATTGATAAGTAATAATCCATTCATAAAATTATCATGAGTACGTGAACATACTGCATCTATTGCTACAAACACATCGTAACCCATAGATAATAAGTCTCTTACTGTTTGATATACGCATACATGTGTCTCCATACCAGTTATGATGATTTGTTTTCTGCCTAATTTTTTCAATTCTTCTTTAACTTCTTCTGTAATAGCTGTAAATGAGGTTTTAGAGAAAACTGGATATCCTTCTAATTCATCCTTTAATTCTTCAACTGTAGATCCTAATCCTTTTGGATATTGTTCTGTAATTATTATTGGAAATTCAAATGACTTTGCAGCTTGAACTAAAACATTAGTATTCTTGATTACATCTTTACCGTATTCCATTGCCACTGTTAACTTTCCCTGTATATCCACAATCATCAGGACAGCGTCTTCTTTATTTAAATAAAAATTTTTCATAATAATTCTCCTCAATTATTAATTTTTACATATCATATATGATATCAATCATTTAGGGAAATTGTCAAGAAAAAAAGCCCTTTCAGGGTATTATGTTTAAATAGTTGTATTTTCAAACAAAAAAGGAACGAAAAGTTATAACTATCATTTACAGGTGATATTTAGATTCTAAATTAGACGTTTCACTAATTATATATATAGGTATGCAAGTAAATTTTTAAAAAAATCAAGGCAATTTTTAGTTGCCTTGATCTTTTTCATTAATATTTTATCTTCTGAATCGCTAACAATTTGATTATTGATAGTATATGAGTGTTATTATATGCTCAAAAATATAATAATTAGCAATTATCCGCCCATATATGCAGATACTACGCTTTTGTTTTCCCTTAACTTACTGCTTAAATCTTCCATTACTACTGAGCCTGTATCTAATACATACCCATAATCAGCCAATTTTAATGCTATTTTTGCATTTTGTTCTACGAGCAAAATTGTAGTGCCTTCTTTATGCAAATTCATAATTATTTCCGCTATTTCATCAACAATTACTGGTGCTAATCCCATTGATGGTTCATCTAAAAGTAGTAATTTAGGATCTGCCATTAAGGCTCTTCCAATTGCTAGCATTTGCTGCTCTCCTCCTGATAATGTACCACCTTGTTGATTCTGTCTTTCTTTTAATCTTGGAAATCTTTCAAAAACTTTATTTATCCTTATTTTTCTTTCTTTTTCATCTTTTAATGTATATGATCCTAGTTCAAGATTTTCTTTTACTGTAAGATTTTTAAATATATGTCTTCCTTCTGGTACATGAACTAACCCCATTCTTACAATATCATAGGATGCTTTTTGAGTTATATCCTCACCCAAAAATTCTATTTTCCCAGAAGATGCTGGTGTCAACCCAGAAATAGTTTTTAATGTTGTATTTTGCTTGTAAAATTTTAGGCATTGAATTTATTTCATCTAAAAATAGAACTCCTCCTGATGCTAATTCAAAAAGGCCGGGTCTTGTTTCCGCACCAGTAAAAGCACCTTTTACTGTTCCAAATAATATACTTTCTAATAACGCTTCTGGAATAGCCGCACAATTTTGGGCGATAAAAGGTGCCTTTTTCACATCATGGCTTAAACTAAATATAGATTGAGCAACCATTTCTTTACCAGTACCTGTCTCACCATAAATCATTAGATTAGATGGGCTTTTAGAATAAATGATTATTTGATCTTTTAATGTTTTAATTTCTTTGCTTTCTCCAATAATTGAGTCTAAATTGTAAAAATCTTTTTTTGATTTAATTGACCTATTTGGTGTACTTGACTTATTTTCTTTTATCATTTCTGAAATAATTTTTTCAGACATATTACTTAAACCAGTTATATCTTCACTGATTTCACAAACATATTTTAATTTACCATCTATTATTAATGGTAAAGTAGAAGTGATATATTCTTTTCTTTTACCGTTATTACTAATAAATGTTGCTTTAGCCTTAATAGTTGGTTCCTTTGTTCTAAAAGCCCTAACAATAGTACTATTCTCCATATTAATTGAAGGAAACATATCAAAAATTGACTTATTAATTACTTCTTGCCCATTAAACAAGTTATTATATGCATTATTGTTAACATAAATAATTTCATATTTATCATTTACTAGATACACTTCTTCATTTATATTTTCCAATACTAATTCAAATAAATCTTTTTCATAATCAAATATATCCAAAAAATCAACTCCTTATTATTTTGGTTAAATAATTTTATTATTTTTTTAAATATATATCAAATTTAAATATTACCTTGATTTTTACAACCAATATCTTGTAAATTATATAATATTATTTGAAAAAAATATTTTCAAGTGTTTAATTTATTAAAACATGTAAAATGCTACAAGTTTATATAACTAGTAGCATTTTAATTTTATTAGTTTAATAAGTTGGTAAAGTTAATGTTGTATAAAGTTAATGTTTTATAAATTTTTTCTTTTCTTTTATTTTCATAACTTGCATATTATCTTTTTGATAATCTGACATGCCTTTTTCTAGAAGGCGCATTTCAATGTATTCTTCGGTTATTGTTTTTACTAATACTACTATTGGAACTCCAAAAACCATGCCTGGTATTCCTCCTATTGATCCTCCTATAGTAACTGCTGTCAATATCCAAAAAGGTGAAACTCCAACATTGTTTCCTACTATTTTAGGGTCTAGAAAATTTGCATCTATTTGCTGAATCACCAAAATTATTATTAATGCTGTAACTGCCTTTGATGGATCTGTAAACAATGATACTATAATTACAGGCACTGCTCCTATTATAGGGCCAAAAAATGGAATTATGTTAAATACTCCTAATAATGTTCCCATTAATACTGCATATGGCACTTTAAATATTGTAAATACACCGATACATATAGTTCCAACAATTAGAGAATCTAATATTTTACCGTTTAAAAAACTTTTAAATATTATATTTGATCTGCTAAAAATATATAAAATCTTATTTGCTTTCTCATTATTAAAAAATGCATAAATAAGCCTTCTCCCTCTGGCTAATAAATCTTCCTTTTCATTAAGCATATAAATACTTATAATTAAGCTGGTAACTATTGATAATGTACTTGACCCAACATTTGTAATAATTTGAAGCAGTGTATTTGAAAGATACAGAAGAATTGAATTTATTTTATCTTGAATTGTTTCTCCTGCTTTAAGAATGCTATCTGCAACATATTGTACATAGGGATAATCTACTTTATCCTTAATATTAGTTACTATTTCTTCTATATCAATATTTTCATTTAATAGAAATGATATAATGTTATTTATATTTTCAACAATTTTTGGTACTATGATTGAAATTATAAACATTACTATTCCAATTAAAAGAATAAAAGCAATTAATATCCCCTGAGTTCTGCTAACATGAAGTTTTCCTGTGCATAATCTCACAATTGAATCAAGCAAGTATGAAATCACAAGGGCATATAAAACTGGCTTAAATGAATTTACTATACCGCTTATTTTTTTGGGACTAAACACTACTAGAAGCATTATAAAAATTATAAGTAATACTGGTGCTAATATTTTAGTTATACTTTTACTTTTATTAATTAAATTCACCCCCCTAAAATATTATAATGTTTATAATATTTTAGCCTCTCCTCTGTAAACTACTCCTAATTTTCCATTTACAGTTAATATTTCCCCATCTATTATTTCTTTTGTACAATTTTCCGCTCCAACAATAACCTCTATTCCCATATTCATTCCTGCTATCATTGCATGCGAGGTTAAACCACCTTCTTCTACGATTAATGCAGAAGCTCTTTCCATAAATTCTATCACATCTGAATGTGTTGATGGCATTACTATAATGTCACCATCATCAAATTTAACTCTTAACTCATCTACATTTTTAGCTACTGCTGCTCTTGCTATAACAGTATCCTTGCCTACCCCTATTTTTCTGTATAGAAGTTCACTAACTACATGAACTTTCAATAAATTCGTAGCTCCTGATACCCCAACAGGCACCCCCGCAGTAACAATTACTAAATCTCCGTTTTCTATATATCCATTTTCTAAGGCCTTTGCTACTGATTCCTCTATAACTTCGTCTGTTGAATTCATTCTGTCTATTTTCATTGGGTATACTCCCCAGTATAGTGACAAAAGTCTCATAACATGGTCGTATTCTGTTGCTGCAATTATTGGAGCTTTAGGTCTAAATCTAGAAACTGATTCAGCTGTAAAACCTGAAGATGTAGCTGTAACAATTGCGCTTGCTTTTAAATCTAAACAGGTCTTACATGTTGCAAAACTTATTGAATTAGTAATGTTTTTGTTATTGCTGGTATATTTAGATTTTATTATTTCCTCATAATCTAATGAATTTTCAATCATTATTGCTATTTTGCACATTGTATTAACAGATTCTGATGGATAACTGCCTGAGGCTGTTTCTCCTGATAACATTATAGCATCTGAACCATCGAATATAGCTGTGGCAACGTCTGATACTTCTGCTCTTGTAGGTCTTGGGTTTCTAATCATTGAATCCAGCATTTGTGTTGCAGTAATAACAGGTTTGCCGGCATCATTAGATTTTTTTATGAGCATTTTTTGTACTAGCGGCACTTCTTCTGCAGGAATTTCAACTCCTAAATCTCCTCTTGCCACCATGATGCCATCTGTAACTTCAATAATTTCATCAATATTATCAACACCTTCTCTGTTTTCAATTTTTGAAATTATTTTTATATATTCTGCATCATGTTCTTCAAGCACCCTTCTTATTGCTATTACATCATCTGCCTTACGTATAAATGATGCTGCAATAAAGTCTACTTCTTGTTCTATTCCAAACTTTAAATCAGACAAATCTTTCTCCGTCAATGCTGGTAAATTAATTTTTACATTTGGAACATTAACACCTTTTTTGTTCTTTAATATTCCATTATTTTTAACAATGCATTTCAAATCTGTATCATTAATGATTTCTATTACTTCCATACTTATTAAACCATCATCCATTAATACTATATCTCCCCCTTTAACGTCTTTGGCGAAGTTTTCATATGTTAGACTTGCTATTTTTTCATTCCCTAATATTTCTCTTGTTGTTAAAATGAATTCCTGTCCCTTAGTTAACTCAACAGAACCATTTACAAAATCTCTAGTTCGAATTTCAGGTCCTTTTGTATCCAGCATTATGGATATTGGGAGATTTAATTCTTCTCTGACTTTTTTAATCATATCTATTCTTTTTTTATGCTCTTCATGGGTTCCGTGAGAAAAGTTTAGTCTTGCTACGTTTAAACCATTTTTTACAAGTTCTTTAAATATTTCTTCTCCTTCAGATGAAGGGCCAATTGTACATACTATTTTAGTTTTTCTCATACACATTACATACCCTCTTTTCTTTATTATAAAAATTATATATACTTAAAATAAGAGATCCTTCAATTTATTTGCTCCCTATGGTCGCATAAATTGGGATGAGCTGTATCTGACCTACCATCCATTTTTATGCCTACTGACGTCGCAAAAAATGGGGTTAGATCATAATCTGCATTATATAGAAAGTATTTTAGTCAATTCGTAAGTTTCATTATCAAATTGTTTTTTTGCTGATAATGCTTCTTCCATGTCCATATCAAATATTTCACTTCCTCTTACGCCAAGCGCTCTGTTTGTCATTGAATTGCTCAGCATTTCTACTGCTCTGGCTCCCATTTTGCTTCCTAGCAATCTGTCAAATGCTGAAGGTGTACCGCCTCTTTGTGTATATCCTAATACAGAATATCTTGTACTTACGCCTATTCTCTTTTCTATTTCATCGCTTATTTCTCTAGCATCCCCAGCGCCTTCTGCCAATATTATTATGCTATGCTTTTTCCCTCTAGCGCGACCTTGCATAATTTTATCACAAACTTCTTCTATATTATACTCAATTTCAGGTATAATAACCATTTCAGCACCGCCGGCAAGACCAGCATACAATGCAATATCTCCGCAATCTCTTCCCATTACTTCAATAACATTTGTTCTTCCATGAGATGATGATGTGTCTCTGATTTTTTCTACTGATTCAAGAACCGTTGAAAGCGCTGTAAAAAAGCCCAGCGTGTATTGTGTATATGCTAAATCGTTGTCAATAGTGCCAGGTATACCAATTGTTGCTATACCTGCTTCACTTAATTTTTGTGCACCTTTGAATGTACCATCTCCGCCTATTACAACCATGCCGTCAATTCCTAAGTATTTTATATTTCTCAATGCTTTATTGAAGCCTTCTTTTTCTTGAAATTCTTTACTTCTAGCACTGCCTAATATTGTTCCTCCCCTATGTATGATATCAGCTACTGAGGATAGTGACATTTCCATGGTGTTACTTTCTATTAGTCCTTTAAATCCTTCTTTAATTCCTATAACATTAATATTATTATAAATTCCATACCTAACTACTGCTCTGATTGCAGCATTCATTCCTGGTGCATCGCCACCACTAGTTAAAACACCAATCTTCTTCAAAACAAGCCCTCCTTTATTGTACTGCTATATTATTCTCTCCTAATATATCTTTTAAATCTTTTATTAGCTCATTATTTATTGTTACCCAATTTCTTTCTGGTATAATCATGCTTGCTTTATCTTTTTCATTATAAATAATTACACAATTTATTCCGCAGCATTTATTAAATCTCAAAAATAAATCTTTTTTTATTTTTTTATAATGTTCTGTGTCTTTTACTTTTATAAATAGTTTTTTGGTTTCTTTTTCAGTTTCTATATTAGTTAGTTGAGATATGTTGTTGCAAATTAATTTTGGTGTTTCTTCTTCTGCAACACTTAATGTTCCTTCCATTAATACTATATTATCTTCATATAACAATTCTTGATAAGAATCATAAGTTTTTGGAAATACAATTACTTCAATAGTTCCAAATAAGTCTTCCAACGTTATGAATGCCATCATATTGTTATTTTTAGTTATTTTATTTTGCTTTTTTATTATTATTCCACCAATTACAACTTTGCTTCCATCCTGAAGAAAGCTGTTATTTTCAGTACTTTCTGTAAGTTCTGCTATTTCACTACTATTTGTACTAGTTAAATTTTCCAAAGTTTTTTCATATTGGGAAAGTGGATGACCGCTAATATAAACTCCAAGCATTTCCTTTTCCATTGCCAATAAAACTTTTTCATTGTATTCTTGCAAATTAGGCAAGTTCTCATCTAGTGTAAATTCACCATTTGATGATTCTATTTGACCATCAAATAATGAAAATTGTCCTTCAATATTTCTTTTCTTTTGATTAACTATGCTGTCTATTGTTCTTTCGTATATAGCGATTAACTGTGATCTTTTGACTTGTGAAAAATCAAATGCACCACATTTAATTAAGGATTCTATTTGTCTTTTATTAAGTACTGTAGTGTCTACTTTTCGGCAAAAATCTGTAAAGCTTGAAAATTTTCCTTTTGTTTCCCTTGCTTTAACAATTTCCTGAATTACATTTGTGCCTACATTTTTTACAGCAGCAAGACCGAAACGTATTTTCCCATTTTCCACTGTAAATTTATCATAGCTTTCATTAACATTAGGAGGCAGGATTTCAATACCAAGTCTCTTGCATTCTCTTATGTACAAGGAAACTGTATTGGAACTACCCATAATGCTGGATATTAATGCTGCCATAAATTCAACTGGATAGTAATGCTTAAGATAAGCTGTTTCATATGCTAATGCTGCATATGCTACTGAATGAGCTTTTGGAAAGGCATACTTTGCAAATTCAACCATTAAATCATATATCTCATTTGCAGTTTTCTCATCTACTCCATTTTTAACAGCGCCAGCTATTTCTATTTCTCCATTTTCTGTTTCTTTGCCATAAATGAAATTATGCCTCTCTTTTAACATAACATCCATTTTCTTTTTACCCATGGCACGTCTTAATAGGTCAGAACGGCCCATTGTGAATCCGCCTATATCTCTTACTATTTGCATTACCTGCTCCTGATATACCATGCAACCATAAGTTACATTTAATATAGGTTCAAGCAACGGATGTAAATAAGTTACATGTTGCGGGTTGGCTCTGTTTTTAACAAATGTTGGAATTTGCCCCATAGGTCCAGGCCTGTACATTGCGTTGGCAGCTACTAAATTTTCAAATTCTGTCGGCTTTAATTCTTTTAAGAATGCTCTCATACCTGAGCTTTCAAATTGAAAAATTCCAAGGGTATCTGCATGAGCAAACATTTTAAAAACCTCTGGATCATCATAATTACAATTGCTAAAGTCTATTTTTATATTATGATTTTTTTGTATTAAATCTATAGCATCTCTTATAACTGTCAATGTTCGTAGACCTAAAAAGTCCATTTTCAAAAGACCTAGTTCTTCTAGTTCTATCATGTTAAATTGAGTAGTAATAATATCTTTATTCCTTGAAAGAGGTACGTATTCTGTTACTTCCTCTTTAGAAATCAATACTCCAGCAGCATGGGTAGATGCGTGTCTTGGTAATCCTTCCACCTTTAAAGCCACATCAATTAAGTTCTTAACTTTGTCTTCACTGTCATAAAGACTTTTGAGTTCTTTATTTACTTCTAGAGCTTTTGATATGGTCATACCTAAATCCATAGGAATTTTCTTCGCTATAAAATCTACTTCTCCGTAGGGCAGGTTCAATGCACGTCCTACGTCTCTTATGGAACCTCTTGCCGCCATGGTACCAAATGTTATTATTTGAGCAACTCGATTTTTACCATATTTCTCTTTCACATATTCTATTACTTCTTCCCGTCGCTCATAACAAAAGTCTACGTCAATATCTGGCATGCTTACACGTTCTGGATTTAGGAATCTTTCAAAAATTAAATTGTATTTAAGAGGATCTATATTTGTGATTTTCATTGAAAATGCAACTAAACTACCTGCTGCAGAACCTCTTCCAGGCCCTACCATTATTTTATTATCTTTTGAATATTTGATAAAATCCCAAACAATTAAAAAATAATCTACATAACCCATTTGTTCTATTATGCTTATTTCATAGTCAAGCCTTTGTTGAATTTGGGGTGTAACTTCTTTATACCTTTCTTTTAAACCTATTTGACAAATTTCCCTAAAGTAACCACTTTTAGTGTATCCTGCTGGCACCTTGAATTCAGGTAAATGCACTGTATTGAAATCTAGTTCAACATTGCATCTTTCTGCAATTTTGTTAGTGTTTTCTATTGCTTCAATTGGAAAAAGTTCAGCCATTTCCTCATAGGTTTTTAAATAAAATTCTGAAGAAGGAAATTTCATTCTTTCTTCATTAATTGTTTTTTGCGTTTGAATGCAAAGTAAAATGTCATGGAATTTTGCATCTTCCTTATTAATATAATGTATGTCATTTGTTGCAACGAGAGAAATACCGGTTTCATTGCTCATTTTAATAAGTTGCTCATTGACTTTCTCTTGTTCTTTCATTCCATGGTCTTGCAATTCAAGATAAAAATTATTTTCTCCAAATATTTCTCTATAATTTACAGCAGTTTTTACTGCTTCCTCATAATTATTATCTAATAAATATGATTGTACTTCTCCGCCTAAACATGCACTTAACGCTATGATACCTTTGCTGTATTTTTTTAAAACATCATAATCTATACGGGGCTTGTAATAAAATCCATTAACAAAACCTTCTGAACATATTTTTATTAAATTTTTATACCCTTCTTGATTTTCTGCAAGCAAAACAAGATGGTATTGATTTTTATCTTTATCAGACTCTTTATCTGTCATTTTTCTTTGTGCAACATATGCTTCAAAACCTAATATTGGTTTTATTCCTTCTTTTTTTGCTTGTTTAAAAAACTCAACAACACCATACATCGAACCATGGTCTGTTATTGCAATTGCATCCATATTAAGCTCTTTTGCTTTTCTTACAAGCTCTGTAATTCTGCATGCACCATCTAGAAGGCTAAATTCTGTATGCACATGTAAATGAGTAAATTTCTTGTTCATAACCATTCTCCTATGGGTTTAACGTAAAATTCTACATTATTGAGTAAACAAATATACCTATTACTCCTGTTCCAAGCATAACATACATTGGATTTGCATTAAATTTTCGTAATAAAAACAAGCTTATTGCAATTAATATGATTGATATAAAATTAATATCATTAATACTAAAGCTATTTATTGTTGCTCCTTCTGTTTTAAATATAGCTAATGAAAGTATTGAAATTCCTGCTGAAGCAATTAATGAAACAACTGCTGGTCTCAATCCCTTTAATGCTCCTTGTATGGTGGATAAATTCTTGTATTGATAATATAAACGAGCTAATATTAATATAATTATACATGATGGTGTTACACATCCAGCTGTTGCTATTATTGCTCCTGGCAATCCTGCTACTTTTGTTCCCACAAAGGTTGCTGCATTTAATGCTATAGGCCCTGGGGTCATTTGTGATATGGTCAGGAGGTCAGCAAATTCAGCTAAATTAAGCCATTTATTTATATCAATAACTTGATGTTCTATAAGAGGTAAGGCAGCATAGCCACCACCAAAGCTAAATAATCCTATTTGAAAAAAACTCCAAAACATTTGTAAATATATCATTTTTACTCCTATCTAATTTTTATGTAATTTGAATATGTAATAACTTGATCCAAAAATTCCACATATAATTATTATTAATGCTGCATTAATGTTAAATATTACTGCTGCTATAAAAGAAATAATCATTATTGCTATAGAAACTTTATTTTTGCTTTTAACAATTTTTCCAACCATATTTATTATTACATCTATTATAACTGCTGCAATTCCAGCTCTCATGCCTAATAACAGGGTACTAACAATTTTATTAGTTTTAAATACATCATAAAATTTAGAAATTACTGTAATTATGATTAATGGCGGCAGTATGGTACCAAGTATAGATACTAAAAAACCTAACACTCCTGCAAGTCTGTAACCAACTATAATTGAAGCATTTACTGCGATTGGACCTGGAGCAGATTGAGAAATTGCAATTAAATTAAGCATTTCATCTTCATCAATCCACTTTAATTCTTCTACAAACCTCTTGCGCATGAGGGGTACTATTACATATCCTCCTCCAACAGTAAAAGCACTAAGTGAAAATGTAGATAAAAATAACGTCTTATAAAATTTAAAATCCTTTTTCATTTCTTCCTCTTTTCTGTAATGTCTACATGAATTGTAACAAATTTCGACTTCAATGTAAATATAAACGGGAATAAAAAAAGGACATTCCTTTAAGACCTGACCACATAACTATCTATCTTAAAGGTGTATCCCCATTTCTTCTTATTGAAAAATATCATGTGTTAACTTTTGGTTAATTTTAATGTATACACTAATATTATGTTTATGATCACATGTAGCTAAAAAAACCTCTGATAAGTTTGGTATCCCTTGTTTATTAATTTGTTCTTTCAACCATTTTTCGTCTTTTCCAGTACATGTCAAGTTTTCTTCTAATATTTTCCCATCAATTATTACATTAACTAATGGTCTTTCTTCTTCTGGCAGTATTTTCAAATCTTCAGGAATAACAAATCGTTTTGATGATTTTGGTAAAAAGCTTATTTTGCCATTTGGTTCTAATATGGCAGATTGGAGATTATTAATGTTAAAATAACCTTGATTTCTACATAACATTAAAAATTCATTTACATCAAGTTTAGCCTTGATCAAATTTTTGTTATATATCTTCCCATCTTCAAAAAGAATTAAAGATTTTCCTGAAAAAAATCTCCTTGCTGCTACTGATTTGCATGTAATGTATGAAATTAAAGCTGTCAATACTGCATATACTATCATTGCAACTAATGGTTTCATAAATTCTTCTAAGGCTGTTGCCATTTCCGCAGCAATTGATCCTATTGTTATAGCAGTAATAAAATCAAACATGCTCATTTGTGACATTTCCCTATTTCCCATTAGTTTTGTTAATATAAAAAGTACTATCACCGAACCAATGGATGTGTATAATATATTCAATAAATTCATAATTGACTCCTTCTTTAGTTTCTCACAATAGCTTTTGTAAAAAAAAATATTATATTCAAATATGAATTTTTTGTACAATATGACTGTATTTTTTCATTAACTTTGATGTTTTAATTTCTTCAGTTTTTGTATCTTTTAACTTTCCTAATATATTGGAAAAAAACTCATTTTACTATTCCTTTAAAAATAAACTCCATAGAAATTTTACTTAATTTATATAATTTGAATAAATTTATATTGTACTATACAAATAAGTTATTAATGCAAAGTTATTAAAGCAAATTTTTTAGGGGTGAAACATTATGAATAATAGTTGTTTGAATTGTAGTAAAAGAAAAATGTTTTGTCATGATAAATGTGAAAAATATGCGAAGTTTAAATATGAAAGGCAATTAATAAATAAAAAACATAGAGAATTTTTGGAAGGATGGGGATACGACGGATGCCTAGCATCTAAAAAGAGAAAATATTTTTCATTTTAGTAATAAATATAAAAAACACGCAGCACATATAATTGTAAAATCAAAAAAAATACCTAACAGATTGATATAACTGCTAGATATAATTTACATTTTACTGGAGACAGTTTAGTTATAGTATATACCTTCTGTCTCTTTTCTTTTTTTCTATTTGGATTTTATTAATTTTAGATTTATTAGCATCTCATAAATTTATTAGTTTCTATTGAATTTTTTAATTCGTAAGTTTATTAATTTTACTTATTTGAATTAATTTCTTTAAATTTACTTTCTATAGACTTATTAATTTATGTTTAGGAGTTATTAATTTTCTTTTTTTTCTGATTTATTTCTTAATCTTTCATCAATAATTTCATTGTCAAGAGGAGATTTTATTGCTGCCTTATTTTTAAATTCTGTAACTGCCTTTTTAACTCTATTATAGGAAGCTATTGTTCCTGGTCCAGCAACACATCCTCCTGGGCACGCCATACCTTCTAGCAAATAGCCCTTCTTTTTGCCTGCCTTTGCCACTTTCATAAGCTTTACACATTCATGTAAAGTTGATACTCCTTCTACATTTATCTCTCTTGAAGGATCAATTTTTAAAGCAGTATTTTTTACTGCTTCCGCAACGCCACCCGCTATAGCATAACCTCGGCCTAAAGCAGAAGCATCTTTTATTTCATCGGACACCTCTATTTCAGATAATTCTATTCCTTTGGCAACAAACATACCCATAAGTTCCTCAAAGGTTATTACAAAATGCACATAATCTTTAACTTCTTCTCTTAATGCTTCTAATTTTTTTGAAATACAAGGTCCAATGAAAGTTATCCTTGCATCTGGATCCTTTTCCTTTATATACTTTGCAGTATAAACCATTGGTGAAGAGGAATCTGATATATATTCATATTGATCTGGAAATAACTTTTCAACCATTAAAGCCCAAGAATTACAGCAACTTGTTCCCATATAAGGAATTTCATTTGGAACTTTTTCAAGAAACTCATTTGCTTCTCTGATAGTTGTAATATCGGCTCCTAAACTTACCTCTACAACATCTTCAAATCCAAGCTGTTTAATCCCTTCAAATATTTGAGCTGGAGTAGCCAAAGGACCAAATTGTCCTAAAAATGATGGTGCTATTATAGCATACATATGATTATTGCTCTTTAATGCTTTAATAAGCTGATATATTTGTGATTTATCTGAAATTGCTCCGTATGGGCACTGAATAATACAACTCCCACATGATACACATCTATCTCTGTTTATTTGAGCTCTTCCTAAATAATCGCTCTCTATTGCATTAACACCACATGCAGCTGCACAAGGTCTTTCATATTTTACAATCGCGCTATATGGACATGTTTCCTTGCATCTACCACACTTAATACATTTATCTTGATCAATTATTGCTCTGTTCTTACCTATTGATACTGCATTTGTAGGACATACGTTAGTACAGGGATGAGCTAAACATTTTCTGCAATTGTCTGTAACATAATAAGCTTTTGTAGGACATGCTTCGCAGGCAGATGTTATAACATTTACCAAAGGTTCAACAAATCGTGTTTCATCCACATCTACTTCATTAATTCCATCTGTAACGCGATGGTATTCTGTTGGTTTTCGTGCATTTAGCCCTAAAGTAAGCCTTAACCTTTCATCTATTATTGCTCGCTCTCTAAATATACTGTCTCTATATGTAGCTACCTCTCCTGGCAATATTTCATAACAAGTCTTTCCTAATTCGCTTAAATCAGTACCTTCATAGGCCATTTTAGCTATCCTTGCAAATACCTGCCTTCTGATATTAATCAAATCAACATAACTTTCTTTCATTAAAAATACTCCTTCTTAATCTATCCTGTCATTTTCTAATTTTGTTAACAATCTTCTCCATTACAGCCTGACTTGTTGCATTAAACATAGGCTCACCATCAATTACTACTACAGGTGCCACCTGTTCATTAGTCTCTTTACAATATCCTAAACATTTTATAACTTCTACCTCTAATCCTTCATCTCTATAGTTTTCTGCATCTTCACTTATTATTTCCTTTAAATCATCAATCTGGTCTAAAATACTCAATGAACCTAATAATGTACAGTTCGAACCTGCACAAATTTTCAATTTCATATTATTCCTCCAAATATTCTTATTTTATCACTCCTAATCAATATTATATAGTATAAACTAATATTTTTCCATATAATTTTTAGATTATTGTTTAATAAATCACAATTTAGACAGACAGAGGGCAGACAGAGGGGACGGTTCTCGTTGACAGACCGCAGACAGACACAGAGACAGAGGGGACGGTTCTCGTTGACAGACCGCGCAGAGACAAATAAAATCTTTAATCTTATAATACCAGAGCGGGAACCTGCTCTTTTATTTTCAACATTTAGTTTTGGAGTTATATAAAATAAATGCATCAAGATTTTTTATGTCTTAGTGCATTTATAGTTTTAATTTTATTTAATTTTCACATATAATATTTAGCCTGTTTACAATGTGTTAGATAAACAAAGTAAAAAAATTGCGAATTAATTATACTATACATTTAAAAGTTATGGAAATATAAAATTTCTTGATTAATATCGTAATTGTAATGATTAATTGTTGATCTCAAAGTCTCCACCAGAAAGAGTACCATTATTTGTAAATATTCCATTTGCTTCCTTAAAAATATGACTGTTGTTAATTACAACCCCACCCATGTTATTTATAAATGATCCTTTTTCAATGTGAAGAAAGAACCCATCTATAATAACGATCGCATCATTTGTAAATGTTCCATCAATTATTATTGCCACCCCGCCATGTGTATTGACAAGTCCAGCTCTAAATAAAACAGACCCCTTATTGGTGAAGGTTCCACCATTTATACGAAATTGTCCACCTATAGGTCCATAATCGCCTAAATCTTTAACAACGGCTGCGCGTAGATCCACCATTCCATTGTTTATAAGCTTCCCACCATTCTGAACAGACATTACAGAATAGTTGATAAATTCAGCACTGATGGAATCAGCACCCATTACATTGATCCTACCATTATTTATAACGGTGCCCTCAATATGGAAATCACTTCCGCAATTTACTGTTATGATGACTCCTGCTGGAATGGTAAGTTCACCTGTAACAACCACGGGTTTTCCTATGGAATCAATGGATATAGCCTTCACAGTTTCCTCAGCTAGAGCCTTTTTAAGTGCTTCTTCAGAAGAAACGGAAATAGGTTCAGGATTTTGCTCATTTACTAAATTAATAGCAAGTACATAATCATCTTCTGTAAAGACACCTTCTAACAATAATTTCTTTGCAAGCCTTTGTACTCCGCTCTTTAAATCCGATTCCAATGCAGCCCATGACACTAGTGCGACATCAGAACGCATAAACTTCTCCGTATCCACGCCATCAGGAAGGATGCCAACTGCTTTTGCAAGGGTATCCGGAGTATTCCATGTAAAATCTCCATCAGTATCACTGTAATTTAGTGCACGGAGCATAAAGGTTAGATACATATCAGAATCTGCATTACCTTTTCCAAATTCTGTAGTCGATACACCTTTGGTAAGTCCCTTTTCGTATCCATAACCAATATACTTATCAGCCCATGAATCTACATCTGTAAATGGGTGAGACCAGTTGCCATTTAATGCTTCTGATTCTTTTCCAAGAACACGAATAAGCATAATCAGAGCTTCTGTGCGAGTAGGTGCCCTGTCTAAATCAAAATTAGTTTCAGACACACCTTTAAATAATCCAAGCTGTTTTAGTGCTGTTGCTTTTATCTCTGCCTCATTGTAATCTGCAGCAAATACTGGCATAAGTGTTGTAAAGCTTAAGACAAGCATTATAATAAGATAAATAATGCATTTCACTACTTTCTTCACAATATCATTCTCCTTTTTATTAATTTTCAATATGTCAATGACACCATTATTTTACAAAATAGAATAATATTAAAGGTGTGCTACCAGCACACCTTTTTAGAAAATTTGATTTTTTATTTTTTTGTAGATTCGTACACTCTATCAGCATTTGCAAGTAAAATAGCGACCTCACCTTTGGTAATATCCTCAGGCCGTCCTACTCCTGTTAATATTTCTTTTTCCTCAGCAAAGGCGACTGCGACCCGAACACCAGGATAATAACCATTATCATCTTTTAGACTTGAATAATCTGAAACCTTATCCACCCAATATATTTTTACAGCAATATAGACCATAACATCACGAGGAACATATTGTTCATCACCCATTCCCCAAGGAAGAAAATTGTTTTCGCTTTCATGGGGAACTCCTTCCTCCGGCATGGCATAAACATAATCTCTATTGTACCCGTATATGTCTGTTAGTATGGTTTTTACAAATCCTATATCTGCATAAGTTTCTGTATCATCAAACAGATTTGTATTATATTTATTACTCATATAGGATACGGCATCTAAAACTCTTTCCTCGTCTGTCAAAACTGCTGGGATAGTCCCCTCGGTAAATGGATTATAATTCACATACTGATACCACTTGATGCCACCAAACAAGCATAGAGCAATCACAGCAACAGAGCAAATGGCTATTAGAGTTTTGCGTACTCTCTGTGATTTTGGATTTGCCGCAAGTAGAGCCTTTTTCACTGTCTCAGCATTATTAAAACGCTTTTTAGGATCAAAAGCAGTACATTTTCTGACAATGCGTTCAAGAGGTTTATATGCATGAATGTTTGGATTTTCTTTTTCAATTCCTGTCAGCATAAAACGTAGTAGAACACCAAAGGAGTAAATATCAGTGCGACAATCAGTTTGCGAAAAGCCGTATTGCTCTGGTGGAGCATATTCCTTCGTTCCGAAGAACTGAGTATCGGTATCCGCTTCGCTATTATAGACTCTGGAAATGTCAAAGTCAATGAGAACAATCTTACCATCATCCTTAACGATTATATTCTGTGGTTTTATGTCCCTGTGAATAACGGGCTTTTCCTGTGAGTGAATATAGCTAAGGATGTCACAAAGCTGAATGCTGATGTTGATAATCTCTTCATTTTTTAGATTGTTTTCCATCATATATTGGATAAGAGGTTTACCTTCAATATATTTGCGTACAATGCATACCATCATATCGTTTTCAAATTCATCTGCAAAAGCAGGCAAACCGCTATGACACAGGGACTTTAAGATATTACTTTCATGCACGAAAGTAAAAAGATTTTTGTCATAAAATTTTGCTACAAAAAGCTGTTCACTGTCCTTTTGTTTTACTAAAAATGTTTCTGTGCCGTGGCTGTTGGCAAGGCACTCCAATTGATCGTATTTTGAAAGAAATTCTGCAGGATATTCCGAATCATCAAAAGTATCCAAAAAATTGTCAACAACTGTTTTTACATCAATTATTTTAACTCACCCCTACCAATCAAAATTAGTTTCATTTCGTACAGAATACTTTGTACTTCCACAATAGTAAAATGATTATGCAGACAGTATATGATTGCCGCATCGCGTTTTACCCGTGGATACAAGGAACTCATCCTAGCATGTTTCAAAAGTTCCTGCGCCGTTTCAACACCAGCGTCAAATCCAAAGGCCAATTGCAAAACTGTATCCCGGGATGGTTTTCTTGTTCCCTTGAAAAGCTGATGCCCATAGGAACGTTCAATGTTCCCTCTCTTGATAATATGCTCTGGCACCTGACCTTGCTTTTTACATAGTTCCGTTATATATTCACTAAAGGACATTAACTGCATATAATATGCGTTATCTTTCATAAATTGTTCTAAATTTGATGATTTGAGTAGCCTATTAAATAATGTGCTAGTTCTAATTTGATTTATCTGGTTATTCATGCTGTTCTCCCTTATTTTGGCAAACCTTACTAACGTCAATTGGCTGGACATAGACATATAGATAGGGGATAGACATAGGGTAGACATAGGGGACGGTTCTCATTGGCAGGATAAACAGAGACAACGGCATTATTATCCTATAGATAAAGCCTACTTATAACATAAGAAATGTTCTGATAAACAGAATCTAGTCCCCTGATTTCTCTGGATATGATATCTGCTACTTCCTTAATAACCTGACTGTCATTGGAGACGGTTCTTCCCGGTTATTTCTTTACATATCTTTTGAACTGTACCACGTTTAATACCAGTAATAGATTCCAGTTGACGTAAGGAAAGATTATACATTTCCTTCAAGTATGTAATAATTTCATTTCTTAATTCATACTGGTTCTTTAATAATAAATCTTTGCTATTAATATTTTTCAAAGTAAGAAATTTATTAAATGTATCCATAGCTTTATTCTCTTGTTCTTGACGTTTTTCTTCGATACTCTTTTCTTCATAATCGATAAAAACATATTCATCGTTGTCATAATTGCCAAATTCAATAAATTCCCTAATAGCTTCATTTCTGTTAGTTGAAAAGATATTTAGAATCTTCTCAATACATAAAATTGTGTTATTATTATTCTTATAATAATTGTAACTGCTCCAATAATAATCTCCAGGTTCATTAACTATCCCTGCTTTAACGGGATTATTGTGTATATAACGCACTGCTGCCAAAAGGTAATTTTCATCATCTATAAACTCACTTTTAAATCTATCTTGGAAAAGATGCCCTATACGTTTGTATTTTTTATTAAAAAAATAAACATAACTTACATTTATTCTTTTCATAATATTAGAAAGATTATTATTCGCTTCTCCCAGCAATAAATGCACATGATTATCCATTAGACAGTATGAAAATAATTCTGAATTTTCATCGGAAACCTTATTGAATAATTTTTCTATAAAAAAACTACGATCTTCATCATCAACAAATATTCTTTTTCGTTCATTACCTCGCAACATCACATGGTATATTCCCGACTCACCATGTATTCTTGCATGTCTAGGCATATCCATATACTCCTTTTATATACACTTTTACACAATTATACTTATAAAATTCAATATAGTCAATAAGTTATTCCAAATATTGTAAAATAAG
>JAQVWY010000043.1:17639-23888 GCA_028709465.1 Tissierellia bacterium | reverse complement strand
TATAATTAAGATATAATTTACATAAGATAAAGAATAGGCAGTTGGCTACGGCTGACAAATTTATATATTATCAGAAATTACCCTGTGCCTGCAGGGTAATTATTTTTTTTGTCCATTTATGACAACTGCCATTAACATTGCAAATGCAATCATTAATGTTAATGTTTCATATGTAGACATAGGCTTCACCTCCTATTAAAAAGAGTTTCCTCCTTTCATTGGGATGTATCAGCCATACCCTGCACTACCTATTCTGACAATATTTTACAATAATTACTTTATTTATACAAGAATTATTATTCAAAAAATATTTAAAAATATTATTGTAAATTAATGTAATAATATAACTGTACTACGTAATACCCTGCTTTCATACAAGTATAATTGAAAAATATTAGATAGCTATTATCAGGCAAACAGAAACGAATAAAATAATTATCATAAATAAAATATAATATTTATATTCTTTATATAGATCCAATGTAGATATGTTCATACGCTGTACAGTAAATGCTTGACATAAGTGTAATGGCGAGAAGAAATAACCAAAAAAGGCGCTTGTAAAAGTAAAATATACATAAATGTACATTATTTCTTCTGAAATTTGTAACTGAGATACCATAGGAAGCATTATAGCTAATGAAGTAGTTTGATTGCCAGTAATAAATCCAAAAAATACAGATGCAATAAATAATACAAACAAAATAGATAATATATTTGTACTTTCTTTAATTAAATTATTGAATATAAGTAGTAGATCATCCATTTTAAGTATTATTTCTTTCATTATTAAAATAGCTATTACCATAATAATAGTTTGCCAGCTTATAGATTTTATGGTTGTTTTTACAAAATCAATTTTATTACTTAAAAAATATACTGCTAAAATACTAATAATCATTGTCATATATAATGGCAGGCCTGTTACAATATTTATTATTACACATATATAAATCGGTAACGTTAATATAGTTAAATTATACACATTTTTTTTAGTTCTTTTGCTAGTATCATCGTTTTTCTCTGATTTAATATTTCTAATAAACATTAAATATCCTACTAAAATTACAGGTACAACGAAAAGCAAATTATTAGATATAATCTTCATCATATTTAAATTTGGTATGGTTGCGGCAATAAGCAACAACCCTGTAGAGTATGGCATTAATAGCATAGCTATATGCCTGAATACAAGATTAATTACTGCACGCCTTCTCGGAGGTATATTCATCTCTTCTCCTAAATCATATATAAATGGAGCCGATAATAATGCCCCTCCAGGTATAGTTAGTATTCCTATTAATGCAGGCAAAATCATTAATATCATTTTCTTGTTAGGGATTAATATCAATATATTTTCTACTATTTTATCAAGTATTTTATAGTGTTTCATTATTCCACCAAGAATACTAACCATCATAATTGTTAGTAAAACTTCTATTGAAGATGTTTTAATAAAAACATTAAGTACAGAATCAAATACTCCTTTAATTCCGATTCCTGATAATAATCCTAACACTCCAGCAGATATTAATAAAACGTAGCTTAATTTTATTTTTTTTCTACCTAATATAGGAATCACTGAAAATGAAATTAAAACTGTTGCGATTTGAGACATGATATTCTCCTTTATATTAAATTAATTTATATTCAACACATATAATTATATGAAAATTTTGGTAATATTCAACATAAATTACGAAAGGAAATAAATCAGGGCAGCTTGGTCCACCATCCCTGTTTCACCTATAACTTTTCTAGAGCCCTTTCTCCCGCTCATAAAGTATTATAAAGAGCTTAAACGCATAATTCTAATTTTCCTATTGTTTCTTTATTTCACATACCACGTTGGAACAGGATTCTGCATATTGTTATACCAACTCAACACATCCTTCGCTTGATTAAGCATGGTATACACTTCGCTTTTTCCAACTGAAACAGCCCACGGTATAGAAGAAAGCATATTACTGCTAATGTAAAGTGCAAGCAACCTCCAAAATTCAAGCGGTACCTCATTATCAAAATAACCATTTATTAATCCTGAAGCAAATATTGGCGAAACTTGAGTGCACCATACAATACGATTAAATTCTTCCCACGGATCACCGAAATCGTAACGGTCAAAATCAATAATAACTAACTTATTATTTTCAATCATCATATTTCCGATATGATAATCGCCATGTTGAAAAGATTGAGGCCTATTCGCAAGCAAATGACGGTTAGATTCTATATAAGCAATGATGTTTTCTGCTCCTTCAAATTTAATAGAACACTCATTATACATCTTTATATTACGGCTCATTTTTGTGTTGAATCGGGGTTCCCAATCAGGCTGATTCTCCGGAGCTGGAATCGAATGAATTACTTTAAGTATTCTGCCTGCTTCAAGACCATAAGTATACTGCTCTGAGCTGGTAAGATAAGGGATGATGTCTTCAGCATCTTGACCATCAACCCAAGTCTGAACGGTATAAACACCCTCATCACACTTACCATATTCTAGAGGTTTACACATAGAGACACCGAGAGCTGCTACCTGTCGCTGCATACGAAACATTTCTTCACGATTAGTACTTTTATCTTTGGGGGTAACCCTCAAAAGGTACTTAACGCCATCAGATGCTGTAACACAGTATTTTTTATCGCTTGACCAACCTTTATTGATCGGTTCTTTAGAAATGAAATTTAGTTGTGGCATTTTTTCTATTTCACTATCGTAATATTTTTCCTGAAAAGCTTTCCTTAAAGTATAAACAATAAAATCATGCTTACCCTTCAAATATTGTTCTCTACCTTTATCAACAGGCGCTGCTGCTGCAAGTGATGTTTTCAAATCCTCGTACGCTTTAGCTACCGTTGGCGTCTTGTTGAGATAATCTCTAAAATTAATGTAGTTTATCCATTCCATACTACCAGCCAAAACAACATGAATGAAATGTGTTTGCAGGTCGCCCGTGCCGTCATAATAGCTACCACAGGCAAAAAGGAGTTGATCTTTTAAATTACCATTAGGTCGATAATAAAACCCATCATTATTTAATTCCGTTTCCAAAGCAAGAACATCTTTGAAATTATCTACAGCAACCGCAATATCAATTATCGGCTTAGCTTTTATCGTGAGTATAGATGTGCTGCCCACATGTTGAATATCCCTTGCAACAGCACCTAATATTTTATGTAAACGAAAAATTGTTCTCTGCGCTTCAAGTTCCCATTCTTTTTGGTGGTTGAGCAGTTTTACTGTACCTCTTTTTAACCCAATCATTTTCACACTCCTAACAAATTGCTATTTCCTGTTTTCTAGCAAAATCCAATAAACTAAATATGCTTCTCCATTATCAAGGATTTCTTTTTCCAGTATGCCATCGTTTTTTTCTATTACTCTCTGTGAAGCAGCATTACTTTTTTTGCAAGTTAACAAAACCTTTTCTAATTTTGCTTTTTTTAATCCTAATTGTAATATTACTGATCCTAAGCCTTTGCCTCGCATACTTGTTCTAATAGAATATCCTATATGTGCACTATAAAAATGTTCTTCATTTAAATAATGTCTAATATCAATAATTTCAATTATAGTTTTTGATGACTTATCTATTGCAACAAATATACTTGAAGGAATTCTATCTGAAATTAATCCATTTTCAACTTTTTCAATATATTGTAACCATTCATAATAATCAATATATCTTGTTAACCCACAACACCCATTTATCGTAGCTTCTTTTTCCCGCTTAAATTCATCAGTGAAATCTAAAATCATTGTCTTCATTTCTACTGAGGGTTTTATTAATTCTATCTTCAATATCTCTTCACCTCCCGAATAATCTACAATTGCGACGCAATATACATAAACACCTTCTCCTTTTTCGTGAAAACGCGTTCAATAAAAATTTGCTGTGAAGGCATTAGATTAATTGATTCCAGAACACTTTTTAACATATTTATATGGTTGATGTCTGTTGTTTTTTCTGTATATACCCTGACACAAAATATCCCCTTTCTTAATAAAAAATAGCACTTTATTGGTTTTCTATTATACACAAAGAATCATGTCAATATCATCACTTTAATAAGTGTCGCTAACACGTCCCCCTGTCATCCCCCTTATCATAGTATATACCTTATAATGGCAAACTTATATTGTATAATCTCAATATATCTTCAATACCCAATTTAATTTCTTCACGTGTAAAATTCCCTTTTTGCAAATCTTCATCACTTAATTTGTTTATCTTATTATAGAAATCTATGGCAATTTTTAAATAAACTGAATCATTGATATTAGCTTTTTCAAATAAAATGTTTTCTGCTTCATCGAACTTATTTTGGTTTATTAAACTAATTAATCTTTCATATAATATATGAATTTTTGTTGAGTTGCTCTCATCATAAATATTAAATTCCATATTGTCTTTTTTAAATATTATTTTTACTATAAAACCTACCATAAGTTCAATCTGTCTCATAACCCAATCTTGATGATACATAAAATTTCACCTCAACAATTTATCTATGTTATAATAAGATATGGAGCCAAATCTTTAGATGCCTCTTTCTATGATTTATTAATCACTTAATATAATTTGCATAAATCATCTTTTAAAAGTATATCCAAGCTGCTCTGATATAAATTTACCTAAAGTAGATGTCCCTGAACACGATGCACCATATATGTGAACTACACTCTTATACATATTTTTCCCCAAAAAATTTAAATTGGAAGTTGATAACTATGTAAAAATACTCATAAAACCTTTTCAAGAAGTATAGCCTTTTTGCTATTATTAATAATATCACTAGTAATTTTGGAATCTTCATTATTGTGTAACGACACGATACCATTATTTTTTCAATTGTTCTTTTGTACTTTTTAAACTTTTTAGAAATATCCATTCTTCTTAAAGAACTTACACTGATCATACAAAATACCAACAATCTGTAAAGGTATATTTCTGTTTTCATAAAAACTTCTCTTTTAATATGATGATGTTCACATAATATTACTTATGCGTTGTTAATATAAGAAGATTATGACATAATAACAGTATATAATTATGCTAAATTTATTCACTTCTACAAATCGGAATTTACTAATATAAAGATTATTCTTATAATTCATTTATCATACATCAATCGTTTCTCCACATGATAAATAAAAGAGATTAGGAACTTGTTGCGATAAATACTGAAATGCTTCATTACCCGTGCAATGACAAGTATAGAATTGCGTATGTGGGTACTTTTTCATTTCATGTCCAATGTCATCTAGTAAATCCATTGATACAGTTTTCTTAGACAAAGGAGTAAACAAATGATATCCACCAATGCAAAGTTGCGGATGATATCGTTCTGATTTTCCCATAATATTCACAATTCCTGCATGACCACACCCGGTAATTATGATTACTTTCTTGCCTTGGATAATTAAATTTTGCTCATGCAAAAAGTTATCCTTGCCATTTTTTGTATATAGGGCATTATTCGCATTAGAATAACATTTATCTATCTCATCCACCGTAAATAGGCTCAATTCATCATCAATTTGATAATCACCGTCTAACAAGACGATTTGTGGA
The DNA here is from genome assembly GCA_028709465.1 of Tissierellia bacterium. GTDB lineage: Bacteria > Bacillota > Clostridia > Tissierellales > Sedimentibacteraceae > Sedimentibacter. The sequence continues at coordinate 18,309 of JAQVWY010000043.1, read as the reverse complement.
TGATTCTCAAATCTGCCATCGATGCCGACGTTTACCTTCAAAAATATAATTTTGCTGTAATGTGGCTCAAATGCTTTTCTCTGCACATAGATTTTTGCAACAGAGTTAATTTGCAAAAATTGTTTCAAAGCTCCACCATGATCAAAATGCCCGTGAGAGATTATTACTATATCGACATTAGAAAGATCAATTCCTTTTATTTTTGCATTCTCAAAAAGAGTATTATCAGGTCCTAAATCAAATAGAATTTTATGCTTTTGTGTTTCTATATATAAAGATAATCCGTGATTTGCTTTTAATTCGCACTTACTTTGATTTTCAACTAATGCTGTGATTTTCATGATATCCTCCCATTTATAGATACTTCACTACAACTTGGGCAAATGGCTACATTCAACTTGCCTATTCTATTAACAAATAAACGCTTTTCATTTGTTGCCATTACTATACCAAAGCCGGCTCCTCCAATTTTTATTGAACAGTTTTCAGTCATATCGGTTTGACACCTAATACACTTCCTCATAAATATCCCTCCAGTCTTAATTTCTATTTATCAGAATGATAAACAAAATAATTTATAAACAAATTAACACTAGATCTTTTTCTGTTCTAATTTTCTTTTTTCAAACAATAGTCTTTCCTTATTAGGTTTGGTATCATCTAATAAAAA
>JAQVWY010000043.1:0-17539 GCA_028709465.1 Tissierellia bacterium | reverse complement strand
TTTCTATTTATCAGAATGATAAACAAAATAATTTATAAACAAATTAACACTAGATCTTTTTCTGTTCTAATTTTCTTTTTTCAAACAATAGTCTTTCCTTATTAGGTTTGGTATCATCTAATAAAAATGTGAATCCAAAATTGCTCGTTTAGCCATAGGCATTTTGATTTTACCCCTTGCCCAAGATTCACAAAATTCCAAACATATTCTTGGTCTGCATTCACCATGATACTTTGACTCAAATTGTGATAATGGTAGCTTTGCACAATCCAATGCCCACATTACCATTGTTCTATGATTTTGTAATTGAATTAATTCTATCAAGTCATGTAAACACTTGCTTTCACGAGAAAATAAAATCTTATTTTTTTTTTAAGTTTTGCTTCTACATCAGAATAAATCATTAACATTAACCTCTTAAACTAAATAATATCAAAATTCACTATTATGTAATTTGAAAAAATCGTAATAAATACGTACATTCTCCAATTCTGTCCACCGTTTTATATCAACAGGGTTTTCATCTAGATCATATATTTTTGCACCTCGCATGGCAAGGAGAAATGGCGAATGAGTTGATATAATAAACTGACATCCAAAGAAACGTACAAAGTCCTCTATAAAATCCATCAACTTCATCTGTCGTTTGGCGAAAGACTGTTTTCAGGCTCATCCAATATATATAGTCCATTTTTTTCAATTTTTTCAGTGAAATATCTGTATGCATTTTCTCCGTTTGAATATTCCCGCGCATTGTCAATCAATTCGCTTCTCACGAACTTTGACTGTGTTTTTCGTCTAGCGTTATTTATCTTTTTAAGTTGCTCGTAATCTGATATTGATTTCATTTTAAATTGGGAATATTTTGCATCGAGATATTCATCAAAAAGTTCTTCACGTTTTAGGTCAATGCCTTGGTTAAGGTTACGTACATTCAACATATAATAATTGCATATCCATTTTCTATATTAACAGAATCAGATATATCTTGATCGTTTTTATATATTTTATAATTTTTTGTCCATAATGGAATTCTCAAGCCTAGTGAATAATCTCCTATTGACAAAGTAAATTCACAATTCAACATTTTCATCTTTAATTTCATCATTAATTACTTGCCATTGATAAGGAATTATCTCTTCTCTTACAAGTTTTTGATATCTGTTCCAAAACTTATCATCAATAAAAACGTTTTTTAATTCCACAGGTAAAATTTAATAAATTCATCGCTCCTCCAATATCGTATATTCTAATTTTGTAGACATTCACTTAATATTATACATTAAAATAAATAAAATTGGAACTTAAAATATATTATAGAAAAGTGGAACTATTAAACATAATTAATAATAAACCATATTAATAGGTTAACTATTTGTGTCGCTAATCCCGTTCCTTGATTATTCGTGCCCCCTGTCATAATATTAAAAAAGATGATTTCATCTTTTAAAAGACATGAAATCATCTTTTTATTATTCAAATATTGCGTTTACAAAATCTTCTGCATTAAATGTTTGTAAATCGTCTATTTGTTCTCCCACACCAATATATTTTATTGGAATGTTCAATTCATTTACTATTGGAAATGCTATTCCGCCTTTAGCAGTTCCATCTAGCTTTGTTAAAACAAGTCCGTTGATTTTGCATGTTTCACCAAATAATTTTGCTTGAATTATTCCATTTTGACCTGTGGTTGCATCAATAACTAGATATACATTGATTTTTGCTTCTGAAAATTCTTTATCTAATATTTTAAATATTTTGCTTAATTCGTTCATTAGATTTTTCTTGTTATGAAGTCTGCCTGCAGTATCACATATTAAAACATCAGTTTTTCTGGCTTTTGCGGCTTTTATTGCATCATATATAACTGAACCTGGATCAGAACCTTGCTCTGATGCTATTATATCTACATCCGCTCTGTTGCACCATTCTTTTAACTGTTCAACGGCTGCAGCTCTAAATGTATCTGCAGCTGCTACAATAACACTTTTACCTGATGATTTAATTCTATTTGCTATTTTGCCTATTGATGTTGTTTTTCCAACTCCATTTACACCAACTACTAATATTACCTGTTGTTGAGTATCTTCTTCGTCTTCGATTTCCTCATTTTCTTTAAGCATGTTAACAAGATACTTTTTAATTAAATCCTTAATTTCTGAAGTATCTTCAATTTTATTTTTCTTTACTTCACCTTTGATGTATTCAATAATATCAAGTGTAGTATCTACTCCCATATCGGAAGTAATAAGTATTTCTTCTAATTCTTCAAGAAAATCATCATCAATTTTTCTATGAGAAAAAATTATGTTTTCAATTTGTTCCGTTAAATTCTTTTTAGTTTTTGATAATCCTTCTTTAAGTTTGGCGAAGAATCCCTTTTTTTCGTTATTCATTAATAAAATCCTCCAATTAAATTTCTACTTCTGAAAGTTTCATAGAAACTAGCTTTGTAACGCCTTTCTCTTCCATTGTGGCGCCGTAAAGTGTATCTGCATATTCCATTGTACCTTTTCTATGAGTAATTACTAAAAATTGTGTTTCCTTTGAAAATTCCTTTAAGTATTGAGAAAATCTAAAAATATTTGCATCGTCTAGTGCTGCTTCTATTTCATCTAATATACAAAATGGTGTTGGCTTAGTTTTTAGTATGGCAAATAATAATGCAATTGCAGTAAGTGATTTTTCTCCTCCTGAAAGCAATGATATTTTACTTAATTTTTTGCCTGGGGGTTGAACTGCTATTTCAATATTGCTGTTTAATGCATCTGCTTCATCTTCTATATATACATCACCTTTACCGCCATTAAACAACTTTTGAAAAACTTCATTAAATTTCAATCTTATACTAGAAAATTCTTCTAAAAATTTATCCTTCATTTTTACTTCTAGTTCTTTTATTATGTTTGAAAGTTGTGTTGCCGCATCTGTTAAATCTTTTTTTTGTATTGTTAAAAAATCATATCTTTCTTTAACTTCTTTGTATTCCTCAATTGAATCAATGTTAATGTTTCCTAATTCTTTAATTGATTTTTTAAATGTACTAACATCATTGTAAAGCTTTGTATAACTAATGCTGTCATCTTTATAACTTAAAGCCATAGCATAATTCATTTCATATTCTTCCCATAATTTCGAAGAAATATCTTCAACTTTTGATTTTGCTCTTTCAATTTTTACATTCATTCCATTTTCATCATCTAAAAGTTCAGTAATTAATTTATTTGATTCATTAATTTTGTTCTGATATTCATATATCTGGTTTTGGATTAATGTGATATCCTCTTTCATTTCTTTGTGCTTTTTATTTAAATCTTCTAATATTACTTCCAAAACAGCAATTTTTTTATTGTATTTTTCTATTAATTCTGTAGATGTATTAATTTCATATACAATATTACTTAGATTTTCTTCTTTTACTTTTTTATTATCATTATTTCTGTTAATTTCAGCTATGATGTTATTGATTTTTTCTTCTTTTAATTTAATATCCTGCTTAATTAATGATACTTCATCACGATGGCGCAAAATAACTTCATTAAATTCATCAAATTTTTTTCTATTATCTTCATTTTTATTAGAAATTTCTTCTATGGATTTTTCTTTTTCTTCTATATTTGTTTTTATTCCTAAAATATCTTTATCAATTGTTTTAATTTCATCTTTGCGTTTATTATTTTCGTCAATTATATATTGTTTTTCTTTAGTATATTTTTGTATTATATTTTCTGTTTTATTTACTTGGCTCTCAAGTATTTTCATTCTTGATTCTGACATTTTAATTAAATTATTCTTTTCATTTAAATCATTTTTTATATTTTCAATATTTGTATTATTGTTTTTAATGTCATCAATAAGTATACTTAACTCTTTATTATTATAATCTAATTTATTAGAATATTCTTCATCTAATAATTTACATTCCTCAATTTCTCTTTTTCTTCCTAATAAATTCTGATTGCTGGCAATGTGACCGCCAGTTACAGAACCACCAGAATTAATAACATCTCCTTGCAATGTTACTATTCTAATTGAATTATCTAATTTCTTAGAAATTTTAAATCCATTTTTTAAATTGTCAACTATTATAATTCTTCCTAATAAATGCTTTATTACTTTTTGAAATTCTTTGCTTGTTTCTACAAGCTTGTCTGCCGTATCAATAACACAATCTTCTGATAAGACTTTGTTTTCATTTGCATTTAAACTTCTTTCTTGTATCATATCAATAGGTAAAAAAGTTACTCTACCTATTTTATTTTCCTTTAAATAATCAATAATATTATGTGCATCCATTTCAGATTTAACAATAATATTTTGCAGTGCAAAACCAAGAGAAATTTCAATAGCTGTTTCATATTCTTTTTTCGTTTTAATTACATCAGCCACAGTACCAAGAATTGCTTTATGAAGCATGGAATCTTTTTCTTTATTGTTCATGAGAGTTTTTACACTCTTGTTGTAACCGTCATAATATGCTTCCATATTTACCAATACATTAAGCTTTGATTTTACTTTATTAAGCTCATTAGTAATATTTTTTACTTCCAACTCCTTATTTAGCTTTTCTTTTTCTTTGAGTTTAGTTTCATCAATTAATTTAATTAATTCTTCTTTATTAGCAGAAATTGAAACATTAATTTCATCCTGCTCTTTCAGAAGCATCTTAATGATATCTTGATTATTTGCTTTTTCATTTTCTTCTGATTGAATTTCTTTATTTAAATAATCAATTCTTTCATTGTCATTATTAATAAATGATTCTAATGTGCTTTTTGAGCTGTTTAATTTGTTAATTTCCTTATGTAATTCAAATAAATCATTTCTTTTGATTTCAATATTTTTATTTATATTGTCAATTTCATTTTTAAATATGACAATTTCAGAATTAATTGTTTCAAATTTAATTGATTTTTCATTTAAATTTTGTGTTAATATATTCTTTTCTGTTTCTAATGTTTTTATATTTTCATCAAGTTCTGATTTTCTTTGATCTATACTGTAAATTTCTTTTTTAATATTTTCAATGTTGCTTTTATAGAATAATCTTTTTTCTTTTTGGACCTTACATAAGCTTACTGCATTATCATGTTCTTTATTTCTATTATTATATTTTGTTTCTAATTTAATAAATTCTTTTTGAATTTCATTTAATTTTTCTTTTTCAGAAATGAGTGTTTGTTCTAAAAAATCTCTCTTTTTCTGTAATATTATTTTTTGTTCTACAGCTTGATTTCTTTGATTTTCAAGGCCAACTAACAATTCATTATGTTTCTCATATTCATGAACAAAATAATTGATCTCATGTTTTTTTAATTCACTTTTTAAATCAATATATTTTTTTGCTCTTTCACTTTGTTCTCTTAAAGGTTCAATACGATTTTCAAGCTCACTGACTATATCTTCAACTCTGTCTAAATTATCATTTGTTTTTTCTAACTTTCTGACTGCTTCTTCTTTTCTTGTTTTGTATTTTACTATACCTGCAGCCTCTTCAAAAACTTCTCTTCTTGTTTCTGAACTAGGACTTAATATGTCTTCAACACGGCCTTGTCCAATAAATGAATATCCTTCTCTGCCTATTCCAGTATCCATGAACAATTCTCTTACATCTTTAAGTCTGCATTGCTGTTTATTAATATAATATTCGCTTTCCCCTGTTTTATATAGCTTTCTTTTTATACTAACTTCCTTGTATTCAATGGGAATAGAACCTGATTCATTATCAAATATTAAATTTACTTCAGCGTATCCAAGAGGCGCTCTTTTTTGTGTTCCAGCAAATATAATATCATCCATTTTACCTCCACGCAAAGATTTAGCGCTTTGTTCTCCTAATACCCACTTTATAGCATCTGAAATATTGCTTTTTCCGCTACCATTTGGCCCAACTATTGCTGTAATTCCTCTTTCAACTATTATTTCAGTTTTATCTGCAAAAGACTTAAATCCATTAATATATATCTTTTTTAAAAACATGTTGGTTGTTGCACCCCCTCAAGTGTAACTTTAAATTAATTATTTAAATAGTTTTTATAAATATCATGTTTATTAAAACTGCCTAGTTTTTTACTATTAATGTAAATTTCTATTATATTATTGTCATTTGAAATTTCAAATGATACTTTTTTAATATTAAAGATATTTTTTAATTTAATTATATTAGCCTTATTTTGTCCGCATATATTGCTTATTTCTTTGTTGTTTGCTAATATTTTAATTTGTCTGTCATCTATATTTTTATCCTTTAATATATTATAAATTGAAGTAAAATATATTTTTTCTTCAACTAATTGTCTAAAAGCAGGATGAAAAGGGCCTCCAACAACATCCTCACCTTCATTTATAGATTCTGTATTTTGCAGGCCTATTCTTATTACATTAATATTGTTAACCATATATAATGAATAGATATATGAAGTTACATCTACAGCTTCTTGGACTGTTAGTGGAATATACGTTCCATCTTCATACATATATAAAAGATTTGTGTCTTTAATTATTAAGGTTGGATAAATTCTTACCATGTGAGGTTTCATTGATATTGAATCTACACATGTTTTTATATCACTTTCTCTGGTACTACCAGGAAGACCAGGCATAACTTGATGTCCTAAGGTAAATCCATATTCTTTAATAAGTTTACTTGCATTAAAACAATCCTGTCTTGTATGACCTCGGTTCGCTTTTAATAAAACTTCATCATCTAAACTTTGTATACCAAGTTCTATAATATCCACATTATATTTTTTTTGTAATTTTAATATATCTTCATCAATAGCATCAGGTCTTGTTGACATTCTGATTTTTTGCACTATTCCTAATTTTTTATAAAAATGCCCTACTTGCAAAAGTTCCTCTTGCAATTCTTTTTCAATAGCTGTAAAACTGCCACCAAAAAATGCAATTTCTGTTAAAGTATTTTCATCAATTGTTTTTCTATATTCTTCTACTATGTCAATTGCATATTGTTTATTTACATTTACAGTGCCTTTCCCTGTAATTCTTTTTTGATTGCAGAAAACACAATCAAATTTACAACCTACATGAGGAACGAATATAGGAATTATTTTCATTTTATTATTCATTTATTTGTCCTTCAAATATTAATGCATTTTTAGCAGCATCTTGTTCTGCTAATTTTTTGCTTTTTCCTGAACCTGAACCTACAGTTTCTTTATTGACCACTACATTCACATGAAACATTTTTTCATGGTCAGGTCCTTCTTCCTTTGTTACAACGTATCTTATTTTACATGATTGGCTTTTGCTCTGGTAATATTCTTGCAAATAGGATTTGTAATCTAATATAATTTTACCTTTCACTGCAAGTTGAATATATTTAGAAAGGTTAGCAAGTACAAACGTTTCAGCTTCTTTATACCCTCCATCTATATAAATAGCAGCGATAATTGCTTCAACTGCATCTGCTAATATGGATTTACGCTCTCTACCTCCTGAGGCTTCTTCTCCTTTTCCAAGCAAAAGATATTTACCAATATTAAGGTTTGTGGCAACTATGCTTAAAGTATCCTCACATACAACCTGTGATCTTAATTTTGTCAATTCACCCTCTGGATAATCAGGATATTTATGAAATATATATTTGCTCACTACGATGCTTAATACTGCATCACCAAGAAATTCTAATCTTTCATTGTTTACCTTTGTGTAAAATTTGTCTTCATTTGAGTACGAGCTGTGTGTTAACGATTTTTCCAAAATTTTTATATCATTAAATTTATATTTAATTATTTCTTCAAATTTTTTAAGTTGCATTTCATTTATTATCACAATTTTCCTCCATAATTTTAATAATTTATAATTAATAAAATTATAGTTGCTTATTGCAGCTATGAATTATTTCATAGATGTAATAAGCAATTATAACCCTCGAATTATTATTTAAAGCAATGGATGTCATTCTGAACCATTTCTGACAAGCTTTCTTCACTAGATTCAGGATGACACATATTCCATTGCTATGTATTATTATTCTACTATTCCTTCTAAATAATTTACTATGTCTCCAACAGTAGAAATACCTTCTATTGCTTCATCATCTATTTCAATATCAAATTCTTCTTCTACTGCCATTATTAATTCAAATAATGCTATGGAATCAGCTTCTAAGTCATCTACAAATGAAGTTTCCATAGTAATATCATCTAAATCAACATTAAGTTTATCTGATATCATATCTCTTAATTTTTCAAACATTAACTTCACCTCCTCATTATGCTTTCTTCTATTAAAGGGTTAACCTTGCTTTCACAAAATATTTTTGCCTGTCGCAAAGCATTTTTAATAGCAACATCATTAGAGCTTCCATGAGCCTTTATTACAGGAGCTTTAACTCCTAATAATGGAGCTCCACCAACTTCTTTGTAGTCAAATTTATTTTTAAAATTCCTTAATGCTGGCTTAATTAATAATCCACCTATTTTTGACTTAGTTGATTTAGTTAGCTCAGTTTTGATGCCTCCCATAAGTGCGGCAACTGCACCTTCTAATGACTTTAATATCATGTTTCCTACAAAGCCATCACATACTATTATGTCTGATTTTCCTTGAAGTATGTCGCGAGCTTCTATGTTACCACAGAAATTAAGTGACAAATTTGAATTCTCTAGAATTTCATAAGTTTCATTTGTTAATTTATCACCTTTGCCTTTTTCACTTCCAATGTTTGCTAGTGAAATTCTTGGATTTGAAATATCCATGACCCTTTGCATGTAAATACTTCCCATAATAGCAAAGTCATATAAAAACTCTGGCTTGCAATCTACATTAGCACCCGAATCAATCAGCATGGTAAAACCACCACTCATGGACGGTATCAAGGTAGCAAGGGCAGGTCGTTGGATTCCTTCCATTCTTCCAATTACAAGAAGTCCGCCACTTAATAATGCTCCTGTACTGCCAGCTGAAACAATAGCATCAGCCTCATTATTTTTAACAGCATTTAAAGCTTTAACCAAGGATGAATCTTTTTTTCTTCTTAAAGCAAGTACAGGTTTTTCTTCATTAGTTATTACTTCTTCAGCATTAATAATATCAATATTTTTATTTGATGTGGTGTTTTTGTCAAGAATTTTTTTGATTTCCTGTTCTTTACCACTAAGCACTATATTAATATTATACTCATCTCTAGCTAATATACAACCTTTGACTATTTCTTCAGGAGCGTTATCTCCCCCCATTGCATCTACTACAATTTTCATTTGTACACCTCAACTTAAACTATGTAATACCAACATTTAGTATAACGTAGATAAATAGCAAATGCAATAAAAAAATAGCGCTAAAAAGCACTATTTTTTTATAATATAGAACAAGTATTCACTTTTTCAAAGCATTATTCCACGTTCATAACTAATTTTCCGTCATAATATCCGCATGCACCACATACTCTGTGAGGCAATCTTGGTTCATGGCATTGAGGACAATCCACAACATTTGGTATAGTTAATCTAGATTTAGCGCTTCTTCTTCTATCTCTTCTAGCTTTGGAAGTTTTTCTCTTAGGTACTGCCATTTTAACACCTCCTTAATCTTTTAACAGGGTCTTTAATTTCTCTAATCTAGGATCTGTTATTATGTTTTGACATTTACATTCTTCTTCATTTAAATTAACACCGCAAGTAGGACAAATACCCTTGCAATCATCTTTACAAAGAGATTTCATAGGCATAGACAAATATACTAATTGCTTAATATTGTCATCTAAATTAACACATCCATCTTCAATGACTAATTTAATTTCATCAGATTCATCTTCGTCTTCTTCATTATTTCGTACAACAATAGCTTCAAATTTTGTTTCAACTTCATTTTGAAATTCAGTTAAGCATCTTGCGCATACTTCAGAATAATTATATTTTAAAGTGCCGGATAACAATATGTTATCATCAACTTTAAAAAAGTCTCCATTAAAAACTATTGTATTATTTAGATGTGTTCTTGCTAAAAATTCTTCGTCATCAATAATAAAATCTCTATTAACATTAAAGAATTTTTCATCAGACGCCAAAAATTTATTCAAATTTATAATCATAATACCACCCTTTTTATTGCAGAGTTAATTATATTGTATAAAAAAATATTTGTCAAGTAATTTATTATTTTGATAATTCTAAAGTGTCTCTAGCTATCATAACTTCTTCATTAGTTGGAATAACAAATGCCTTTACTGCACTGCCATCTTTAGAAATTTCAGCTTCTTTTCCTCTTGTATTGTTTTTGTTATCATCAATAGAAATTCCTAAGAATTCTAATCCTTCGCAAATTGTCTTTCTCGCTGAAGCTGAATTTTCACCAAGTCCTGCAGTAAATACAATTACATCTACTCCGCCCATTGCAGCTGCATATGATCCAATATATTTTCTTACAGTATAAGCAAATTTATCTAAGGCTAATTGAGCTCTCTTGTTTCCTTCGCCAGCTGCCCCTTCAATGTCTCTAAAGTCACTTGAAACTCCAGAAATACCAAGAACTCCTGATTTTTTGTTCATTAAATTATCTATTTCTGAAACGTTTAAATTTTTCTTGTTCATTAAGAATGTTACTATAGCAGGGTCTATATCTCCGCATCTAGTACCCATAACCAATCCTTCAAGTGGAGTTAATCCCATACTTGTATCTACAGATTTACCATCTTTTATAGCAGTAACACTTGCACCATTACCTAAATGACAAGTGATTATTTTTAAGTCTTTCATATCTTTGCCAGTTAAAGCCTCAACTCTTTCAGCTACATACTTGTGGCTAGTTCCATGGAAGCCATATCTTCTTACTCCAAGTTCCTGATATAATTCATATGGTAATGGATAAATATATGCTACTTCTGACATAGTCTGATGAAATGCAGTATCAAAAACTGCTACCATTGGAACATTTGGCAACAATTCTTTGCATGCTTCAATACCAATAATATTTGGTGGGTTGTGTAATGGTGCTAAATCAATACATTCTTTCATTGCTTCAATAACTTTTTCATCAATTAATACTGAATTAGCAAACTTTTCTCCCCCATGAACAACTCTGTGACCAATAGCTTGAATTTCCTCTAAAGATTTTACTGCCCCACATGCTGGATCAACTAATGTTTTTAAAACTAAATTGATAGCATCTTTGTGGTCTTTTAAAGGTTGTTCAAAAACTTTCTTTTCCATACCAGCTTTTTCATGTTTTAAAACGCTTCCTGCAATTCCTATTCTTTCTACTAAGCCTTTTGCTAATACACTTTCATCATTCATATTTATTAATTGATATTTTAATGATGAACTGCCACAGTTAATAACTAATACATTCATTTTAATTCCTCCAAAGTAAAAATTTATATAATAAAATCTTCTTGAGATTCTATAAACATTTTATTATGTAATCCTAAAGAGATTCTACATCTACGTTCAGAATGACACAAGTGTTGCCATTACTATGAATAACCATTAATTGCTTGTCATCCTGAACGATAGTGAAGGATCTCCACATGTATAAGAGTAAGATTCTTCTCACTTCGTCATCAGAATGACAAGTATTAAATTTCACATTTAATTATATCTTTTATTTTATTATTTTCCAATACTATTATATCGCAATTAGAAATACGATAATCCCAAACATTTTCATAGTTTGCTGCTTTTAAATACAACAATATTGCTTGTATTACTCCAAAATGTGTTACTATGACAGAATTATCTTCTAAATTATCTATAAATGATGATATTCTGTTTATTATATCATCATAGGATTCCCCTTCTGGAAATTTATATTTAAAACCTTGATTAACCCAAAGTTCAGTTTCTTCTTTATGGTTCTCAACAATTTCTTCCCAAGTCATATTTTCAAAAATACCAAAATTAACCTCAATAAGATTGTTTATGACTTCTATATTAATATTTATTTGCTCACCTATTATTTTAGCTGTTTCACATGCTCTTATTAATGGGCTTGTGAAAATTCTAGAAATATTGTATTCCCTTAAATTTTGTCCTGCTTGTAATGCTTGCTTTCTGCCTAAGTCAGATAATTCCACATCCGTAATTCCGCTGAACCTCTTATTTATATTGGCAAAAGATTCACCATGCCTTACTAAATATATCATGCTAGTGCCCCCTCCATAAATAATACCGTAAACATGAATATTATTTGTGATATTTCAGTAATGAACCCACAAGTATCACCAGTCATTCCACCTATTTTTTTTTCAATCCATTTTGATATTAACAATGAAAAAATCAATGTAATAAAAGATGAGCTCAATAAAATAAGCCTTTCAGGCATAATTATGCATGTAATTATTAATATAATAATATTGTTAATAAGTACTTTTGTATTTATTGATTCAATAAAAATTGTTCCCATGCCTTTTGCTTTTTTAGCATATTTTTTCTTATAAGCTCCTACTACTAAGGATGCCCTTCCTACTATTGGCACTAAAAAACAAACAAAAATACTTACATTTGAAAATAAAACGAATTGAGACAAAACGATAAATATTAGACACAATACTCCAAATGCACCGATTCTAGAATCACTCATTATTTCAAATACTTTTTCTCCAGTTCTGCCAGAAAATAATCCATCTACAGTATCTGCTGAACCGTCAAAATGTATACCGCCTGTTATTATTGTGTAGCTAAATGTTAATAATAGTCCCTTGACATAATTTATCTCAAATATATTTCCTAATAAACTTAATAAAAATAATACTAATCCAATTACTGCTCCCATTAGCGAGTAAAGACTTAAAGCTGATTTAAAATTTTCCTCATTATATTCTATTTTATGTCCAATAGGTATCCTTGTAAAAAAAGATATTAACACTAAAAATCCTGAGACCATTTTACCATTTCTCCTTGATGTTTTAGTTTGATAGGAATTCCTGAAAAAATAAAATACATATAATCAGATTTTTTACCAATCATATTGTTGATTCTTCCACTCATATCTCTAAAATAATTTCCCATATAATAAGGTGGCACAACCCCTAGGCCTGTTTCATTTGAAACTATAATAAGTTTTTTGTTGTTATTATTGCAAACATCAATTAATGTACTAACATTATCTGATATAATTTGTTCAAGATTATTTACTTCCTCTACAGAACAAGTATCAAAATCTAATTTACTATCTACCATGAAATTACCAATCATAGTTGTAATGCAGTCTATTAATACAACATCCGATTCATTAAACTCCGAAAAATATGGAAGCAAATTAAATTCAGAATATTTTTCTATCGTCTTCCAAGTATTAGGTCTTTGTTCTCTATGTTTTTTAACCCTATCAACCATTGCCTGGTCCGTCACCACTGCCGTTGCTATGTATACTACTTTTTCGCCATATTCCTTTGCTTTACTTTCCGCAAAAGTACTTTTTCCGCTTCTAGCGCCACCAATTACAAAAGTTACACTCATTTTATCATACCTATACCCTATATTCTACAAATTCCCATTAACTTTATAATTATAACATTAAAATACAAAAAATCAATTGAAAATATAAAATAATAGTTAAATCGTCACAAGAATAGTTCTAAATTAACATTTCTCCGTTATAAAAACTTTAATCCAGAAAATTTAGGGGTTTCATTGACGTAAATTATCTTATATAATACTTTTATTAATATAATCTAAAATTATATCAATTAATATACAAATATAAAAGGATAATAAAAGGTGATTAAATTGAAAGATTATAAATATATAGAAATTAAAAACGATATATATAAACTATTGAAAAGCAAGAAACAAGTTTTAATAGCAATAGATGGCAATTGCTGCGCAGGTAAAACTACTTTAGCTGATATGATTAATAAAGAGTATGACAGCAATATTTTTCACATGGATGATTTTTTCTTAAGAGAAGAATTAAAAACTCCTGAAAGACTTGAAGAAGTTGGCGGTAATGTTGATTATGTAAGATTTAAAAATGAAGTATTAGAAAATATAATAAAAAATACTGAATTTAAATATCAAATATATAACTGTAAAATAGAAGCACTTGATAAATATGTTTTAGTGAAGCCAAAACAATTGAATATAATAGAAGGCTCTTACAGTATGCACCCAACATTAATAAATTTCTATGATTATAAAATCTTTTTAACACTAGATAAAGACACTCAGGTGAAAAGAGTTTTAGAAAGAAATGGAATAGAGATGCTACAGCCCTTCGTTAATCAATGGATACCAATGGAAGATGAATATTTTTCAAAATTCAAGATAAAAGACTCTGCTGATATAGTTATAGAATAAATCTATAGCTATGTCATTTCACATAATATTCTCTGTCACAATTTAATATTTTATACATATACTAATTAACCAAAACAAACCACCCGTTTTAAAAAACATGAATATTTATAAAAAACATTTTTGATGAAGTGAGCTCAAAAAGCGATGAAAGACAGATTTTTTCTATATTTCTCTTTAATAACTTACACAAACATTTAAATTTCAAGTTTTATTTGTTTTCTTAAAGAATTGCGATTTCTTATGCAATATATTTGCATATATGCATAATAGTTTCAAAATCTACTATTCAATTAAGGTGGATTTAAAGACACCTACTATTAAAAAATATTCGCACAGAAGTTATTCTTGTGGTTAACCTTTAACATAGCTAAAGGTTCAATAATTATTTGTTTTTTATTTTTATTAATCCTACTCATCTGTCTCACTTGAAAGCCCCAATCAATTATAGAGGTTAGTATGAAGCCGATATAAGTAATAAACGCTACTATACTAATCCAACTTCTAATTTTGTTTTGGTTATCTTTAGTTTTTATGCAATAGGCCGTGAAAGCAACTTCAAAAATAAATATCATAATATTTACAAATATCCCCATGACAATAACCTTCTTTCTTATTTATATAATTAGTATAATCATAAAATAATGGATGTAAATAGAAAATCGGTATGTTGTAAATTATTTGGGGTAAGTTGTAAAAATGAAAAAGTAAACTGAATTTAAAGTTGTATATTAATTATAAATAATTATAACTATAAAAATAACATATAAATAATTGACAAACATAATAACATTAACTAAAATTAAGTATTATATATACATTTTCAATATTTTATATAAAATTAAGGAGATTGTTATGAATGTAACAGGAATTATTGCAGAATACAATCCATTTCATAAAGGTCATGAATATCAAATAAAAAAAGCTAGAGAACTATCTAATTGTGATGGTTTGGCTGTAGTTATGAGCGGAAACTATGTTCAGAGAGGCGAACCTGCTTTAATTGATAAATATAAGAGAGCTGAAGCTGCAATTTATGGAGGAGCTGATTTAGTAATTGAACTTCCTATGCCCTTTTCATGTCAAAGTGCAGAACATTTTGCTTCTGCTGCAATAAAAGAATTAAAAAAATTACCTGTTACCCATTTAAGTTTTGGTTGTGAAAATGATGATATAGAAACTTTAAAGGAAATAGCAATGTTGCAAATCGATAATCATGATTATGATAAAAATGTAAAAGAAGAATTACACAAAGGTATGTCCCATCCTAAAGCTGTTGCAAATTCGATTACTAATTTTATTGGTGGCAACAACGATATTATTGATTATCCAAATAATGTGCTGGCAATCGAATATATTAAAAGTTCATATAAATCAAATTGCAAGTGGACTTTTGTGCCTATTAAACGAATTGGACAAAACCATAATAATGAAAATTTAACTGGACAATTTGACAGTGCAACTGCTATTAGAAAAAACATTATTACTGGAAGTAATATTATACATACTAATTCTTTGACAAATAAGAGTTTAGAACTTATTAATAAATTCTATGAGGAAAATGAAGGTTTCAATTATTTAGATAATTATTTAGAATTTATATATTATAGAGTTTTAGAGTTAGGTTCAGATGGTTTAAAAAGAATATATGAAGTTTCTGAAGGTTTGAACAATAAAATATACTCTAATGTTTTTAAGAGCTATAATATTGACGATTTTATTATGTCGATTAAATCTAAACGATATACTTATTCAAAAATTAGACGCATACTCCTAAACATATTACTTGGCATAACAAAACATGACATAATTGACTTTATGTTAACTAAAACATTCGAATTAAACTACATTAAAGTTTTAGCTTTTAATGATACTGGCAGAAAAATTATAAAAGAAGCAAAAAATAACGATACTTATATAATTAATAGGTATTCTGATTATAACAAATATAATATAAATTTAAATATATTTAACTTAACAAATAAAGCTACGAATATATATTATCTTCCCTTTAAGAATAGAGAAATTAACCAAGAGTATTATCAGAATTCTATATATGTTAAAGAATAATATTTAAATTTTATGAAGCATAATGTCCCCCTTTTTGCAATAATATATTGTAGATAGGGGGTTGTTTTATGTTCAAAAGAAATTTAGTGCCAATATTTATTTTATTAATAATATTTACATTTATATTGCAGCCAAGTATTGTGTATGAGGGTGCTTTTAAAGGATTGAATATATGGATAAACAACATTATTCCATTCCTGTTTCCTATGTCTGTTTTATCTAACATATTGTTGCAATATAATTTTATTTACAGTTTATTAGAGAGATTTTCATTCATTTCTATATATTTGCTTAAAAGTAAATTTGCTATAATTCCTTATTTCATCAGTTTTATTGCTGGTTATCCTTCAGGGGCAATCGTGACAAACATAATGGTAAACAATAAAAAGGTTACACAAAATGAAGCTAATTATATTTTATATTTTTCAAATAACTGTAGTTTTCAATTTATAGCTGGGGCAGTTGCCTTTTCTATGTTAGGTGATTTTAATCTTTATAAATATATTGTTATCCCGCATTTTGTTGGAGCGATAATATTAAGTTCTTTATTTAAAAGCAATGAAAATCCTCTGTTATCTAATGCAAGAATAAAAACTAAACCATCTTCTTTTAATGAAGTATTTAGTTCATCTATTTCTAAATCAATTACTAGCATGTTGTCAGTTGGTGCAGTTATAGTTATATTTTCAATTCTTGCAAAATTTCTAGCTAACATAATTAATTCTATTGAAATTTTCAAGTTAGTGAATCCTGATTACATGCATATTATTAACTCGTTGTTAATAGGAGGATTAGAAATGACAAATGGTTGCAGCATAATTTCTGCTTCTCCCCTTAATTTAGAAATTAAGCTTATTATAATTAACTTTTTAATTAGTTTTTCAGGAATATCTATTGTGTTTCAAACATTAGCAGTTACAACAGATTTCAATATAAATATTTTTAAATATATAATGTCAAGGGTTTTATTTGGAGTAATATCTGCATTAATTTCTATAATAATGCTCATATTAATATGAAGTACGAGATTCTTCAGGCTACGCCTTCAGAATGACACAGGGTAGTTTGGTCTTTATGGTTTTTATGGTTTTTATGGTATTTATGGTCTTTATGGTATTTATGGTCTTTATGGTATTTATGGTATTTATAGATAATAACCTAATATAAAATATTGATAAATGGTAAATAATAAGTTATAATAAGCAAAT
>JAQVWY010000042.1 GCA_028709465.1 Tissierellia bacterium | reverse complement strand
AAATTTAACGTTTCAACACTTTTATTATAAATATTATTTTTAAATTATGTATATTGTAAAATCTTGTTATTAGTTTTGTTAATAAGTAAAAAATAAGTAAAAAAATTAATAAAATAATCTGTTAAATATATTGACAATAATTTATGTTAAGTGTATAATGTTCAATTTGACATTTGTAATTCTTTGATGTATACTTATAAAATAGGAGGGATTACGATGTTTAATTTGGGTGATAAAGTTGTTTATCCAATGCATGGAGCAGGAATAATTGATTCCATTGAATCAAAAGAAATATTAGGCGAAACAAAGAACTATTTCGTTCTTAAAATGCCTATAGGTGAAATGAAGCTCATGATTCCAGTAGATAATGTTGATAATATTGGAATTAGGGATATAATTGAAGAAGATGCTGTTGGTGAAGTCGTTGCTATATTGAAACAAGGAGCTGTATTAAATGATTCAAACTGGAATAAAAGGTATAGAGATAATATGTTAAAAATGAAGACTGGAGATATATTTGCAGTAGCACAGGTTGTTAGGGACTTAACATATAGGGATAGGGAAAAAGGTTTATCAACTGGTGAAAAGAAAATGCTTATAAGTGCAAAGCAAATGATTTGCAGTGAAATTGCTCTTGCTACCAACGAAGATGGAAATGTTGTATTAGAGTATTTGGATAGTATAATTAATGAAGATGTAAATGAAGAATAAGTATTTTTTATGCTTTTATTAAGGATGATTTAATAAAAGTTATTTATAATTTAAATTTGTATAGCCAAAATTAAAATAAAGTTACAAATTTTGGTTATACTATGAGGGAGGTGATTATATGTTAGATAAATTATTGCGAGGAATTTTAACAATTATTGGTATTTCAATTGGCGTTTTTATTGGAATAATTGTTAATGGAATGGATTTATTTAGTATTACTAGTTTTCAAAGTACTATTATTATTATTATTATAGGTTTAATTTTTGGAATAATATTATATATTTTGACTCCTAAATTTAAAAAATTGGGTCTGAATATAGTTGGCGCTTTTGAAAAGGAGCTGTTAAAGTTTTCTACAAGCGATATCATACTAGGTTCTGCTGGACTAATTGTTGGTTTTGTTATAGCATTTCTTATAAGTCAACCATTTAATAACATAAAATATGTTGGTACAGCTATATCAGTGTTATTGTATTTATTATTTGGTTATTTAGGGTTGAAGATTGCAACAAGAAAAAAAGACGATGTTATATTGCCAATTTTTAGGAAGCAACAAACAGGTAAATCAAAATCTGATAAAAATCAAAAAAGCTTATTTTCTCCAAAAATTCTTGATACAAGCGTAATAATAGACGGCAGAATTGCTGATATTTGTAAAACTGGTTTCATTGAAGGTACTTTAGTAATTCCAGAATTTGTTCTAAAAGAATTAAGACATATTGCAGATTCATCAGATAGTCTTAAAAGGAACAGAGGAAGAAGAGGGTTAGATATACTTAATATTTTACAAAAAGAAAAAATAGTTGATGTGATTATTGAATCTAAAGACTATGGTGAAAATATTGAAGTAGATGTAAAGCTTCTTAAACTTGCTCAAGAATTAGGCGGAAAGGTTCTGACTAATGATTTCAATTTAAATAAGGTAGCAGAATTCCAAGGTGTTGAAGTTCTCAATATTAATGAACTGGCAAATGCCATTAAACCAGTTGTTCTTCCTGGAGAAGAAATGAATGTGACAATTGTTAAGGATGGTAAAGAATCAGGTCAAGGATTAGCTTATTTAGATGATGGAACAATGATAGTAATTGAAGGCGGTAAAAAATGTATAGGTGATACAGCAATAGTAACTGTTACAAGTGTTTTACAAACTGCTGCAGGAAGAATGATTTTTGCAAAATTAAAAAATATTGTTAATAATAAAGCTGTATAAAAACCGCAATATTAAGTGCTCAATAGAGCACTTTTTTTAATGACATAACCGCAAATGACATACCCCATTTTTTTCATCGGATATTTTTTAGCAGAAAGGTTAAACTAAAAATTGAATGTTAACTAATGGGGTATTTTATGATAATTGTTGTAATTAGAGCATTAATTTTATATTTTATTGTTTTAATTTCCATGAGATTTATGGGAAAGGGCGAACTTGGGGAATTGCAGCCATTTGATTTAGTAGTATCTTTGATGCTTGCAGATTTAGCTACTCTTCCAATGGAAGATTTCGATGCCCCTTTATTACATGGTATTATTGCCATAATAACAATCACATTTCTTCAGTGCTTAATTTCGTATGCTTCATTAAAAAGTAATACTATACGCAAGATCATTTCAGGAAGACCTACAATTATTATTGATCATGGAAAATTTAATGTTAAAGAAATGAAAAGGTTAAGAATTAATGTTAATGATATATTAGGTCAGATGAGGTTGAGTGGGTATTATAATATAGAAGATATTGATTATCTCATAATGGAGACTAATGGCGATGTAAGCATAATTGCAGCTGATAATGGTGATAAGAGGTGTAAAAGAATTCCTATTTCAGTAGTATTAGATGGTAAGGTTATGAGAAAGAATTTACAAGAATTTAATATAAAAGAAGATGATTTATATAAGGAAATTAAAAAACAAAAATTAAAAATAGAAAATATAATATATGGATTTGTTGATGAATCTGATAAGTTCATTTTTTACAAAAGGTAGGTAATGTAATGAAAATGTTAATTATATCTTTCATACTGTTGTTAGCATGCATATTTTTATGGTTATGGTTTCATTTTACTTCTATTGAAATTGTTACATCTTATTTTTGGGATAATCTAGGAGATTTATTAGATAAGGTTGGTAATGAAGATTGGGATGAAGCTAAAAATGATATAGAAGTATATAGTAAAAAGTGGGAAGATACAAGGAATTTATGGATTTACTTCCTTAATCAGGGAAATGTTAATAATATAGACTCTTCTTTTAAGCTACTTAATTCATACATATCTAATTCAGATAAAATATTATCACAAGCGGAAATTGAAAACTTAAGAGTATTGTTTAATATTATAAAAGATAATGAATGTTTATCTTTGGAAAATATTTTTTAATTATATGTTTTGTTATGTTTTCTATAATTTGTTGCAGTAAATAAACAGCTGTGTTATAATTACAACATTAAAATGTAAATTTATAAATATATAGGTGTATAAAATGAGTAGATTATTATTAAATCAATTACATAAAGAAATACTTAACAGCCTTACACAAGAAGACTTTTTAAAGAGTGTAAATATACCAGAGGAAAAAATACAATCTTTTATTATTAATAAAGAGTTTGTAAATAATTTGATGTGTTTATTGAACAAAGAAAAAATAATGTGTAAAGATGTTATAGATTTAACTCTTGATATCCTAAGTAGTTTTACTGATGAGCCGCCAATAGATTGGCTTAATTATATTTTTCAATATACATTATATAAATCTTTTCCTAGTGCTGTTACTATTAAACTTAATCCAAGCCTTGAACCAGGAGTACGAATATATTTAGAGATATTAAAGACTGTATTTTCAAATGAATTTAAAAATAAAGAATTTGATAAGTTTTATAATTTTAGTTTTTTGACAGACAGTGAAATTAAAGAATTGCCGAATTCACATGAATATTTAAAATTTTTAACAGCATTTGATAAATATTATGTATATGAATTAATGAGACTGGATTCAGAAGTTAATGGTTATAACACATTAAACCATACTGCTGCTGTTCATTATGTTGCTATGCATGTGGGAAGACAAATGAAAAAGGTAGGTATACCTGTAAATCTAGGATTAGTTTCAGGGGCTGCAGCTGGTCATGATATAGGTAAATACGGTTGTAAGGATGACGAAAAGAAAAGGGTTGCATACCTACATTATTATTATACAGATCAGTGGTTTACAAAAAACAATATGCCTAGTATCGCTCATATTTCGGTTAATCATTCAACATGGGATTTGGAATTAGAAACATTGCCATTAGAATCACTCATTTTAATTTATGCTGATTTTAGAGTGAAAAACAAGTTGACTAAAAAGGGTAATGTTATGTATATTTATACTCTTTCTGAATCTTTTCAAATAATATTAAATAAATTGGATAATGTTGATGAAGAAAAGGAAAAAAGATATATTAGAGTATATTCTAAATTAAAGGATTTTGAAAATTACATGACCCACAGGGGTATTAATATAGATTTTACTTCTTCTGAACCAGGAGAGCACAGAGACAAAGATTTTGCTCTGTTAAATGGGTATGAAGCTGTTGAAAATTTCAAATATATGGCAATAGGGCATAATACTTCATTAATGAATAAATTAAACAATGAGGTTACTTTTGCTGGCATGATTGAGGCTGCTAGAAGTGAGAAGGATTGGAAAAATATAAGAGCTTATTTAAATATTTTTGAAGAATATTCTACATATCTTACTCAAAAGCAAAAATTATATACACTTAATTTTTTATATGAACTTTTAATTAATAGAGAGGGTGACATTCGCCGCAAATCAGCAAAGCTAATGGGAAAGATAATAGTATCATTTGATATGGAATATAAAAAGGAAATGCCTAAAGATGCTAAAATAGTATCAATAGATGGTGCCACCAGTTTAAGCTTATGGGAAAAGTATTTAGACTTATATATTAATCCAGATCATAAAATTACTGATCAACATAAAGAATGGATTGGCTATTCTTTAAGAGTTTTTGTAAATGGAGTTATTAATAGCTGTAGAGAAGAAGAAAAACATGATTATATAGAAATATTAATGAGATATTATAATAAAGATGATTATGATGATGTGGCTACGCTTAATTTATTAAATTCATTGTTAAGCGTACCTTTAGAGATTTGTAATATTAATCAAATAAATGTTTTAATAGATTATGCTATAAATGAATTGGGAAATCCTTTATTAGAAATTAGACTTATGTCTTTACAATTTCTAAATATTTTCCTTGATAAAAAGAATTATAATAATAGTATCATCAATAAAATTATAAGTTATATAGAAAATATAGATGATGACGAAAGTATTTGCATTATTTTTTTAAAGGGTAAAATTGCAAAGAAGTTAGAATTGAATCACGAAACAATAAGTAAATATAATTTCTTAATTAATAAAGAAAGAAGTAAAACTGCTGATTTGTTTTTAAATAATTTGAAAGCTGCTACTCCATGGAATGTTAAAACTATAAGTATAGATTACATAATGGATGATATACATAATGCAAATGAAGTTACACTTTTACAAACAGCAACTCATTTATGTAATTTAGTTAAGGTTAGTGCAAAGGAATCAGTAAGAAATAAGGCTGGGAATTCATTATTGGATATTGGGCCTTTACTTTCTATTGACCAAAGAAATGAAATAGCAGTTGAATTAGTTAAGGGCCTTGAAATGGATGAAATGCAATTTGCAAAATACATACCTGAATATTTAGGCCAATTTGTAATGTTATTACATCCAAAGGAATTAGATGAATTTATAATTGATTTAAAAAATATATATAAAGCAACAAACGAAAGAGCCAGTGCTCTTGCAATAGTTACATTTGATGTTATGATTCAGTATTATCCTAGCTACAAAGATAAATTTGAAGAATCTGAAGAAGCATATAACAAAAGATTAATAAAAATGTTAGGCATTGTTTTAAGCGGATTAGCAAATTACAATGTACAAATTAAGCAAGAAACATTTCTTGATATAGGTCAGAGTATTTTTGGTTCTAAATTACTTTCTTTAGAGCAGAAACATAAAATTTTTATGTTGATTTATAAAAAGTTATTAACATTAATAAATGAGAAGGAAATAAGCGATTTATTTTTCTTTAATAATTCAGCGTCATTTAATCATATTTATAGATTTATATGTGATTACATTTTTTATTATAAGGATTTTGGAATAAAAGAAAATGAAAAGATAGCATTTTTTCCTGGAACATTTGATCCTTTTTCATTAAGCCATAAGGGCATTGCAAATGAAATTAGAAATTTGGGCTTTGAAGTATATTTAGCAGTAGATGAATTTTCTTGGTCAAAGAGAGTACAACCAAGAATGATTAGAAGACAGATAATTAATATGTCAATAGCAGATGAATTGAATGTGTTTATGTTCCCCGATGATATTCCAGTAAACTTATCTAATGATGATGATTTAAAAAAATTAAAAGCATTATTTCCTAACAAAGAAATTCATATTGTAGTGGGAAGTGATGTAATAGTAAATGCATCTGCATATAAATTAAGACCCACAAAAAACTCTATACATTCATTTGACCATATAATTTTTAATAGATCTTTAAATTCTGAAAAGAAAATAGATGATTCTAAAAACAGAATAAAAGGAAAAGTTATCGAACTTAAACTTCCAGCATATTTAAAGGATATAAGTTCCACTCAAATAAGAGAGCATATAGATAGCAATAGGGATATATCAAACTTAATTGATCCTCTTGCTCAAAGCTTTATATATGATAGAAATATATACTTAAGAGAACCGCAATATAAAGGAGTTATTAAATCAAAACCGTTAAAAGTAGAGGTTATAGAAGATTTTAATAGGCAAGTAATTGATGAAATAGGGAAATATATTTTTGAACATACTTCTATTTGCGAAAATTTAAGTGAGAAATTTATTAAAAATATAAAATTTATTATAATAAGAGATGGTAAGAATTCCAATAAAATAATTGGTTTTTCTGCATTTCATAAAATTAGTTCATCAGAAGTATATTCAGAATTCAACAGCCTATATATTGCTAATTATATAAGAGAAAAAACTGCAGGCAGAATTATTGTAATAGATGGTATATACATTAATCCAAGTATTTCTTATGATAATATTGAACAAATCATAATAACTGAAACATTATCATATTGCTTGAAAAATGATTTTACTTATGCATTATATAAAAATATTATTACAAACTTCGAAAATGAGAAAATACATGAAATGCTAGAACTTCAAGGATTTCAGAAACTTGTTGATATAGATTCTAAAAGAAAAATTTATGCTGTTGACATGAAGTTTCCAATTTGCTTAACATTGAATCTTCAAAGTTTCATTAAAGAACCTTTAAATAATAATCCTAATGTACAAAGGATTATAGGAGACACAAGAAAGGTACTACAAAGAGCTATGACAAAACTTTATCCTGGCAGTTTAGTGTTGTCTTTTGATAATGATATGATTAATCAAACACTAATAGAAAAAATTTGTAGTATTAATGGAGTACCAGATGTATTATTAGAACCAAGGGTATTAGGAAATTACATGTGCGTACCTTTTGGGAATATATTGAAAGGTATGGTGGTTCCAAACACTGTTACAAAATCAATACACACTGAAAAGGTATTTAGTACAGATACTGAAAGATTCAGAATATCAGAATATCCATTCTATTCGCCTTTAAAAAATCAAATTAAAACAATAAAATCATTTAATAGACCTGTAATACTTGTAGATGATTTAATGCATAAAGGTTATAGAATAAAAGAGATAGATCCTATATTTAAAAATTATAATATTAAAGTTAAGAAAATAATAGTTGGTTTAATGTCAGGTAGAGGAAAGGATTTAATGGAAATTCAGGGTAGGGAAGTAGATTCAGCATATTTCATTCCAAATCTAAGAATTTGGTTTAATGAAAACCTTATGTATCCATTTTTAGGCGGCGATGGAATTTGGTCTGAGGGAGAGAATTTGTTGAATTTAATACCTTCAATAAATTTAATACTACCATATGTAGCACCTCCTTTCATTAAAGATACAACAAATGAAGCGATATATAATTTATCTATGATATGTTTATTAAACGCAAAAGGTATCCTTCATACTCTTGAAACGGAGTATCAAAAATTATATGAAAGAAATTTAACACTAAAAAGGATTGGCGAAGTTATGGTATCTCCAAGGATACCTTACATTGGTAAAAATATTTCATATGATTTAAATATGGAACCATCAAGCTATATGGATGTTACCATCGAGAATTTAATCAAACTTGAAAGGATTATTAAATAATGTACTTTTATAAACATAACAATAAATATCTATTTTCTTTAGACGATAAATATGATTATGAAAAAGTCAGTGAAGTAAAGGCCCTTGATAATCCTCAAGAGCTTTACTTTCTCACAGAATTAGATAAAAATACTTCAAAAAAAACATTTGCAATTTCACATTCATCAGATTTATTTATAAAAAAGGAAACAATTGATTTAATTAAATTAACAAAGGAAACTAATAAAATAAATATTTCTGAAACCATACTAAAATTAATTAATGAAAGAAAGATTAAAGCAATTAATACAAGCTATGATGATTTTGAAAATGAGTTTTATTTTAAAGAAAGTAAAAAAAGCCGGGTTAATATACTAGCTCTTGGAGATGTAGGAAGCACATTACTCATAGGATTAAAGCTTCTTGGGGGAAAAAGCATTCAATCAATTGGTATCTATGATAGAAGCGAAGAAAAAATCAAGCGTTGGGAATATGAGATGAATCAAACATCTCTTCCTTTTGATTTTAATGAATTGCCCTTAGTTCACGGTATTAATAAGAATGAATTGTTTGATTGCGATATGTTTGTATTTTGTGCATCAAAAGGAGTTCCACCAGTAGGCTCAACTGTTAAAGATGTAAGAATGGTTCAATTTGAACAAAATTCTATTTTAATTAAAGAATATGCCAATATGGCCGCTGAAAACAATTTTAAAGGTGTTTTTGCTGTGGTCTCTGA
Source organism: Tissierellia bacterium (assembly GCA_028709465.1). GTDB lineage: Bacteria > Bacillota > Clostridia > Tissierellales > Sedimentibacteraceae > Sedimentibacter. The sequence goes on along the minus strand of JAQVWY010000042.1, from coordinate 15,792 downwards.
CCCAGTAGATCTTTTATGCAATGTTGTGTTAAATGAAAGTAAAGGTAAAATTGCTCCAGAGCAAATAAAGGGCTACGGTCTTGGTGTAATGAATGCTAGAGCAGCTTATTATGCTAAAAAAGATGAAAGATATAAATCATTTTTAACAGAAGGAAGGGCTTTTGGACCTCATGGAAATGATTTAGTAATAGCAAATAGCATAGAAAACTATGATGACGAGATATCTAAGGAACTTACCTTTCTTGCAGTTACTGCAAATTTAGAAGTAAGGAAAACAGGATTTAAGCCTTTTGTAGCTCCTGCTCTTTCTTCAGGCGCAATATCTATTATATATACATTAGAGGGAAAATGGCATTATAGCGCTAACTATTTAGGTGGAGTTTATATGGGAGCTAAAAATAGGAATACATCTGCAGGGTTAGAGATAGAGAAAATACAGATGCCAGAAGAACTGTTTGAAAGGATGAAATATACGTATGGTGTGTTGCAAGGAATGCATGAACTGTGTCATCCTCAACGTTAGTGAGGGATCTAATATGAATGTAGAGAATGCATGAATTAAGAAATAATGCAGAGAATGTAGAGAATTCAGGAATGGAAAAAGGTGAGTGTTTGGATAAAATTATAGTTTTACAGCCTGGAAATATTTCAAAGAGATTGGGTGAAATGCTGAATTTTGCTTTGGGAAATTATGAATATGAAATAGTTAGAAATAGTGAAGAAATAGACTGTTTAAGAAATAAGCGAATTTTATTTGCTGTGGAGCTTGGTGATTCTGGTATTAATATTGAGCTTTATAAAATGCTAGAAAAAATAAGTATATCAAATAATTTGCTAGAAAATTCAGTCGGTAGTATTTTAATAAATAGCAATAATGAGTTTTATACGAGAGATATTTCTAGAAAGATAATTTTATATTCAAATATGGCTGGATGTACATTCCCAGGACGACCGATTTCTGAAGCTACTGGTTCTCTTAAAACATATAACACATATCAAAAAATATATAATAAAGATTTATTGAGTATTTGTAAAGAAGATTGCAGAAAAACTGTTGACAGAATGATGAATTTTAGTAAACAAAATATAAAAAATCCAAGTATTTTAGCCTTACATGCTAGCAATTATAAAACATCAAATACATTGAGTTTATGGAAAAAAATAAAGAAAAATTTAGATGGTTATAATATTGAAGAAATACATATTGAAAATGGAACAGTAAATGATTGTAAAGCATGTTCGTATAAGGAATGCAAACACTACTCAGAAAGTAACAATTGTTTTTATGGTGGTATAATGGTAGATGAGGTATATCCATCAATATTGAAATCAGATATTTTGATAATGCTTTGTCCAAATTATAATGATTCAATAAGTGCTAATATGTCGGCGGTTATTAATAGATTAACGGCATTGTATAGAAAAACTAAATTTTATGATAAATATATATATTCAATAATAGTTTCAGGTCACAGCGGAAGTGATATAATAGCACAACAATTAATCAGTGCATTAAATATAAATAAAACATTTATACTTCCTCCTAGATTTGCTCTTATGGAAACTGCTAATGATATTGGAGATATTGATAATATTAATAATATTGAAATTACAGCAAAGAATTTTGCGGAAAATATGATAAATAATATAATTTATAAGAATCACTCTTAAGGTGATTAAAAGACTTTGTATGAATATATAATATATTAACATAATTATTATATGTTATATACTATAACAAGTATAAAAGAGTGAGGCGATTAAAATGAAATTAAAGACTTGGCAAAAAAACATATTATCTGCATTAGTAATAGTGGTGGGAGGATTTATTCTTTTTAATCTGGCATTTTTGTTAGCTGCATTTGTGATTAACGGTTTAATGAGTATTATGGGAATGCCTGAAAATGCAACTCCTCCAGCATTAGGGAAAGTACTGTATATTATTATTATAGCTATTATTTCATGGATAATTTTCATATCAAAGTTTAATATTTTTATAAAGGCAACATTTTTAACATTACCGTTGATGATTGCACTAGTAATGGTGGGAATAGCCTTATATGGTCAGTCAAAACTGTTAATTATTGCAATAGGAGCTATAATAATTAGCGCAGTAATTTTATACTTAAGAAAGAAAAAATTACCGTGGCAATATTATTTTGCAACATTTTACGATGCTGTATTGGCTCTCTGCATAATATTTTTTAATATTCAAATATAATAAAGGGTGAGTTGCATTGCACTTTGCTGCAAAGTAACATACTTGGTCGGGATGACTGGATTCGAACCAGCGACCCCAAGTCCCCCAGACTTGTACGCTAACCAAACTGCGCTACATCCCGATTACATACTAAATTATAATAAAAAAAGCTAGTTTTGTAAAGGTGATTTTATAATATAAATAATTATAATTTATGTAAAATACGTCTTGCATTTTCTTATACATTCTGTTAAAGTTTTAATGTCTAGATAATTCTGGATAAATAAATAAAAGGATGTATAAAACTATGAGTGAAGATAAAGATTTATGTGGCTGCGGATGTGGTTGCGATGATGATGATTGTGGTTGCCACGATGAAGATATATTAACTCTTACTCTTGAGGATGGAACTGAAATTGAGTGTGCTGTAATTGCTGTTTTCCCAGTTGAAGAAAAAGACTATATTGCATTGTTGCCACTTGAAAATCAAGAAGATGGGGAAGTTTTCCTTTATGGTTATGAAGAATATGAAGACGGAACTTTTGAGTTAATAAGCATAGAGTCAGATGAAGAATATGAAGCAGTTACTTCAGCATTTGATGAAATATTAGACGAAGCAGAAATTGATGAATTAATGGATGATGAAGATTATTAAACTTAAAGACAGTTAAGCTGTCTTTTTTGTTTACAAAAAATGTAAAAAAAAGATACACCTACCTTAAAAAATTCGCATTCTCATTCGAAAATAATAAATATACGGTGAAACGATAAAAAATATGGTAGGTGATTAAATTGGAAATTAATAATAGTTTATTTGAATTAGCATTGGATAAGTTGGGTTGTATATCTATCGTGGACAAGGATGGGAAATATGAATATGTAAATGAAAACTGGTCAAATACTTTTAATATCCATAAGGGGGAAGCTATTGGACAATACGCTAGTTATTTTTTTCAAGATACTAACATTGAAGAAGTATTAATGACTGGAAAATCTTTAATCTGTGATTACGAATCAAATGAAAATGACATAATTTATACTGCTTACATACCATTGGGTAAAGAGGACATAGTCTGTGGAGTATTAATATATAATGAAATAAAAGGTCTGGTTAATATTTTTGGATTTAGAAAGTGGTTATTAAATAATGAAGATAATATAAGTATTAAAAACAATAATAAACAAATATTATATAAAAATGAAAATTCATATAAGAAATTTAACAAGCTTATTTTATTGGAAGATATGAAATTAAAAGAAAAGCAAGATATTCTGATAAAAGAAACATTAGAAAACGCTTTAAAGAGAAGTAATGGCAATAAAGCCCATGCTGCCAGGATATTAGGAATATCTAGAACTGTTATTTATGATAAATTAAAGAAATATAATTTAATATAATTAATATTTGTTAATCAAATAATTACAAAATCATAACATGATTATAAGGGGATGCTTAATTCCCTTTTTTTGTTTATAATATGATATATTTGTACAAATTTTATTATTTGAACCTAAATATTGACAATGAATAATTCTTATGTTAATCTATCAAGAATAATTATATTTGAACGTATAATAAATTTAAATTAAGGAGTATGAATATAGATATGGCTAGAATAATTAATGAACCTTCAAGAACTTTTGGAGAGTATTTGCTTTTACCAAATCTTACAACAAAGGATTGTATTGTTGAAAATGTAAATTTAAGCACACCTCTTACTAGATATAAAAAAGGTGAAGAACCTGAATTAAAACTTAATATACCTTTTTCTTCAGCTATAATGCAATCAGTTTCTGATAATAATATGGCTATAGCATTGGCGAAAAATGGAGGAATTTCTTTTATTTATTGCTCTCAATCAATAGAAGATGAAGCAGAAATGGTTAGAAAAGTTAAAAAATATAAAGCAGGGTTTGTTATTAGTGATTCAAATCTAACCCCAGATAACACATTGGAAGATGTATTGAAATTAAAGGAAAAAACAGGGCATTCAACTATGGCCATAACAAATGACGGTACTTCTACAGGAAAGCTCCTTGGTATTGTTACAGGTAGGGACTATAGAATTACAAGAGATCCTCTTGATAAAAAGGTTCGTGATTTTATGACTCCTGCGGATCGCCTAATTGTTGGAAAAGAGGGTATATCATTATCAGATGCTAATAATATTATATGGGAGCATAAATTAAACTCTGTTCCAATAGTTGATGAAGATTTTAAATTAGTTTATATGGTATTTAGAAAAGACTATTCTGATGATAAAGAAAACCCTAGATCACTTCTTGATGATAGAAAAAGATATATTGTAGGTGCAGGTATTAATTCTAGAGATTATAAGGAAAGAGTTCCAGCTCTAGTTGAAGCTGGTGCCGACATTTTATGTATAGATTCTTCAGAAGGCTTCAGTGAATGGCAATCTGATACGATTAAATGGATTAAAGAAAGATATAATGGTACTGTTAAGGTTGGTGCTGGTAATGTGGTTGAAGAAGAGGGATTTAAATATTTAGCTGATGCTGGTGCTGATTTTGTTAAAGTAGGAATTGGTGGAGGATCTATTTGTATTACCCGTGAACAAAAAGGTATAGGAAGAGGTCAAGCTTCATCTGTTTTAGATGTAGCAGCAGCAAGAGATGAATATTTCAATAAAACTGGTATTTATGTTCCTATTTGTTCAGATGGAGGAATAGTACACGATTATCACATTACTTTAGCTTTAGCAATGGGAGCAGATTTTGTAATGCTTGGAAGATATTTTGCAAGATTTGATGAAAGTCCTACAGCTAAAGTAAAATATGGCAATGGATTTGTAAAGGAATATTGGGGTGAAGGGTCTAATAGAGCTAGAAATTGGGCTAGATATGATTTAGGTGGCAAAACAAGTCTTCAATTTGAAGAGGGTGTCGACTCATATGTTTCATATGCAGGTTCATTAGATGATGGATTAGGAACAACACTTCATAAAATTAAATCAACCATGTGTAACTGTGGTGCGAGAACAATTAAAGAGCTTCAAGATACAGGAAGACTTACTATAGTATCAGCTACAAGTATTTCTGAAGGAAGCGCTCATGATGTTATTTTGAAAAATCAATAATAGAAATGTACCTACAAATTTTCATAAAGAAAATTTGTAGGTATTTTTATATCTGTCCTTTTAAGGTTATATAAAACTGTATCTTTTTTAAGTAATAGATTTAGATTAATATTTGTTTAATAAAACAAATAACAGGAGTAAAAAAATGAATAGTTATGTTCCTAAAATTGCTGCAATTCACGATATTTCAGGAATTGGCAGATGCTCTATGACCGTTATATCTCCAATAATATCAGCTTTAGGCTGTCAAGTATGTCCATTGCCAACTGCCATATTAAGCAATCATTCTGAATATAAGGATTTCTTCTTTTATGATTTTACAGATCATATGATAGAATATTATGATCATTGGGAGAAAATTTCTTCTGGATTTGATTGTGTATATAGTGGATTTATTGGTTCTCAAAAGCAAATTGATATAATATTAGATATAATAAAAAGAATTAAATTAAAAAACAATAATAAGGAAACTTTAATTGTTGTTGATCCTGTAATGGGTGATCATGGATTTACATATAAAACATATAGTGAAGATATGATCAGTAAAATGAGCAGACTAGTTGAAAGTGCAGATATTATAACTCCAAACTTAACTGAAGCATGTATTTTAACAGGAAAAAAATATACAGATGACAATTTAAGTATAGATACTCTCAAAGAATATTTAGTAGCTTTAAGTAATTTAGGACCTGGTATTGTTGTCATTACAGGAATTAAAACTGATGAAGGTGAGAGTATAAACGTTTGTTTTGATAAAAGCAAAAATGAATTTTATAAAGTTCCTTACGACTATATTAATAAACGATATCCTGGAACAGGAGATTTATTTACATCGTTATTTTTAGGATATTTATTGAACAATGATGATTTGCCAAAAGCTATAGAAAAAGCATCAAGGTTTGTTACATCAGCTGTATTAATAACCTATAAAGCAAATACCCCTAGCTCTGAAGGTGTATTATTTGAGAAAATTATGCATGAATTATACAATGATGTGAAAGAATATAAATACAGTAAAATATAGTATTAGATAATATTACCTATTCTAACAAATTAAATATTAAGAAATTATCAAAAACAATTGTTACGCAATTGTTTTTTTTATATATTTGTTGAATAATTTATTAATTATTGTTAATAATATCATGAAAAGAGACGAAAACTTACTTTTTTAGGAAATTAATTCATAAAAAATTGTTACAAAAGCTTTTGTATATTAAATTTTCATATTATAAAAAAAGCTTGATAAAAGTAAAATCTTGTTATATAATCTGCTCTATGCAAAATAGATGGGTTTTTTGCAAGGGATTGCCTATAATGTATTGAATTAATAATATACAAAAAGTAAATTTTTTTCTAAAAAATTTATGCCTTTAATTGACGACGAGAGTAGTCAATTTCGGATATAATATTAAAGGTTGGTGGTAAAATGAAACAAAAGAAAATATACCCATTTTTTATTTTAACAATTTTAATAATGAGCTTTATTGTAACTTATGATATTAAAGAAAATGATTTAAATGGATTTCAGAAATTTGCTTTTGCAGATACCTTAAATGATGAAATAAGCCCTGCAAAGGTGTTACCTGAAGAACCGTTGTATACATTAAAATATGATACAGTGTCCGAAAGTGTTGAGTATGAGACAAAAATTGTATATAATGAAAATGTATACGAAGGAACAAAAAATGTAGTGCAAGAAGGGTCAAAGGGAACAAAAGAATATATTTATAAAAGAATTTATGAAGATACTAATTTGTTGTCACGTGATCTAGATAAAATTGAATACACAGAGCCTGTTGACAAAATAGTAGAAGTAGGAACTAAAAAAAGAGAGGTAGCTACATCACGCGGTGGTTTCAGATATTCAAAAGAAATGGTGATGACCGCTACAGCTTATGATTTATCCTATGAAAGCACAGGCAAAAACCCTGGTGATCCATATCATGGAATTACAGCGTCTGGAACTAAAGCTCGTCCAGGCGTAGTTGCAGTAGACCCGAATGTTATACCTCTTGGAACGAAGCTATATATAGCTTCTACAGATGGCAGTCCTGACTACGGTTTTGCTACAGCGGAAGATACAGGGGGAGCGATTAAAGGAAATAGAATTGATTTATTTATGGAAGACAGCAACGATTGTTACAACTTTGGGATAAGGCCTGTAAAGGTTTATATATTAAATTAATTAAATTAACTAGGTATATCCCCAAAACTAATATCAATAAGTAACAAATAAAAATTGCCTGCAGTGCAGGCAATTTTTATTTGTTTAGATGTCATTATGAGATTCTTCACCTCCAGTTCAGAATGACACATTAAAATTTCTGCAAGAAACTATATGCAAAATAAAAAAAATGGTGTATATTGTAAATGAATAATTTATTTTTACAGAGATTATACGTTAAATATGTTAATTATATTAATAATATTTTCAAATACTTAAAGAAAAAAGGAGATATATATGAAAAGGCCTATATTTATTGGTATTTCTGGAGGCACGGGTTCAGGAAAAACAACTATAGTCAATAGAATATATTCGGAAGTTCCAGAAGATAGTATATCTATTATTGAGCATGATTCGTATTATAAAGATCAAAGTCATTTAACATATGAGGAAAGATGTAAAACTAATTATGATCATCCATTTGCTTTTGATACAGATTTATTTGTTAAACATATAATTAATTTAAAAAATGGGAATTTTATAGAAAAGCCAATATATGATTATGAAATTTATAACAGAAAAAAAGAGACTGTTATTGTTGAACCTAAAGAAATAGTAATAGTAGAAGGTCTATTAGTTTTTTATGAAGAAAAGATACGAGAACAATTAGATATTAAAATATTTGTTGATACAGATTCTGATATTAGAATTATGAGAAGGATAATAAGAGATATGAAAGAACGCGGCAGGACATTGGATTCAATTATAGCTCAGTATATTAACACTGTTAGACCAGCTCACGAACAATTTATAGAACCAAGTAAGAAATTTGCAGATATAATTGTTACTGAGGGGGGCAATAATTTAGTAGCTGTTGATTTAATGGTGACTAAAATAAAATCACTATTAGAAGAAAATAGATAATGTGTAATGAGGTTCTTCAGACTATGCCTTCAGAATGACAGGAAAATTTGAAATAAGGAGAAAGTTAATTGATTAAGGAAATTATAGTTGTTGAAGGAAAATCAGATATATCAGCTGTTAAAAGGGCCGTTGATGCACAGGTTATATCCACAAGTGGATTGGGTATAAATGACAATATTATTAATGTGATTAAAAAAGCATCAAAGAACAGAGGAATAATTATATTAACTGACCCAGATTATCCTGGCAAAAAAATAAGAAATATTCTCTCTGCTGAAATTGATAATTGCAAGCATGCTTTTATTCCAAGGGACAAGGCAAATAAAAATGGTGATATTGGAGTTGAAAATGCTTCGCCTGAAGAAATTAGAGAAGCTATTAGAAATGCAAAAGCAGAGATTTCAGATGCAATAGAAGAGTTTACAAAAAGTGATATGATATATTATGATTTAGTTGGTAATGACAATGCTTCTAAAAGAAGAGGATTAATTGGTGATATAATTGGAATTGGCTATTGTAGTGCAAAACAATTTTTAAAAAGATTAAATAGTTTTGGAATAACGAGGGAACAATTAGAGGAAGCAATAAAAAGTATTGAGGATAATGAAAAAAATGAAATTATTGAAAAAGAATAATTGAATCAAATTAGAAGGGATTAATAGGGATAAATATGGATGATATAAAACTGTATTCTCCTAAGGTTATGAAGGACGTTCTTGACAGTTATGGATTTAAGTTTAGTAAGAGCCTTGGACAGAACTTTTTAATAGATGGGAATATAATTAATAAAATAGTTGATACAGCAGAAATTGATGATAATTCTGGGGTAATTGAAATAGGCCCTGGCTTTGGCACACTCACCCAATGTTTATGTAAAAGAGGGAAAAGGGTAATTGCAATTGAAATTGATAAAAGTTTAATTGATGTTCATAAAAATACAATACCTTATGACAATATTAAGATTATTTATGAAGATTTTATGAAAATTGATGTAAATAAACTTATTAAGGAAGAGCTTGAAGGAATGGATGTAAAAATTGTTGCTAATCTACCTTATTATATTACAACACCTATAATTATGAAAATACTTGAGGATAAATATAAAATATCTAAAATTGTTGTAATGGTTCAAAAGGAAGTTGCTCAAAGATTAAATGCAAAGCCTAACACAAAGGAATATAGCTCTATATCTCTTGCAGTTCAGTACAGGGCCGATACTAAAATTGCTATGATTGTTCCAAACACAGTTTTTATGCCACGGCCAAAGGTAGATTCAGCTGTTATTGAACTTAATATATTGGAAAAACCAAGAATTGAAGTATTAGATGAAAAAATGCTATTTAGTGTAATTAGAGGTTCTTTCGGACAAAGAAGAAAAACAATTCTTAACAGCATTAGTAGCAATTTAAATTATCCTAAAGATATTTTGAAAATAGTATTAGAAAAAGCAAATATTAATCCTGGTATAAGAGGTGAAGCTTTGTCTTTAGAAGAGTTTGGAAGAATTTCAGATGAAATGACAAAACAATCCTTAGAAATTATTAATTAATTATTAATGTAAAATAAAGATAAAATGTGTTATAATTAATTTTATATAACAAAACTTAAGGAGGCAAGTATGAAGATATATACAAAGACAGGTGATAAAGGCCAAACATCACTTTTTGATGGTACAAGAGTTGATAAGGATTCACTTAGGGTAGAAGCTTATGGAACGATTGATGAACTTAATTCATCAATAGGACTTGCATCTAAATTTGTTGAAGATGTACAAATAAAAGAAAAATTATTAAAAATTCAAAAAAGATTATTTTTTGTAGCTGGTGATTTAGCAACAGTTGAAAAAAATAAATATATTTATAAAATTAAAGAAGAAGATATAGAATCCCTAGAAAGAATTATAGATGAATATTTGCCGAAAATTGAAGGATTTGATTCATTTATTGTTCCTGGAACATCAAGGGCTTCTGCAGCATTACATGTTGCTAGAACTGTTTGCAGAAGGGCAGAACGAAGGATATTAAGTTTAAGAAAACAAGAAGAAGTTAATGAATTGTTAATAAAGTTTGTAAATAGATTGTCAGATGTATTATATACATATGCTCGTTATTTAGAAAGTGATTTAACTGTTATGGATTTTAAAAAAGCTTATGAAGAAGAATTATAATAATTAAATTGTCATGAAAAAAATTCTTTACAAAAATTTATTTTATGATATTATATTAGAGTTGTAAAATGGTATAATATTTATGGAGGATTTTAAGTTGAAACATTTTTTTAAAGTTTTTTTCACCTCCCTTTTATGTTTTTCAATATTAATTGCAGGGGGCATGTATTTATATATTGTAGGTTTTCATGGTAACGTAGAGGCATTAGAAGATCCTAATGCTACACCTCTTGAAAAAGCCATTAATAAAAAAGGAAGAATAAATGTTTTGCTGCTAGGGCTTGAACATGAAAGATCTGATACTATTATGGTTGCTACCTATGATACTAAGGAAAAGAAAGCTGACATAATATCTATACCTAGAGATACATATGTGGAAAGAGATGGTTTTGTAAATAGTGCTAACAATAAGATAAATACTATATATACAGTAAAAGGTATAGAGGGTATTAAAGATATGGTTAGAAGTTTAACAGGTATAACTGTTGATAAATATGTAACTATTGATTATGATGGTGTTAGAGCTGCTGTGGATGCTGTTGGAGGAGTAGATGTTAATGTTCCATTTCACATGAGATATACAGATCCCTATTCTGACCCACCACTTGACATAAATATACCAGAAGGTGAGCAGACTATATATGGTGATCAAGCAATGGAATTCTTAAGGTTTAGAAAAACCAATTATCCTGGATACACAGGATATGCAGAAGGTGATTTAGGTAGAATTCAGGCACAGCAAGATTTTGTTAAATCAGCTATTAAAAAATCTTTAAGTTTGAAATTACCAAAAGTGATAAGTAGCATATATCCCCATGTTGATACAGATTTTTCTTTAACTGAATTAACATCCTTAGCTGTAGGTTCAATAGGGTTCTCCTCAGATAATGTTGATTTTCACACATTGCCAGGGGATACGCAAACTTTAAATAGGTTATCATTTTATATAGCAAATGATGTTGAAGTAATGAATTTAATATATGAAATATATGATATTTCAGAAGAAAATAAAATAGAATAAAAAACAAGACAGGCTATCCTAAATTAGGATAGCCTTCTTGGATTAGTAAATGTCTCGATCGGATGGCATTTTTCTGTTTTTGTTTATGAGTATTTGCTCACCTCTTCGAACCATTTCTCTAACACTTAGACCATTTACAATAGCAGGATACATTTCTGAAGTCATGCCTTTAATTGTAGGAAGTCCTAAATCTTGTGCAATTTCCATTTTCAGATTATTTATTGCCTGCTGTGCTTCAGGTACAATTAGTTTATTTTTGCTCATTTATTACAGCTCCTTTCTTAAAGAAAAAGCTATAATAATATTATTTCCTGTTTTCAATAAATAAATATATAAAAAAATGTAAAATTATATATTTTTTGTATATATTTATTTTAATTTCATTGGGAAATTAGTTTTTGTATTATGATTACCAAAACATAAAGGGGGATATCTCCCCCTAGTTATATATTAGATTATCTTGGACATCCTTCATCAAGCAAGTCTTCTAATAGATCTCTCAAACATTTATTAAAACAACGGCAATCACAGCGTTTTCTTCTACCTGTGGTTTGAACATTGCCGCTTTGGCTTACTTGACCACAAAATCCTTCATTAAAACCAAAGTCTTGTTCTACAAATTCAGCAGTATCTCTTCCACAACGACCAGTTCCACTGATACATCCAGGACCTCTTAAAGCAATTTCACTTGCTACTCTGTCATTTACAAAACGACATTCACATAGGCATCTTCTTCTATTTCCTGATTCACCAGCTACATTATCGTTATGTCTACATCTTCTTCCAGAATCACCCATTACGTTATTATTAAAATTTGTTCTATTCCAACCCATTCGTTAACACCTTTTCATATTAATATTTGAGTCAAGCTCATTAGTATTTTATTCTAAATATAGTAAAGTGTTACCTAAAATATTACTTTTTTAAATATTTTTTGACATGAATTTTAGATTATGTTGCCATTCCCTAGAGTTTTATAAAAAATAATTTAAGGGGAAATATTTTGTATTCATCAATAAAAGATTGAAGATTTTATAAACAAATGCTAATATGTAATATAATAATATTCAATTAATTAACATATTGTTTGATAATAAATTAAGGAGAAAGAAAAATGAATATAAATAAAAAATTATTTATTTCAAAACCAACAAATAATCGGTTGCAAAAAGAAATAGAAACTTACAACCTTTTAGATAAATTAAATATAACATACACTGGCGTTGATCATGAGGCTGCTATGACAATAGAAGATTTGTATGAGGTGGAAAAAACTTTAAATGTTAAAGTTGCTAAAAACTTATTGTTATGCAATTCATCTAAAACAGATTTTCATTTGTTGATAATGCCAGGACATAAAAAATTTGTAACTAAAGACTTTTCTAAACAAATTGGAAGCTCTAGGCTATCCTTTGCAAGTGGAGAACATATGGAAAAATTATTAAATATAACACCTGGGGCTTTAAGTGTATTAGGACTTATGTTTGATAGAGAACGTAAGGTACATTTAGCAATAGATAAGGAAGTATTAGAACTTGAATTTATGGGATGTCATCCATGTGTTAATACATCAACTATTAAAGTTAAAACTACAGATATAAAAGACAGGTTTATCGCATATACAGGACATGAAGTAGCTATTGTTGAATTATAAAATCATAAATAATATATTAAAAAGGTGGTATTTATGAGTGTAAAAATTATAGCAGGTCGTGCTAATACTGGAAAGTCATGCTATATCTACGATAAAATAAAAAAAGAAGCATATGAAAATCCAAAATGCAATCTAATATTGATTGTTCCTGAACTTATGACTTATCAGGCAGAATGTGATATTATTGAAAAATATAATTTGTCAGGAATTATGAATGTGGAAATTTTAAGTTTTAATAGACTTCAAAGCAAGATATTAGGTGAAGTGGGTGGATTAAAGGTTCAAAATATAAACGTTTTTGGAAAAATAATGTTATTAAAACAAATATTTGAGGAAAATAAAGATAGCCTTCAAGTATTTAGAAATTCATATAAGCGCAGCGGATTTTTAAAGGAATTTAACGAGTTAATAACAGAGTTTAAACAAAATTTAGTTAGTTCTAATTTATTAAAAGAAGCACTAAATAAAGTTGAGAATGAATTATTAAAGAAAAAATTATTAGATATTGAATTAATTTATAATAAATTCTATGAGAAAACTTATGATCAGTTCTTTGACGAGGAAGATAAAACTGATTTGTTTATATCATTAATAAAAGATTCTAAATATTTACAAAATTCGAAAATTTGGATTGATGGTTTTGAAAGTTTTAACTATCAAAGGTTAAAGCTTATTAAAAATCTTTATGATAGTTCTAAATCTCTTACAATTACTTTAAATATTGATTCATCATATTTAGAAAATTTAGAAAAAAATGATGATTGGGAAGCTTTTAAAATTATTTATGATACATTTCTATCTCTTAATAGGTTTTTGTACGGCGATATAGAAATAGTATCCATTAATAAAAATAAAATTCCTATACCAGAAATAAGAGAAATTGAAAGAAATTTATTTTCTCTCAATATAGATAGTTTTGAGGAAAACACTGAAAATATAGTTATATATTCATCATTAAATCAATATTCTGAAACACAAAAGACTGCAGCAAAAATAATTTCACTTGTTCGAGATTATGGATATAGATGGAGAGATATTAAAGTAGCAGTAGGGAGTATGGACAACTATGAGATAAATATTAAAAGGGTTTTTACTCAATATAAGATTCCGTTTTTTTTAGATACTAAAAGAGACATTATGAACAATCCTCTAACAAAGTATATACTTTCAATTCTTGACATGGTAATTTACAAATTTAAACATGACAATGTTTTTGATTATTTTAAAACAGGTTTTTCACCTCTTAAATTAAGTCAAATTAACTGTTTGGAAAATTATGCTCTCCAATATGGAATAGAGGGAGAAAAGTGGTTTAAAGAGTTTAAGTTGTATGAAGATAAAAATAAAGAAGATGATTTAAAGTTTGAAATAGAAGAATGTAGAAAACTATTTGCAGATGATTTTATTGATGAAAGAAAAATAGTTGACAGGCTTAAAACAACCAGTGATATTACTAGATTCATATTTAAGTTTATAGAAAAACATAATGTCTATGAGAAAATTCAACAAACTGTAATTGAGTTTAATAATAATAAACAATATGAGGAAGCAAGCGAATATTCCCAAGTATGGAATCATGTAATGGAAATTTTTGAACAACTTTTAATAGTTGGAGAAGAAACTAAAATTACTGTAAAGGAATATAGAAAAATGCTTGAATCCGGATTGAATGAAGTTAGGGTAGGCATTATACCTCCAGCAATAGATAAAGTTGAAATAGGAGATGTTGATAGAATTGCTGTAGGTAAACCAAAAGTTCTTTTTGTTTTAGGTGCAAATGACAGCAATTTAGATGTAAAAAACAATGAAAAGGGATTGCTGCTTAATGACGAAAGAGAATTGCTTCTCCAAAATGATGTAAAGCTTACTAAAGGTTCTGATTATGATTCTTTTAAAGACAAGCATATGTTATATAAATTGTTTTCTTGTCCCACTGAAAGGCTTTATGTTAGCTACGCCCTAGGTAAAACCTCTGGAGAAAGTTTGCAACCATCTATGTATATAGATATTTTAAAGAAAATTTTTATATCTATTAAGGAAGAATCTGATTTAAGCGATGTAAACCAACTTGATTTAATATCTAATTATAGCGGAACGTATGATTATTTTGTTGAAAATATGAGAGATTTCATTGACGGTTATAATATTAATAACATTTGGAAAGATGTTTATACTTGGTATGAAGAAAGGGATAAAGAGAATTTTTCTATTATCAACAAAGCATTTAAATACAATAATTTTACTAAGCAATTAGAAAGTGATAACATTCAAAAAATATATAAAGATAATATGACTATGACTGTTTCTAAATTGGAAAGTTATGCAGAATGTCAGTTTAAATATTTTTTAGAAAATGTATTGAAGCCAAAACCTAGATTGATTCAAAAGATTGAATTTTATGATTTAGGAAATATATATCATTCGGTGGTAGAAAGATTAGTTAATAAAATTAGCGAAGAGTATGAGGATATTAATGATTTAAATAAAACTAAAGCAGAAGAAATCGTGGAGGGAATTACCAATAGCGTATTAATAGAGCAATCAGAAAAGGTTACTGCCTT
>JAQVWY010000127.1 GCA_028709465.1 Tissierellia bacterium | reverse complement strand
AAGCGGTTATTCTCTGCACTATATAAATCCCGACCTTGATTATAAGCTACCTCACATGCCTCAGCTAAACAACCAAGACCGAACATTGTATGTCCTTGATCGCGTCCGCTTTCCTGACATTGACCAGTCTCGTTTATAATGTAATGGGTCAACCGTCCATTCCCCTCTCCTTTATAATAATAATTAACCGCCCTGTCAAACATCTTTTTATCATTCAAAAAAATTCCGAATGCCATCATTCCCTTGATGCACGCTGCATCCCAATTTCCATTTGCAAACGTTGCAAAATTTTCAATTACGGGATAAAAGATACCCCTCACCATTGTTTCAAAAGATGTAATATCTTCATCTTTCCAATCTGCATTTGTATAACGGATGATTTCTGCTGCATTTACGATCAGGAAACCACATAAGGGACTCATCAATTCTTTATCTCTATTGATTATTCCTTTTAATTTACCTGAATAACCATTCATAATTTCAATTGACTTTTCAGCATGTTGTTTATTTCCGGTTATTATCCATTGAATAGCATTGTAATAAGAAGCTAAACAATCATCCTCAAATTCCTTTTTGTGTAAATTAGATTCATTTGGCTTTGAACCAGTGCGAGAAACAAATTCATACGGTCCATTCATTTTATAGTTATATGAAGCCCTAAAATCTAAGCTAAAAACCTCATAACCGGATATCCATGGTTCTTTTTTATTATTTACAGCAGTTTTGATCCTATTTAAAGATTCATAATTATGAAGAATCCCTGGATGAATAAAACCCTGTGCTGTTAAATTAAAATGAAGAAACAGGAGAAAAATTATTATATAAAATCTATTCATAATACAGTTAAATCATTTAAGAGGAAAGTATCAATTTCACAAAATCAGATAATTGATACTTTCCTCAGAATTTTTATAATAAATTACCAACCAGGATTATTTACTATCTCATCACTATTTTCAAGAGAGTTGATCCATGCTAAAGGTATCGGTCTTAAATAAAATTTTGTAGCATTTTCTGTTAGTTGAGTCTGAATATTACCAATAATATTCATAGTATCCCAATTATATTTTCTTACCCTTTCAATTAATTTACCTGTTCTTTGAAGATCATTCCAATGAGAAACCTCACCAAATAATTCCATAGATCGTTCATCTAATATCATATCGATTGTAACTTGAGTACCTCCAGAGTAAACTAGGGAATTAGGTTCTTTTTCTGCTCTTTTACGTATTTCATTTATATGGGTAAGTGCATTTGTGTTATTTCCCATCTTTAAGGCTGCTTCTGCAGCTATTAAATATGTCTCAGCTAATCGAAAAACATAAAGATCACGCGTACCAGTTGATGCTCCACTCTCTAGATAATTCGTATTAGCATCTTTAAATTTCCAAACTGGCAAAAATGTTCTACTATTTAGGTTTGAAGTTTGGTATGACGACAAATAATACTCATCTTCAGAGTAATTTTCTGAGTTTCCACTTGGAAAATTATAAACAAGAAAATCTACTTTAGATTTGTCATTTTCCGTCCAGTATTTAAATTTTGGATCAGAAGGAACAGGAAAATATATTACAGTGTCTCCTAATAAAAATGTGCCTTCAACCTCTTGCACACATTCAAACCAGTTTTTCCCGGTATTTTTTCCATCTATCGAGGTAGCAGGATTTCCATTGAGTGGACTCATAAATGTAACTTCAGCTCTTCTATCTTTTTGCCAGTTAAATAAAAGATATAAATATTTAGTAGGCATATAAGACGCATCATCATTTCCGTAATAACTGTCTTTGGCTAAACCAAGATATCCTTCTCTATATGGAAATAAAAAATATTTAGGCATTGAATTACCTATTCCACTAACGGCATCCGTTCCATATTGAACCGAGAAGATTATTTCGTCATTAACTTCATTTGCTTGTCTGTGAACATCCTTGTAATCTTTTAATAATGTATGACCAGATTTAGTTATTACATCTGTGGCATCATTATAAGCATTTTGAAAATCAGATGTCTCTGCAATAGACAGATAACCTCGGGTTAAATATACCTGTGACCGTAAATGCCTTGCAGCAGAAGCAGACAACCTACCGTAATTTTCACCTGTTTGTCTCAAAGGTAAAATAGATATTGCATCATTCAAATCCTTTAAGATTTGGTTATATATTTCAGAAGCAGGAGTTCTTGTCGCTGTTGTAATAGGCCCTTTAGGTTCTTCTAGCATCAATGGTGCATCACTCCAGTTACGAACAATGTGAAACAAGTAAAGTGCTCTAAGGACTTTTGCTTCGGCAACACGTTGAAATAATATTTTTTCATCTAATCCTTTTACTTTTTCTGCTCTACCAATTGCTGAGTTTACATTTTTCAGTGATGAATATAGAGTATTCCAAAGATTTCCAACACTTCCATCATTTGAATCATAATTAATTGTGTACTGATTTAAATTATTAGTAGAGATTACATTATTCTGAGTAATAATATCAGTACCAAGCCATTGTAAATTCTTAAAATCTTTGCTATCATAAATGGATCTTAAATCTGCATAACAACCATTTATTAACTTTTCGTAACCATCAGCAGTAACAAACAAATTATCCGCAGTCTGGCTAGACCAATTTACTTCATCAAGAAAATTACTACATGAAGTCACAAATGACAAGAGTATAAAGGAAACTAAAAAGTTTCTAAATTTAATAAAAGCTACGTTTTTCATTTTATTTTATTTTAAATGCAGTTATATATTTGAGCTTAAATTATTGAATAAAACATTCAATTAATTGAGTCATATCTACTTAAAAGTAATATTTAGACCAACTAGAGCAGTCATTGCCATCCATGAATCATTACCGATTGAACTTGATGGATTTTCTGGATCAAAACCACTAAATTTAGTAAAGGTAAATGGATTTTGTACTGTAGTATATACCCTCAATCTATTGATATTAAGTTTATTTAAAATCACTTTCGGCATATTATATCCTAGTGTAATATCAGATATTTTTAAAAAATTACTATTGGTATAAATATTCGAAGCATTATTTCTATAAGGTCCTTGATTGGAGGGTTGAGCCCATTCATTGGTTGGATTTTCCGGAGTCCAATAATTTATTTTTGCATTTTTAAAATTATGCTGGTTATTTTCTCCTGCATAGTAAACCAAGAATTGATTTTTATCAGTCAGTCCAGTTCTCCAATACATATGGAAAGAAAAATCAAAATCTTTATAATTAAACAAATTAGTCATACCACCTAACCAATCAGGAGATCTTTTACCATAGATAGTTCTATCTTTATCACCATGAATTGAACCATCTTTATTAAAATCTCTTACTTTCCATTGACCAGGAATTTGTCCGTATTTAGCAGCTTCTTCTTTCTCATTTTCTTGCCATACTCCTACAGCCTCATAGATCCAATTTATCCTTATTGGTTGGCCTATAAACCATTTATTGCTATAATCTCCTTGCATACCTTCAAGTTGAGGTGAGTATTTTCCTAAATCTTCTTTGTAGGCTAAGTCAACAATCATATTTTTATTGTAAGCAAGTGTAAAATTTGTATTCCAATTAAAATCTTTAGTTCTAATATTATTGGTATTTAAAGTCAATTCAAAACCTTTGTTCCTAGAAGAACCGACATTTGCCGGAACTGAGGAATAACCTGTATGTGTAGCAATTTTCTTATTCATAATAAGATCTGTGGTCAATCTATTGTAAAATTCTATTGAAGTAGAAATTCTATTATTAAACAGACCTAAATCTAGACCTAAATTATATTCTGATGTCGTCTCCCATCCCAATCTTGAATTTCCTAAAGACCCCGGAACATTCCCATTTGCTATATCATTACCAAACATATAATATCTTATCCCGGATATATTTGCAGATGTTGAATAAGGACCAACTGAATCATTTCCTGTAGTTCCGTAACTAACTCTCAACTTCAAGTTTGAAATACTAGATAAGTTTTGCATGAATTCTTCTTCAGTTACCCGCCATGCAAGCGCAATAGAAGGGAACAAGGACCATTTATGGTCTTCTGAAAGTTTTGAAGAACCATCATAACGAGCACTTAAAGTCAATAGATATTTTTCATTAAAATTATAATTAACTCTTCCTAAGTATGAAAGTAATGATTGTCGTGAATAATCTGAAGTTAATCTATTTACTGTTCCTCCACCAAGATTATACCATAGTGATCTGAACCCTAAATCTTTTACATCACCATATAATTGCTCACTTTCATACTGTTGCATACTAATTACACCTGTAAAATCAATACCATGTAACCCCATTTTTAAATTATAATTTAAAATATTGTCCCACACCCAATTATAATTATTGGTGTTTCTCATAAAAGCTGTAGGCAGATTTGTACCTTGTAAAGCTTTACTCCATGTATCTCTAAATCGCCCATCTCTGTTTGAAGTCAAATAAGGTGAGAAAGAACTTTTAAATTCTAATCCTTCGATCGGATTAATCATTAAATATATATTACCTAATATATTTAATCCTTTACTTTCTTCAACAATATTATTTTGAGTAATGAAAGGATTAAAAATACCATTGGAAGAAAATTTTCTAATTTCCTCTCCAGTGATTAAGCTATTTGGATGTTGTGTTTGTCGAACGCGATGAATGTCTTGAAATAAGTCATTATTACCAATATTGTTTATATATGTAGTTAAATAAAGAGTACCACCAACATTTAAATAATTATTAGGAGAAATATCTATTGAAGATTTTAAATTATACCGTTTATAATCCTCATACATCATAAATCCTTGTTCATTATAATATCCCGCTGACAACGCATATTTGGCATTCTCTGTTCCTCCAGATGCAGAAACCGAATGATTTGTTTGAATAGCATTTCTAGTCAATGCATTAACCCAATCAAAATAATTTCTATCTTGAACAGCTTTTAATTCTGATGGATCAGTAAAAATTTCCTCATCTGATCTATAAACTCCTTTATTCCTAGCTCTATAAGATTCACGAACCATTTGAACCCATTCATCACCATTCATAAATTCTGGCATATTTGTCGGTGATTTTATTCCAAAATATCCATCATAAGAAATCGTTGGCTTTCCTAAAGATCCTCGTTTTGTGCTAACAATAATGACGCCATTTGCACCTCTTGAACCATAAATTGCAGTAGCTGAAGCATCTTTAAGAATATCGATTTTTTCAATATCTATTGGATTAATTAAGTTTAAATCTGATCCGGGTATACCATCAATGACTACCAGAGGTGTATTAGATTTAGAAATCGAACTTAAGCCTCTAATATCCATAGAATACCCTCCACCAGGTTTGTTATTGTTACGTACAATATTTACACCTGATACAGTTCCTTGCATAGCATTAATCGGATTAAATTTGCCACTTCTTACAATATTTTCACTTGTAACAGAAGAAATAGCACCTGTCAAATCCGATCTTTTCATTGTACCGTAACCAACAACAACAACTTCATCAAGCAGTTCTGTGTCGTCCTGCATTACTATATTAATAGTATTTCTCCCAGACACAGAGACTTCCTGGTTCTTATAACCTATAAAGGAAATAACTAGAACTCCAGATTCCGGTACATTTAATGAGAAGTCACCATCTATGTCGGTAACAGTACCTGTAGATGTTCCTTTCAATAATACACTAGCACCGATTACAGGTTCTCCACGTTCATCTAAGACTGTACCAGTGAAAGATTTTGTTTGTGCAGTAATAACTAACACACATAACGTTAAGCCTAATGTTAACACAAGTTTTAATGTTTTCATAAATCTAACTAAAAATTTAATAAAGGTTATTTAATTCATATGTTTCTCGCAATAATCATAGATGTCTATACATTGCAAATATATAACAACACTTATCAAAATAATAGTTAAAACATGGAAAATGCATCTCATATAATTCAGC
>JAQVWY010000041.1 GCA_028709465.1 Tissierellia bacterium | reverse complement strand
TTTATCAGCTATCATTGCTATAAACTCTGAATTAGTTGGTTTGCCTTTATTGTTGTGAATTGTATATCCAAATATATTATTTATTGTTTCAATTTTTCCTCTTGTCCATGCTACTTCAATTGCATGACGAATTGCTCTCTCTACCCTACTAGGTGTAGTGCAATATTTAGAAGCTATATTAGGATATAACTCTTTTGTAATTGCTCCTAGTAATTCTATATTATTTATAACTTCTATTATAGATGTTCTTAAGTATTGATATCCTTTAATATGTGCAGGAACCCCCACTTCATGCAATATTTCCGTAATCTTTACTTCTAGGCTTAACTCAGTATTTACCTTTTCATTATATACTATTTCCTTGTTTTTATTTTGAACTCTTGATGTTTCAAATTCAGATATTTGTAGTAATCTTTCAGCAAAAGATTCAAAATTGAAAGGTTTAATAATATAATAATCTACCCCCATGTTAATAGCTCTTTGAGTAACCTTATCATGTCCAACAGCTGATAAAATAATTACTTTAGGAAATTTTTTCAATTCCTTTTTATGTAATTTTTCTAAGACTCCTAGGCCATCTAGATGAGGCATAATAATATCTAAAATCAATATATCAGGTTCATATTTTTCTACTGATTCTACTGCCTTTAGACCATCTTCTGCAATATCGACAATATCAAAACAGTTTTTGCTTAATAAAAAATCATTTAATATAAGTCTAAACTCCTTATTATCGTCTGCAATGACTATACTCACTTTTTTTTGCATAATATCCTCCCCCTATAATATAAATATATTCAAGCTTATATATAATATACGCAAAAAATATAAAAAACCCTCTTTTTTTTCAAAATATTTTTTAGATTTTTCCAAAAAATCATAATTCTGACTTATTTTTGTTTATTTCATCGAAAATCCATTCAATATAAATACCATATCCTTTAGTTGGATCATTCATAAATACATGGGTAACTGCACCTACTATTTTTCCATCTTGAATTACGGGACATCCACTCATACCTTGTATTATACCGTTTGTTAATTCTAATAAATCATTATCAACAATTTTTATAACGAAACTCTTTTCATCTGGTTTGTTCTGAAAAAATAATTTTACTATTTCAATATCATATTCTTTTATTTCATTATTAACACATGATAGTATTATTGCTGGACCAAGTTTCATTTCTTTCATTGAACCTACTTCTATAAGTTCGTTATTAAAATAATTTAAACTTTCTATATTTATATTACCAAAGATTCCAAAATTAGTGTTTTTTTCTATAATGCCTAAACTGTTATTTTCATCCTTCATTATATAACCTATAATTTCTCCAGGCTCCCCTTTTTTCCCTAATTTAATATTCGTAATATTAGCTTTGGAAATAATACCTGTTTCAATATCTATTAATTCTCCTGTATCAGTGTCAGAAATTCCATGACCTATTGCACAGAATTTACCTGTTTGCGGGTCAATAAATGTCACTGTTCCTATACCATCAATATCATCTCTAGCCCAAAATCCAAATTTAATATCTTCACTATTATAAATTTGAACTGGAACTAAGCTAAAATTGCTTATTACTCCATTTCTTTCTATTTTTAATGAATATTCTTTAATTCCATATTCATTAGTATAATTAATAATATCGTCTATTTTTCTAACTTCCAAGGAATCAATGCCTAATATTTTATCTCCTATTTCAATACCAGATAATTTAGCTGGTGATGTGGATATTTTATCTTGATTTACAATATCAGCCAGACCTACTACTAATACTCCTTCCGTTTTTAATTCTACTCCTATTGTTTGACCACCAGGAATAATATATTTTTTTTCAATAGCTGCATCATCTGATAAATCTATTTTCGTAAGTAATTTATATGGATTAGTTTTAAATTCAAAACCAAAGAATACAATTGCAAAAAGAAATGATATAAAAAAAATAAAGAATAAAACTCTTTTGGTGAAATTTTTCATTATGATCTCCTTACAGTTTTATTCTTAACTTTACCATTTTCATTTATTTTATTCTTATATATTATTACTAAATTCTATTAGTTCTTTTGCATTATTTAATGATTTTTCAGTAATTTTTATGCCACTTAACAATCTTGCAATTTCTTTAACTCTTAGCTCACTTCCTAATTTATTTACAGAGCTATAAGTTTTATTGCCTATAACACTTTTTTTAATATAAAAGTGATTTTCTGAAATAGATGCTATTTGAGGGGAATGGGTTACACATACTATCTGATGGCTTTTAGAAATAAATTTCATTTTAACTCCAGCCATTTGTGCAGTTTTTCCACTGATTCCTGAGTCAATTTCATCAAATACCAATGTATCAATATTATCCGATTCACTAATAATTTTTTTAAAAGCCAGCATAATTCTAGAAGCTTCTCCACCTGATACTATTTTTTGAACAGGGCTTAAATCATTTCCAACATTTGTAGCTATTAAAAACTCTACTGAATCAATTCCGTCTAGAGAAAAATCCTGTTTTCTATGTATAGATACTTTGAATTTAATGTTTTTCATATCCAAATCATACAATTCTTTAACTAATTCCTTTTCCAAGAAACTAGCAGCTTTTTTTCTTTCATTGGAAACTTTTTCGCCTAATATTATAAGTTTTTCATATTTATTCTTTTTTTCTTTCTTAAGGGATTTTAAATTTGATTCTAATTCTTGTAAAACTTGAAGTTCATCATAGGAATTTTTTTGATATTCCATTATTTTCTCTATGGAATAGCCATATTTTCTTTTCAGTCTATTTATCAGTGAAACCCTATTTTCTATTAATAATAATTTTTCTTCATCTAAATCTAAATTATCTGAATAATTAATAATATCATATAGAAATTCCTGCATTTCTTCTAACAATATGTCTAATTTATGAAGATAATCGTTAATATTATCATCGTAATTACTTAATTTATTTAATATACTATAAACATTGTTTAAATTATTAATTATAGAATTATCATTAGCACTCACTATATTATTTATGTCATAAAAAGATTTTTTTATTTCTTGAATATTAGATAATCTTTTAATTTCTTTTAATAATTTTTCTTCTTCATTTTCATTTAAATTTGCTTCTTCAATTTCATTAAGCTCATATTGTAGCTGATCTATTCTCATATCTTTGTTAACTAGCTTTTTTTCAAAAAAGTCAATTTCATTATTTATTTTATCATATCTTTTATACAATTCAGTATATTCTTCTAGTAATGGTTCAATTTCTTTTTGAATTAAACTATCCAATAACATAATATGATTTTCTTTTTTAAAAAGATTAGTATTACCAAATTGTCCATATATGTCTATTAAAAAATTTCCAATTGATTTAATTATAGATAAAGAAACAACTCTTGAATTTACTTTATTAATGCTTTTACCATTTTCTAAAATTTCTCTAGAAATAATTAGAAAATCACCTTCGTCTATAAAAATATTATTATCTTCTAAAAATTTTAATAAATTTAAATTGTTGCTTATATCAAAAACTGCTTCTATTATTGCACTTTTTTTCCCTTTTCTAATTAAATCTTTTGATGCTCTTTCACCTAACACAATAAATAAAGCATCAATTAGAATTGATTTACCCGCGCCAGTTTCTCCAGTAAAAACATTAAAGCCTTCTTCAAATTTAATAGATTCATTTTCAAATACTGCAAAATTGCAAATATTTAAATTTAAAAGCATGTTATCACCTGTTATCTAATATTCTTTTTAAATTGATCCAATACTATTTCAACAGCCTCTACACTTTTTATAGCAACAAAAACTGTATCATCTCCAGCTAATGTTCCTCCAATATCATCAATTCCCATGTAATCAATGGCTGATGCACAAATTTGAGCAGCTCCAGGTATTGTTTTAATTATTATAATATTTACTGCAGTATCAATTGAAACGACTGAATTTTCAAATATTTTATTTAGTCTGTCAGTAATACCTTCCTGACTTTGTCCTATTGTTGCATATTTGTACTTACCGCTTTTAGACATTACCTTTACAAGCCTTAACTCCTTTATATCTCTGGAGATAGTGGCTTGTGTGACATCAATTCCCATTGCCTTCAAACCATCAGCTAATTCTTCCTGTGTTTCAATTTCTTTTTTTGATATTAATTCTAATATTTTTGTTTGTCTCGTGTATTTTTTCATTTGCCACCTCATATATTTTAAAAATTTTTTAAATTAATTTTCAAAAGCTTCTTTTATTACATTTTTAAAAATTTCATTGTTCATTTTAGTTAATTCACCATGTCTTAAATGGGCAAGATATTCTATGTTACCATTTCCTCCTTTAATAGGCGAATGAGTTAAATTTTCTATATATATTTTATTTAATGTACAATAATGATTAAAATTATTAAGGACAAAAAGGTGTACTTTTTTATCTTTTACAATTCCGTTTTTTCCTATATTGCTTTTTCCAGCTTCAAACTGTGGTTTAATCAATGTTATAATATCAGTGTCAATACGACTAATTTCGACAATTTTAGGTAAAATAAAGTTTAAAGAAATAAAAGATACATCCACTACGATTACATCTATGCTTTCTTTAAATACTTTTTTGTCAATATATCTAAAATTAGTATTTTCCATATTAATTACTTTTTCATTATTTTTAAGACTATAATGAAGTTGATCATGTCCTACATCAACAGCATATACTTTACGAGCACCATTTTTTAATAAAACATCAGTAAATCCGCCAGTTGAAGCACCTACATCTACAGCTATAGTGTCTTGTACACAAATATTAAAAAAATCTATTGCTTTTACAAGCTTTGCAGCGCCTCTGCCCACATAAGAAGTATTAGAATTAATAATTTTAATTTCACTAAATGTTGAAACTTTAGCAGAGGGTTTATTAACTAGTATTTTGTCAACATATACACAATTATCTAATATTAATTGTTTTGATTTTTCTCTGCTTTCTGATAATCCCTTCATATGAAGCAAAATATCTAATCTATAATAATTCATTTATAAACCTTTCAAAATCAAAAATATTCAATTGATATTATAGCATGACAATTAATATTTATCAATTATTAATTTTAATAAATATTAAATTATACATTCCATATGAAAATTGCAAGGAGTTTTACAAATAAATATGCAAATTCAAAAATAATAAATTCATTTTTATTCAAAGTTCGAATCGATTATTTGTATTTTTTTCTGTGTATTTTCAAGTTTTTTCATGCAATATGTATAAGCATTCATACCCTGTTCATAGTTTTTTATCAAATCATCCATTGAAAGATTATCAGAATTTTCAAATTCCTGTACAATTTTTTTTAAATCATCAAAAGCACTTTCAAAATCCTTATATTCCATTATTAACCTCTTCTATGTTTAATATTTTTGCAGTAACTTTAAAATCTTTAAATATTATTCTTAAAATATCGTTATCCTTTATTTGATGTTTGTCTTTTAAAATCATTCCAGTACTGTTTGTTACAATTGAGAACCCTTTTTCCAGTTGTTTTTTATAATCATAGCTAACTAACTTTTCATTAATTATATCTAGTTGAAATTTCATATCACTTAATTTTTTGTTAGTAGTATTAATTATGAAGTTTTTATTATTATCTAATTCATTTTTAAATT
Organism: Tissierellia bacterium; assembly: GCA_028709465.1. Lineage (GTDB taxonomy): Bacteria > Bacillota > Clostridia > Tissierellales > Sedimentibacteraceae > Sedimentibacter. The sequence goes on along the minus strand of JAQVWY010000041.1, from coordinate 19,226 downwards.
TATATATTTGTTCTAAAGGCAGATAGCTTTTCAAAATATATTTAGAAGCCTTTAAATCAGATGATTTTATTGTTAAATAATTGTTCGTTAAATATTTCAAACTGTAAACAAGACTCTCTAATTTTATCTCTATATCCTTGTATCCAATAATTATTCTTTCTGCAGCTGCTGTTGGAGTATGACAATAAACATCAGCTACATAATCTGTAAGAGTTCTGTCCGTTTCATGTCCAATGCCTGTAACTACAGGTAATTTTGATTTGTATACTTCTTCAGCTACATTTATGTCATTAAATACATTTAAATCTTCAAAGCTTCCTCCACCTCTTGATATAAGTATTACATCGACACTCATATTATTGAAATATTTTATGCCATCAATAATATTTTCCTTTGATTTTTCCCCCTGAACTAAAGTGTTATAAATTATAACATTAAAATTAGCCCTAACACTTTCAAATGTTTTTATAATATCTTTTATAGCAGCTCCACCTTTTGAAGTAATAATACCAATTTGATTTGGATATAATGGCAATTCTTGTTTTTTATCAAACATACCTTGTGATTTTAATTTTTCCTTTAACATTTCAAGATCTTGAAGGATTTTTCCCATTCCTACTCTTTCAATGTTTCTTACTATAATTTGATAAGTGCCTCTTATTTCATAAACTGACAGTTCTCCTTCAACAATAACCTTGTCCCCATTTTGGGATATTGAATCTGTAAAAAAACAAACACAATTAATACAGGAATTTTCGTCACAAAGAGTAAAATAAGTGTAACCTGTTTTACTTGTTCTTATGTTTGACACTTCCCCTTCTACACGCAAATTATTTAATATAGAATTGCTCATTAGATATTTTTTAATGTATTGATTTAACATAGATACTTTAATTGGTTTAAGTTTCATTATACCACCTGTCTATTATGGGTAAGTAAGCTAAACCCACAGCATTATCTGAAGAATTATCTCTAGATGGGAATATTATATTATATTCAAAACTGAATTTACTAATTACCATATCTCTTATAATGCTGTTAGCTGCCACACCCCCAGTTATTATAATTGTTTTAAAATCTAAATTCATTTTTAACAAACTTATTATATTAATTATACATTGTGCAACATATTCAAACAAGGAATATATTAATGATTGTTTATTATATTTGTTTTTATCAATTAAGTTTTTATAATAATTTTCAATTCCAGATAAATTTATATAAGTACTTTTAGAAACTGAAGGAAGAGTAATTTTATCAAAATTACTATAGTCTTTAATATATTCTTCCATATGTACCCCACAAGGAAAAGAAAAGGCCATATAAGTTCCTATCCGATCTATCAATTGACCAAATGTGATATCCTTACTGCCCCCTACTATTTCTGTGTTATATCCTATATTAGATTTTTCTGCTTTTAAAAATTCTGTTGTCCCCCCTGATATATGGATGGCTAAAATATTGTTTGAAATTTCTTTATAATTATCTATTAAAGAAGCGCTGATATGATTTTCTTGATGTGAGTATTCTACAAAACTGCAATTCAATGTTTTTGCAATAACCTCTCCATAATTTTTACCAACAGTAAAAACAGGCATGTAAGAGCCCTCAATTCTTCTAGGCCGTGAACTCACTGAAACAATACTTACATGACTTAAATCTAAATCAATAGAGCTAAATAATTCTTGAAAATTATTAAGATGCTGGAAAACTGCTTCTTGTTGCCTTAATCCTTTTTGTCCTTTAGGTACAGATAAAATCTTTTTTAAATTAATTTTTATTTCTCCTGTATCTTCATCAACTATTGCAATTGAAGTTGTATATGCGCTGGTATCAATACCAAGTATGTAATTATTCATTTTAAATTTCCCTTGCTACAGTTCCAAGAATTCCATTAATATATTTATGAGAATCTTCATTGGAATATTTTTTGCTTGCTTCAACAGCTTCATTTATAGCAACACTGGTAGGGATTGTATCATTATATAATATTTCAGCTATAGCAACTCTCAGTATAGCAAGATCAACCTTTGCAATTCTATTAATTTTCCAGTCTTTTGAATTATCAATAATATGTTTGTTAATTGCATCAATATTATTAGTTAAATCATCAATAGTTTTTTTTAAGTATTCATAGTCTAAATCCTCTATTATAAAACTTTCAAGATGACTATTTAATACTTCCTTATTAAAGTTCTTGTTAATATCCATAGTATATGCAATTTTTATAGCTTCTTCCCTTGTTTCTTTACGTTTCATTTTTCCTCCAATTATTTTTCCTTAAACAAATTATAGATTGACAGTTAATGAATTGTCAATCTATAATTTAATAACTAATTAGTTATAATCTCTGCTTCAATTTTATCTTTGTCTTTATCTTTATCAGTAATTATATTCTGTACATGTACATTAACAGCCGCTACTGTTAAATCTGTCATAGTCTCGATTTCTTTTTTTACAGTGGTTTGAACTTCTTTTGCAACTTCATTAATTTTGCATCCGTATTCAACATTGATGAAAATATCTAATACTACAGTATTTTCATTTATTTCTACCTTTATTCCTTTTGAATAATTATTTTTTGTAAAAAGATTAGTTATTCCATCTGCTACGCCTGTTCTGGCTGTATATACACCTTTTACTGTGCTAGTTGCTATACCTGCAATAATAATTACAACATCATCCGATATTTTTACTTGACCGTATTCAAAATTCTCATTTTCCATATAAGCCACCTCCTTACCTAATTATATCAGAGTATATATTATTTTACAAATCAATATTATCAAATTTCACAATTTTAATTTGTGAAGGTTCATAATTTGTTTCTGATACAATTAAGTGAAGTATTTGAGTAGCATCCGCTTGTTCAATAGTATCATTAGTAATTACTTTTACTATATTTTCATCTACTACTACTACAGATTCATTATAACCCTTTGATTGAAGCATAAGTTCAAGATTTTGTTCTGTTTGAATATAGTTGTTTTTATTTAACAAAAGATTTTCAAATTTTTGTTTAGTATCTGATGATATTAGATTGTTGCTTATATTTTCTTCAAGATGATCAATTAAATCCATGTTGGATTTTTCTTTGTTTAATTTAAAATTAGCAAAGCTAACATTTAATACATCAGTGTTCATTACTGGTACATCTTTTTCATCTGTTCCACTTAAATCAGCCACATCAGTGATATCAGTAATATCACCTAATATTTCAGCATCAGCGCTAATTTCATTTTGTACATTCGCATACTCTTCAGCGTTGAATTCATCATTTTTTGGTGCCATTGTCAAGTTCACATAGCCTATAATAAAAATTATAGCTAAAGATGTTAAAAATACTATTGTTTCTTTTTTCATAATCATTACATTACCCCCTTGGTTTGTTAAATAAATTTTACATTCATATAATCATATAATTTAACTATATGAATGAGAAAGTTATATATCCTAGACCCCATTAGTCGTTGGATAAAACTATTTCAATATTATTTACTTTAATATTGAATAAAGTTTTTACTGAATTTAATAAAATGGTATTGATATTTTTGTTTCCCGTATAGTCTACTACTATTAAAACTCCAGTTATTTCAGGGTATTTAAAATATTTTTCTATTATTTTGTCCCCGTTACCCTTCACAACTTGATTTTGATTAGTATCTCTTTTTATTTCTCTTTTTGTTCCATCACTCCCCACTTCAGTATTTGTTTCACTTGTGCTATTTACATCATAAATAGGCTCTAATATCGGAGAATTTCTTGTGTATATCATTACATCTACACTGTTAATTCCCTCTATTTTGCTAATCATATTTTCTATTTTTGATTCTAAAGAATCAACGTATTCATTTATTGGATCCTTATCGCTTTGATTTTTATTGTTTAATACTTCTACAGGATTATTCACAGTATATTTTGAAGAATCCAATTTTAATATAAAAGATAGAATAATAAGTAAAATAAATATATTTACAGCATAAAGCAGTTTTTTGTTTCCTTTAAAAATGTTTATTATTTTGTTTAACTTAAACATATTTTCCTCCTTAAGCAGGCTCACATTTTTCATAAGTCAATTTCTATATTATTTTCACTTATTTTTAATATTTCTGCTAGTATTGTTTTTATATTATTTTGTTCATCAACGCTGTACAATTTATTTACCTTTACCACAGCTTTAATATTCATATCTTCAGTAAAGTTAAGTACAATGTCAACAATCACTTCCTCCTTATTAAAGTTATTTTCATTGATTAAATCAATAAATTCTTGATTAAAGCTTTTAATATTTATTTCTCTTTCATAGATATGTGTTTCTTCTGGTAAATTTTCAAGGAAATTATCTATACCAACTATACCTTTGAATAAAACATTATCAATAATATATATGATGATAAGGATTTTAATAGTAAGTTTGCAATACTTCTGTGTTTTTCCTTCTGGGAAAATTATCATCATTATATTAAATGCTAATATAAAAATTAAGATGTTTATTATTGTATTTTTCATAAGCTACCCAAAAATATTATTCATATAGTTTATTAAAATCGAGTAATAGGCTGTTATAATTATTACAGGTGTTAACAAGCAAATAAGATAAATATAAAATATATCTGCCATTTCATATATTAATTTTGATACATTTTCATTAATTGGTTCTAATAAAACTGAAGTCACCTTGTACATAATAAAAACTAGAAATATTTTTAATAAAGATCCTCCAAATGCTGAAAATACAAATACTATTATGATGATTCCTAAAACATCTTTAATCATTAATATACTTTTAAGAAAAACACCAAAGAAACTTGTAACCGCATTACCCACAACAGGTATGGATGCTGGAGATAAAGCTTTAATAGAATTTATAAAAATATTATCTGTTTTATATAATATATATCCTTGTACAGAAAAATTTATGACAACAATAATGATAAACACTGATAAAATTAATAATGTACCTTTTTTGAGAAGTTTGTACATTTGATTTGCTTTTATTAGATCACTGACATTATTGATTAAAATTATTGAAATCATTAATATTGTAATAATATCAGTGAAGCTATATATTAAATTAGTCGCGATTCCTACAATGTAATTTAAATATGTTTGGAAAAATTGCAATATACTTAATTTTCCAAATGTAAGCATGGCTGCTAAAAATAATCCATTTAAATCTTCAGTAATAGTTTTAAATTTAGAAAAATCATTTTTCAATAAGTCCTTAATATTAATAACATCTTTAAGGATTATTGTAAAAATAATAATTACTGAAAAAAATATAACTATATCAGATACACTTTTATTTTTAGCATCATCTGTAAAGTAATTTATTATAGTAAGAAATAAACAAATAACTAATACATTAGTACATGTTTTAATTATGTCTTTGATAAAACCTTTTTCTTGTCCTATTTCATAAAGAATGTAATCCTTTAAGCTTATATCAATTCTCCCCTTAAATGCATTAATTAAAATACTTTTTATGTCAATATTCCTATCATTAAAATAAGAATTATTGTCTTTAATATAATTTTCTAAATCATCAATTTGAATTTCGTCAATAGCTTTTAAATTGTTATCTTGGTTACCAAAAGTAATAAAATTATTTAATTGTAATAAAATTATTATAAATAAGATAATTTTTTTTCCCATTTTATCACCTGTTTACAAGAAACATTATTTGATCTAAAAATATTTTAATAATTTCAAAGGAATATATTAAAATAATTATTTTACCAGCAGCCTCAATCTTTTTTCCTATGGCTTCATAATTTAAATCCTTACATAACAATGCAATAAAATCACATATATATGCAATACCTACAATTTTTAGTATAATGCTGAAGTTTTCAATTTTTATATCATATTTATTAAACAGGTCAACAAACTCTGAAATATTATTCTTGGCTTGACCAAAGAGCAAAAATAATACCAATACTCCAAAAATAACAGATATATATATTTTAAATTCAGGATTTACTTTTGAAATTATAATGCTTAAAATAATAGTAATTACAGCAACAAAAATAATTTTTGTTAGTATCATATTATCATTCATCAATATAAGTTAAAAATTGATTTTACCTCCATAAACAATTCGTTCATCATGTTTACTATTAAAGCCATTACTACAATTACACCTGCTAAGGTTATAAACATAGCCTGTTCATCTCTGCCTGTCCTAGCTAAAATTTGATTAAAAACAGCGACAAGTATTCCTATTGCGCCTACTTTAAAAATTATATCTATATCCATTTTTTCCTCCTCATACTAAAATAATTGCTGTGAGACATCCTAACAATATTGAAATTTTGTTATTAAAATCCTTTTTTTCTTTATGTTCTTCTTGATAACTTCTCATAGTTTTTTCCATACCTGCTATAATTAACGATAATTTTTTATCCAGTACATCAGAATATGTGCTTCCATAAAAATTTAATATTTCTGAAAATATATTATTAAAATCCCTTGATGTCATTACAGTTTTTTCAATAAATGAGGAGAAATTTTCGATATTTTTTTCATTGGAATTTTTGATTATTTCTAATAATTTTTCTCCTATAATTCTTGTTTCTTTGCTTTTAAAATTATATTTAAGTAATATTTCATCAATAGACATTTTCATATCACAAGAATAAATCCTTAAAAATTCTGTAAAATCAATTAGTTCCTTCATAAAATTAACTTTTGTATCTCCAATGTCATTAACAAAAATGAAAATGACCTTTATTGTAACAATGATGAGAAAAAATAAAGCTATTTTAATTTTTAACATCATAAATCACCTTGCTTCTTGGAATATCAATTATTTGTTTTACAGTCAGACCTTTTTTGATGCTGTCAAGAACTACAATCCTATCAAAAAATTGATTTTCAATAATATTTTTTAAGTATATATTTTTCTTAACATCTTCAATATCCGATCCATGAGCTGTTGTTATAATATTTACACCACTTTTTAATGCATATTGAATAATTTCAAAGTCATCTTTTGATCCTAACTCATCAGATATTATAACTTTTGGTGATAAAGCTCTTATGCTCATTATAAATCCTTCTTTTTTCATACAATATGCAAGAATATCCGTTCTAAAACCAACATCCATTTGAGAAGTACCGTTATACATTGATGAAATTTCACCTCTTTCGTCAATAATAGTTAAATCTATCCCTTGAAAGAGTGGTTCAGTTAATCCATTACTTAAATTAACAGAAACATCTCTTATGAAAGTTGTTTTGCCAGACATGGGAGGTCCAATTATTAAAGTGTTGTAAACATCTTTATTATTTTTTATAAGATATTTTAAGAATGCTAGTGAACAGTCTTTAAATTCTCTTGCTATTCTAATGTTTAGAGATGTAATATTTTTAAAACCTTTAAAAGTATCTTTTTCATATATGCAGTCACCACTAATGCCAACTCTATGTCCTCCTTCAATTGTTATATATCCATTTTGAATTTCTTTTTCAAATGCATGAATAGAATTTAAAGTAAAATTGGACATAGTTTCATCAATGTCCTTTTTTTTAATTAAATAGTAATCATGAGAAATACAAGATGATTTTTTGTTATAGTCCAGAAAATAATTACCATGAATACTTCTAATATAAATAGGACTGTTTATTCTAAGTCTAATTTCAAAAATATTTGCTTGAATAAAATCTTCATGACTTGTAACTATCCTTCTTAGGCTATTTCCTAATGATAATAGTATATTATTCATATATTTCCTCCTTACGTTAAAATGATATCACCTTGTCCTATATTCTATGATATTAAATTAATTCTAAAATATGATAGAATTAATTTATAAAAATTTACAATATGTACTTTACAATATACAAATTTATGGTATAATAAAATAAATATATTCTTCAGGGCAGGGTGAAATACCCGACCGGCGGTAAAGTCCGCGAACCGAAAGGTTGAATTGGTGAAATTCCAATACCGACAGTATAGTCTGGATGGGAGAAGAGCTTATATAAATATATTTGCTTTTAAAAATAATAATCCATCGAATTTAGCCTCTGAAGATTTCAGGGGTTTTTTAATGTCCTAACCGGCAACAACCACTGACAATCTTATTTCGTGCAAAGCACAAGGAGGAAGTAAATGAAAAGTGAAGTTTCTTTGAAAAGAAAAAGTAGTGTAAAAACACTAACAAAAATTGGAGTATTATCAGCAGTAGCTACAGTATTAATGCTGTTTGATTTTCCTCTATGGTTTGCTCCTAACTTTTATCAGTTGGATTTTAGTGAGGTTCCAGTACTTATAGGTGGATTTGCTCTTGGACCAATAGCAGGAGCTATGATTGAATTAGTAAAAATACTACTTAATTTTGTGTTGAATGGTACTGATACTGGTGGTATTGGTGAAATTGCCAACCTTATAGTTGGATGTTCATTTATTGTACCAGCAGCATATATTTATAAACACAAAAAATCTGTTAAATCAGCTGTTATTGGAATGGTTGTGGGAACGCTATGTTTAACAATTATTGGTTCAGCATTAAATTACTTTGTATTGCTGCCAGTTTATTCAAAAGTATTTGGCGCACCTATAGAAGCATTTGTAAATATGGGAAATGTGATAAATCCTGCAATAGTAGATTTGAAAACACTTGTATTATATGCAGTAGCTCCTTTCAATTTATTTAAAGGAATAATAGTATCAGCAATTACATTATTAATATATAAAAGAATATCTCCGATACTTCATAGGTAGTTGAAAAGAATGCAGTAATGCAGAATTAACAATTTCTTTGCAGATAGATTTGTGTTTTCAAAATCATTTCTCAGCATTTTATAGACTATCTTTTAGGGCGGAGGTTAGAATTTCGATGAATTTCAACCTCCGTTCCCCAAATTACTACTAACATCATACATTACTTTTGCATGGTTCAATTTTATAAGCTCTTTTGATAATAAATTTCCTGTCTTAATATCTATGCAATATCTGAAAACTTTGCCGTTTCTATAAACATTTGAATCTTCTTTAGAAAAATACTCATCTTCTGCTTTTATATGATATTTGCAGTCGAGAGCCTTGTCTGCCCTAATTTCTCCATGTAAATATTTTCCCGTTGTATATGTTATTAATTGATAGGTTATGTCAGTTGTATTTTTAAATCTGTAATCAAGATAATTGTACACTATAGATGTACCAGTTCCAAAAGGTATTTGCCTTCCATAGTCAGGAAACAAATCTATGCTATCATGGTGATGATGTTCTACAATTTGCATTGGTGTATGAAGAACCATCCAGTGTATTAAATTCGTAAACTGACACATTCCTCCTCCCACGCCCTTTGTTGTACTGCCACTGCTAATCATAAGACCTTCTTTATAACCTTTTCTCACAGAACATGAACCAACAAGCTTCCAAAAAGAAAATATTTCGTTAGGATTTATAATAATACCCGATACTTTTGGCGTAGATATGCTTAAATTTACAGCCTTATTGTCTTGTAAAACAGGATCAACATTGCCTAATTTTCTTCTTATAAGAGAACTTTGCTTATATATTATATGTGGTAACAAATTGTTATTTTTTTCTGATGCAAAATTACTAATAAATAAGTTTTGTAGATGTCTTATAATGCGACATTTTATAACAGATATCTTATATGTTATTGGTGATATCTCACAAAAAAGTTTTCGCCTTTTATACATATTTACTCCCAATATATTAGTTTGAATATTATATTTAATAATTAATTTGTAGAAAATATAAACTTCATAGATGTTTCAACTGTTGAGAATAGTAATCAGAATTACTTTTCATATAATCTTCTATTTAAGGAATTATGTGAGACCATCCTGCTGCTGCGAATGTTCTCCCCTATTATATAAATTATAAAAAGTGCTTACTACGCAGATTTGGAAAAATTGTTACGTATTGTTTAAATTATTATAAACTATTATTAAATTGATATATACTCAAGTTAATTATATTTAATTATATAAATTATTATACCATGGTTTTCAAATAATGGAATAAAAATCGACTTCATTGATCTTGGCCTTTATTAATATAAATAAGTAATAAAAAAACACCTGCATCTAGCAAGTGTTATTTTTATATGTAGTGAGTAAATACATAAGCCGAGTTCTGTATTAAACAGTCATCTATCTACGCTTAATGTTACCATTAAGCTCTAGCGACCTACCATTAGGACTGTGACGAGCAGCCACTCCATGGTCCGTTCTTGGTCTTGCTTCAGGTGGGGTTTACATAGCCAATTAGTCGCCTAATTGCTGGTGAGCTCTTACCTCACCTTTTCAGCCTTACCAGCACTTAACGTACGGGCGGTATATCTCTGTTGCACTTTCCTTAAGGTCACCCTCACCGGGTGTTACCCGGCACCTTGCTCTATGAAGCTCGGACTTTCCTCATGCATTTCTACATGCGACTGTATAATTTACTCTAAAATATTTTACATTATTTAATCATTTGTGTCAAATGTAAATTTAACCAAAGTATTTTTATCAAAAACTAATTTATTTTATTATAATCAATTATTTCATAAAGAAATGTAGAAACCAAATACTTCTATCATCATATTTATTTTCTGGTTCGATTTTTTCGTCAGGTATTATATATGATGGTATTTTAAAAATAAAAATAATTATAATAATAAAACCAATCATGATTTTAAACACATTCATAAATAATACCCCCTTTATTAATTATATATAATATTTAACAATAAATCAATATTATAAAACAATCTCTGCCACAGTATTTCTATCATCAAAAATAACGTTTAAGCCAGCTATATTTAAAATTTCTTGGATATTTTTTATTGAATGATATTCAGTATAATGATGTCCAGCATCAATAATAACTAAGTTGTTTTTTAATGCATCTTGAGCTTGATGATATTTAATATCACCAGTTATGTAAATATCCGCTCCTTTTGTAATGGCATCTGAAATAAATTCACTTCCACTTCCCCCGCAAAAAGCTACCCTGCTAATATTCTTTTTATTGTCATTACAATATAATTTTATTGTATTGCAATTTAGTGATGATTTTACAAAATTAGCATATTCAATCACATTAATTGGAGAAATATTTGATATTCCTCCATACCCGCTATTATCATCATTAACAATGTGTAAGATTTCATAATCCTTAATTCCCAATAAATTTGCTAATTCATAATTAACTCCATAATCTGCCATATCTAAATTCGTGTGCATGCTATATACATTGATATTATTAATAATTAAATCCCTGATAAGTTTACCGTCATATGTACTAAAATCAATTGATTTTAAAGGGCTAAATATAAATGGATGATGGGTAATAATTAAATCAATATTATTTAAAACAGAAAATTCAACTGCATTTTTGTCTAAATCTAATATTAACATAATATTTTTTATGTCATTTGAATAATCACCAATTTGCAATCCACTATTGTCCCATTTTTCAGGAATTTTTAATTTTAAATTATCATTTATTAATTCTATTATTGATTTAAGCTTCATATTTTAATATCTCCATAATTTTGTTATTCTTATTTATTAAATCATTTATTTTAATTTTATATTTTAAATTATCTGATTTTTCAAGACTTTGTATTATTTTATTGTTAGTGTCTATTATTTTATCAATATATTTATACATTATAGGATCTTTTTTTAATATTAAATGTTTACTTATTTCATAATAGATTTCATCTTCAATTACTTCATATCCTGGTTCTATGTTCATAATAAAGTAATAATGGTGAAACTCCTTGACTATACTTTCATCAATAATTTTATATCCATTATTATATAAATATTTTCTTAATTTATCTATAGCTGTCATTGGTTGAATAATAAGTTGTTTTGTAGTAATAGCTATGTTTTTTGAAGTGTGTAATATATCCGATATTAAATCTCCACCCATACCAGCAATTATTATGGCATCTGCTTCATTTTTTTCTAATACCGTCAATCCACTACCTAATCTGAAGTCACATTTATCTGATAAATTTTTGGATGTTAAGTATTCTATTGCCCTATTTAATGGACCTTTATTTAAATCAGTAGCAATTATTTTTTCAGCAATGTTATCATTTAGAAGCATTTCTGCCACATATCCATGATCAGTTCCAATATCAGCCACTGTATGGCATTTTGTTACCATCGATTTTATTGTTTCTAATCGGTTCATAAATTAAATCCTCTCTATGTTTAATGCAGAATTAAAAAGAAAATGGAATGAGTACATTCCATTTATATTATAATTATTATTTATTTCTGAATTCTGCATTGCTGCATTCTAAATTATTCTAAGTAGTCTTTCAGCTTTTTGCTTCTGCTTGGATGTCTTAATTTTCTTAAAGCTTTTGCTTCAATTTGTCTTATTCTTTCTCTAGTAACATCAAATTCTTTACCAACTTCTTCTAATGTTCTAGCTCTTCCATCATCTAATCCAAATCTAAGTCTTAAAACTTTTTGCTCTCTATCAGTTAAAGTGTGCAATACAGCTGATAATTGCTCTCTTAACAAAGTAAATGTTGCAACATCAGATGGTGCTTGAACTTCATCATCAGGAATAAAGTCACCTAAATGGCTATCTTCTTCCTCTCCAATAGGTGTTTCTAAAGAAACTGGTTCTTGAGCAATTTTTAAAATTTCTCTAACCTTATCGGGTTCCATTTCCATTTCTAATGCAATTTCTTCAGGTGTTGCATCTCTTCCTAGTTCTTGAAGCAATTGTCTTTTAATTCTAATAAGTTTATTTATTGTTTCTACCATATGAACTGGTATTCTTATAGTTCTTGCCTGATCTGCTATTGCCCTTGTTATTGCCTGTCTAATCCACCATGTAGCATATGTGCTAAATTTAAAACCTTTAGTATAATCAAATTTTTCAACTGCTTTAATTAAGCCAAGGTTTCCTTCCTGAATTAGATCTAAAAACAACATTCCTCTTCCTACATATCTTTTAGCGATGCTTACAACTAATCTTAAATTTGCTTCAGCAAGTCTTTTTTTAGCTTCTTCATCGCCTTCTTGCATTCTTTTAGCAAGCTCTATTTCTTCTGAAGCTGTAAGTAAAGAAACTTTACCTATTTCTTTTAAATACATTCTAACTGGATCATCTATATTAATACCTTTTAGTATATCATCATCACTTTGAGTTACAATAAAATCTGGATCTTCCTTTAATTCTGATTCTGTATCTTCTTCATCAACTTTTTCAAGAATCATATCATCTTGAAAACCAAGGATTTCAAGGTCGTTATCTTCTATTGTTTTATAAAAGTCATCTATGAATTCGGGATTGATATCTAATTTTTCAAATGATCTAATCACTTCTTTATAAGTAATAAATCCATTTTTCTTACCTTTTTCAATAAGCTTGTTTTTAATAGACTCAATTTTAGACAAAACTTCAGCATTTTTTGCAGATTCGTCATCGCTATTTATAGTTATATCTTTATTTTCACTCATAGGTTAGCAAACCTCCTCTTTAGTTGATTTAATTTTTTTAGCGAGGCTAAAAATTTCATTCATGATTTTGTTGTTTTCTGTTATTTTATCAGATTGTTTAATTTTTTCGCTTAAAATTGATTTTTTCCTTTCATAGTACTTAATTTTAAGTCTCTTCATGCAATCCATAAATAAAGCCTCTAAATTATTGTAATCAACTTCCTCATCCTGCACAAAAATACTAACATCCATTTTATCATTTAATATTTTTTCTAAACTTTCATTGTTAATAACAATATTATTGACATAGTATTCATAAATTGTTTTAAAAATACTGTAGTATTCTAAATCCTCAAAGGTTAGTTCATTTACTATTTCTTTTAGATACCTTGCCAAATCATTATTACAAAGAATAAATTTAATTAGCTCAATTTCATGAGATGTAGTTATTTTTTCTACCTTCATTTTTAATGGAGGTTTTGGTGCATTACTAATAAAAGTTTTTTGTTTATTTTTTTTATTATATTCCTTTATTATAGATTCTTTCGAAACACCTATTTTTGATGATAATTTTTCAAAAATAAGCTCTTTTTCAATTTCACTAGTAACATTAACTATATTGTCAAAAAAATTGTTTATATATTCAACTTTGTTAGAATTTTTATAAGTTTTCTCATAATGAAATTCTAAAAAGCTATAATAATCTAATGCATTTTCGATTAATTTGTCAAATTTTGCCTTTCCATGAGTATTAAGATACTCATCTGGATCTTTTGATTCTGGTATTACAATTACTTTACCATTTAAATTATTCTTTTTTAACATATTCATGGATTTTAATGCAGCCTTTTGTCCAGCTTCATCAGAATCAAATGCTATATAAAAGTTTTTAGAATATCTTTTCAATAATTTTATTTGATTTTCGGTTAAAGCAGTTCCTAATGGTGCTACGGCCGTTTTATAACCATGGGTATGCATTTTAATAACGTCCATATATCCTTCTACAATAAAGAAGCTATTATCCCTAACTTCTTCTTTTGCATAATTTAATCCGTAAAGATTATTTCCTTTGCTGTAGATTATACTTTCTGGTGAGTTTAAATATTTTGGTAAAGAATCATCTAACACTCTTCCGCCAAATCCGATAATTCTTTTTCTTATATCAAAGATTGGAAATATTATTCTATTTCTAAATCGATCATAATAGTTGTTTCTATTCTCATTTTTTATAATTAAACCGGTTTTTAATATTTCATCTTCTTTAAAGTTTTTTTCCAATAAATGTTTTAGTAAATTATCCCAACCATTAATAGCATATCCAATTCCAAATCTTTTTATTACAGTTTTATTTATTTCTCTAGAATTTAAATATTTTATTGCGTTGGGCTGATTTCTTAAATTTTTATAGAAAAATGTTGCTGCTTCTCTATTGATTAATAAAAGTTTATCAATTAATTGTTTATTATTATTAGTTTTAGAGTCCTTTATTTCTTCCAAAACAATTCCACCTCTTCTTGCTAAATACTCCGCTGCCTCTACAAAGGTGTAATTTTTGTATTTCATAAGAAATTGAATACTATCTCCACTTTCTCCGCACCCGAAACAATGGTAAATTTGTTTATCTTGAGACACAACAAAAGAAGGGGTCTTTTCTTTGTGAAAAGGACAATTAGTGCTATAATTAGCCCCTACTTTCTTTAATGGTAAATATTCTTCTATTAATTCAACAATATTATTTGCATCGGTAATTCGCTGAATTACATCTGGATCCAATTTATAGTGCATACAATCACCATTATCTCAACATTGAAAATAGAGTATAACATTATAATAATAAATTGTCAATAACTTTTTAAAAAAATTTAATAAATTTTATTTATTTCTCCAAGGCTTAGGTATATATAATTCTTCAAAAACGCTCATTACATATGTATCAGTCATACCTGCAATATAATCTTTAATAATTTCTTCTTTGGAAAAATTATTGTTATTATATATTTTTATATAAAACTCTGGTAACGATTCAAAATATTTATAATAATATTCAAAAATTCTTTCTATAATGAAAGTTGCCTTATCTTCTTCACTTTTAGCTACTTTATTAAAATATACATTTTCAAATAAAAAGCTTCGAAGTTTTGTAGTGGCTTTAAATATTTTTTCACTCATTATTATTTCTTCAGAATCCTTGCTATTTTCTATAATGTCTACAATCATCGTATTAATTCTTTTACCATGGGTATCACCTAGTATATTAAGAAATTCTTTAGGTATTTGATCTTTTTTTATTATATCTGCTCTTTGAGCATCATCAATATCATGATTAATGTATGCAATCCTATCAGAAAAACTTACAATTTGACCCTCTAAGGTAGATGATTTATAATCGCTTGGATGTTTTAATATTCCATCTCTAACTTCATGTGTCAAGTTTAAACCCGGTTTTCCATTTCTTATTTCAAGAAAATCAACCACTCTTATACTTTGCTCATTGTGTTTAAAACCTGATGGAACTAATTTATTTAAAATCCTTTCTCCCGTATGGCCAAAAGGGGTATGACCTAAGTCATGTCCTAAAGCTATAGCTTCAGTTAAATCCTCATTTAATTTTAGGCTTCTCGCTATAGTTCTAGCAATTTGGGATACCTCTAATGTATGTGTCAACCTTGTTCTATAATGATCTCCTTCAGGAGAAAGAAAAACCTGTGTTTTATGTTTTAATCTTCTAAAAGCTTTTGAATGAAGTATTCTGTCTCTGTCTCTTTGATAGTCTGTTCTAATTTCACATTTTGGTTCATCAAATATTCTTCCCTTGGAATATTTACTTTTGGAAGCATATTTAGATAAATTATTTATTTCAAATAATTCATAAGACTCTCTTATATTCATGACTTCACCTCATTATATATTCAAATTATAAAGAAATAAATTTATCATTTATTAATATTTTCTATATAATCAAGAATTATATTTGCTGTTTCTTCCACAGCCTTGTTAGTGGTATCAATTACTTTACAATTTAATTTTTTCATAATTTTTTCGGCATAATCAAGTTCCTGTAAAATTCTTTCTAAATTTGCATAATTTGCAGTATCCTTAAGTCCCATGGTCTTAAGTCTTTCTTTTCTTATTTTATTTAAATTTTCGCTGTTTAGTGTAAGACCGATAATTTTTTTAGAAGAAATAAAATTCAGCTCCTCTGGTGGACTAACTTCAGGAACTAATGGTATATTTGCAACCTTTAAATTTTTATTAGCTAAATACATAGATAAAGGTGTTTTTGAAGTTCTAGAAACTCCAAGCAATACTACATCTGCTAACAATATGCCTCTTGTATCTTTGCCATCATCATATTTAACTGCAAATTCAATAGCTTCGACTCTTTTAAAATATTTGTCATCTAGCTTACGCAATAGTCCCGGCTCCTGTTTTGGAGTCATATCTAATTGTTTCATTAATGGCATTATTAAAGGAGTCATAACATCAACTGCACCTATATTGTTTTCTAATGATTTTTCAATAAGATAATTTCTTAATTCTTCAACAACTAGTGTAAATACAATAAATGAATTTTCAGTGGATGCTTTTGAAATTAAATTATCAATGGTTTCTCTATCATTTACATAAGGTATGGTTTTTATTTCAAAATCGGTAATATCAAATTGTTTTATGACGGCTTTTGATACTTGTTCTGAAGTTTCACCCATAGAATCTGAAACTGCATATATAATTATTTTATCCATGATGATACTCCTCTTACTTAGATATTTCTAACATAACTTTGGTTATATTAGTTTTAGAAATTCTTCCAATTGCCTTTAACTTACCTTTTGGCATAATTTCAACTATTGGAAGACAATCTACTTCGTTCTCTATAATTTTTTCAGCTGCATCAAGTATAGATTCATCCTCAGTACAACATACAATTTTAGGCATCCTTGTCATAATTACGCCTATAGGGATAGTGCTTAAATCTCCGCCGCTCATTGCAGATTTTAGTAAATCTTTTCTAGAAACAACACCTTTAAGTCCATCATTTTCAACAACAAATAATGTACTAACGTTTTCTAAAAAAAGAGTAACAATGCAATCATAAACGCTTGTTGATTCTGTAACTGCTACTGGCATTGATTTTACATCCATCACCTTTATGGAAGATAATTTTTCATATATAAATCTGTTATTTTTTTTTTCGGATATGAAATAACCTACTTTTGGTTTTGCATCTATTAAGCCACACATAGAAAGCACAGCTAGATCAGGTCTTAAAGTTGCTCTTGTTAAACCAATTTTTTCTGCAATAGATTCACCGGTAATTGGCTGAAAGGTTTGAATAATTTCTATAATTTTATTTTGTCTTTCTGAAAGCTTAATGATTATCCCCTCTTTTCTAACAATTGATAAAGCAATTGATAAGCAATTTCTATCGCTCATCTATTGCTTATCTATTGTTTTTTATCTCATCTATCGTTTAATATTCTATTTTTTTGTTAATGAATTCTACTAATTCATCTATCTTTACCCTTACTTGCTCCATCGTATCTCTGTCTCTAATTGTAACAGAATTGTCTTCAAGTGAATCAAAGTCAAATGTAATACAGTAAGGGGTTCCTATTTCATCATGTCTTCTATATCTTTTACCGATACTTCCTGAATCATCATAATCAACATTAAAATATTTCTGCAAATTAGAATATAGTTCAGTTGCTGGCTCATTTAATTTTTTAGTCAACGGTAAAACTGCTGCCTTAAATGGTGCAAGAGCTGGATGAAGTTTCATTACTACTCTTTCTGTTCCATCCTCTAGTGTTTCCTCATTGTAAGAATCAAGCATAAGTGCAAGCATTACTCTATCAGCACCTAAAGATGGTTCAATACAATATGGAATATATTTTTCATTTGTTACAGGGTCTACATATGACAGATCTTCTCCAGATGTATTCATATGTGCTTTAAGGTCAAAATCTGTTCTGTCTGCAACACCCCATAGTTCTCCCCATCCAAATGGGAACAGATATTCTATGTCAGAAGTAGCATTGCTATAATGAGATAATTCTGCTTTTTCATGATCTCTAAAACGAAGGTTTTCTTTTGTCATTCCTAAACTTAATAGCCAGTTCATACAAAATTCCTTCCAATAGTAGAACCATTCTAAATCTTCACCTGGTTTGCAGAAAAATTCTAATTCCATTTGTTCAAATTCCCTTGTACGAAATGTAAAATTTCCTGGTGTAATTTCATTTCTAAATGATTTCCCTATTTGTCCTATTCCAAAAGGAATCTTTTTTCTTGAAGAACGTGCAACATTTTTAAAATTAACAAAAATACCCTGTGCTGTTTCAGGTCTTAAATAAATTTCAGATTGTGAATCTTCAGTAACACCTTGAAATGTTTTAAACATTAAATTAAATTTTCTTATTCCTGTGAAATTTGATTTTCCACAATCTGGGCATATTAATTTATGTTCTAGTATGTATGATTCCATTTTTTCATTTGACCAACCATCTACAACTTCTTCCCTGTTATGTTCATGCATATATTCTTCAATTAATTTATCTGCTCTAAATCTTGATTTACATTCCTTGCAATCCATCAATGGATCACTAAATCCTCCAACGTGACCAGAAGCTACCCATGTGGTGGGATTCATAAGTATAGCAGCGTCTAATCCCACATTATAAGGACTTTCCTGGATAAATTTTTTCCACCATGCTCTCTTCACATTGTTCTTAATTTCAACACCTAACGGACCATAATCCCAAGTATTAGCAAGGCCGCCATAAATTTCG
>JAQVWY010000040.1 GCA_028709465.1 Tissierellia bacterium | reverse complement strand
TTCTTAATAAGAAATAGAAGTCATGAAGATGAAAGAATTGTAACTTTAGAACTAACAGAGAAGGGAAAAGAAACTTTAAAAAATATTAATGAAGATATCGATAAAAAATTCAAACCAATTTTAGACAGTAAATCAGATAAGGATTTTGAAGATATTATTATAGGAATGAGAAAACTTAATGAGCTGTTACGTGAATTAAGCTGATGTTATGGAATCCTTGTGAACGGATTATTTTACATGAGTTGACATAAATTTTTTATATAGTATAATATATATAATTTAATTTGCAAACAAAGGCGGAGGTGTTTATTAAAAACTTATATATATATAATAATTAGGAGGAAAATATGTCAGAAGTAGGAAAAATATTAATTGAAAAAAGAGTAAGTACAAATAGCAATGCTAATAAAAGACTAAGAAGGCTGGGCTCTTTGCCTGGAGTTATTTACAGCAGAGGTAAAGAATCACTTTCTGTATCTGTAAAAAATGAAGAAATAAGAAGAGGTATTACAACATATGGAAGGAATGCTCTTTTTGATCTTTTACTTGATGGAAAAAAAGCATGCACTGTTATGATTAAAGATATACAAAATAATCCTGTAAAAGGTGATATGTTACATGTGGATTTCCAAGAAGTATTTATGGATGAGGAAATAAAAGCTGATTTAGGAATAAGACTTATAGGTACTGAATTATTAGAATCAAAAAGGCTTTTAGTACTTCGCCAAACAGATTTAATTCCAGTAAAAGGATTACCACAACTAATACCAGATGATATTGAAATAGATGTTACAAACTTAAACGTAGGAGACAGCTTAACCATTAGCGATATTAAATTCCCAGAAGGCATAGTGCCTGATTGTGAACCAGATCAGGTTTTAGTATCTGTTACAGTAGCTAAAACAACAAATGAAGTAGATGAAACAAATGAAACAAATGAAACAAATGAAACAACAATTGAAACAGATGAATAATATAAATTAAAATTTTAAAAGTGCATGATAGAAGAATAATTCTATTATGCATTTTTTTAATGGTTGTACATTTTAGTTCAAGAACTAATTTTAGAAAGAAATATAACAAATAAAAACTAATATTAAAATCAAAATTTAATGTAATATTATGGAGGAAATGTTTTTATATTCTAGTATTATTTGTTTTAAATTACACAATTTAATTGAAGTAATATATAAATGAAATTAATGTAAGCACGGAGGTTTTATGAAAGATTTATTTATAAAAACAAATGATTCCAATATTCAAATAAGTAAAGAATTAATTGATAAATATAATATTAAGCAGGGATCACTTTCACCTTTTACCAGGTTTAGGGTAGTTAATAAAGACGGAATTTATTCTGATGAACAAAAAAGCAAAATTGATATTCCAGTTAGTGAAATGCCAGAAGGAGAAGGATTAGCTGATGATGAAATAGTAGAATTTCCAGGAGGAGAAATTTTATCGACTTCAGAAATTATTGACTTTTCTCAAGGAACAGATTCTTCTCCAGAATAAAAATAAAAATAGGAGGATTTATGGAATCATTTTATTCCCTTTATGATCACTTAATAAAAGCAGCAGTTAATAAAAAAGTTGATGAAGAAATAAAAAAACTAACAAATTTTAATCCCCATCACCTTGATTGTTTATTAATTAGTACCCTATATAATATAGATTTAGGCGGCGAAAATCAATTATATTAAAGGATAAAATAAAGACTGATTTTATATTATTAAAACCAGTCTTATTATTGTTGATATTATTATTTATCTACATCTTCATGGAAATTGCCATATAAATAACTTGAAATTCTGTTATAACTTTCCTTGATACTTCTAGGATTTAACCATTTTAACATGTTTCCCATAGTACCTACTTTATCATTTGTTCCAGAGTTTCTTGAACCTCCAAATGGACTTTGTCCGACAACTGCTCCAGTTGTTTTATCATTAATATAGAAATTGCCTGCTGAATAAACTAGTTTTTGTTCTGCCTCTTTTATGATGTATCTGTCTTTTGCAAATATTGAACCAGTCAATCCATATTCGCTAATATTTTCTAATGTTTCTAACAGATTATTGTAATCTCCATCCTCATATATATAAATAGATAAAACAGGGCCAAATATTTCTTCCATCATAGTTTTAAATTTAATATCTTTAGTTACTATTATGGTTGGTTCAATAAAATAACCTATACTGTCATCACAGCCACCGCCACATATAATTTCTGCATCCTGAGAATTTTTAGCATAATCAATGTACGATTTTATTTTATCATAAGCATTTTTATCGATTACAGCACCCATAAATGTATTGAAATCTTCTACATCACCCATTTTAATTGTCTTTGTGTCAGTTACAAGTAATTCTTTTACTTCTGGCCATATGCTTGATGGTATATATGCTCTAGATGTAGCTGAACATTTTTGACCTTGATATTCAAAGGCACCTCTAATTAAATTAGCAACTAAATGTTTTATATCAGTTGAATTATGTGCAAGAACAAAGTTTTTGCCACCTGTTTCACCAACTAATTTCGGATAATTTCTGTATATATCTACATTCTTTCCAACTTCTTTCCACATATTATTAAATACTTTAGTTGATCCAGTAAAATTGATTGCATTAAGTTCTTTATGATTAATAATAACGTTACTTATCATATTAGCATTTCCTGGTATAAAACTTATTATTCCAGGTGGCATCCCTGCTTCTTCTAATAATTTATAAACTACATATGAAGAATAAACTGATGATGATGCAGGTTTCCAAACTACAGTATTTCCTGCGATAGCAGGTGCCCCAACTAAATTTGCTCCAATAGATGTAAAATTAAATGGGCTAACAGCATAAACAAATCCTTCTAAAGGGCGATAATCAATTCTATTCATGCTGTCAATTGTTTGAACTGGTATATGGTCATAAATTTGACTTAACCAATAAGCATTTATATTATAAAAATCAGATAGTTCTACTGACGCATCAATTTCAGCTTGAAAAAAAGTTTTGCTTTGACAAAGCATTGTGGACGCATTAAGTTTTGCTTTCCAAGATGAACCAGCTAAATAAGAAGCTCTCTTAAAAATAGCAATTCTTTGCTCAGAATGTATACTTTCCCATTTATTTTTTGCTTCTAGTGCTGTTTTAATAGCTAGCTCAACTAATTCTTCTGTTGCCTCATGATAATATCCTAATACATGATTTTTATCGTGTGGTATAATACATTTTTTTAATTTACCTGTTTTGTATTCTTTACCACCTACAATTACAGGTATTTCTATTTTAGTATTTTTCATTATTTCAAGTTCTTTTTTTAAATTTTTGCTTTCATCATTGCCAGGTAAATAACTTAATACCTGCTCATTATGAAAGGTTTCCATTTTAAATGCACCATTATTCATAAATTCCAATTCCTCCTAACTTAATATTTATAAAATGTATATATATGAATATAAATTTCACTTTTTATATTTGTATTAAATAATTTTAACAATAATAGTTTTGCTTTTAATTTGTAATAAAAAAATTAGTGTAACCAATAAATTGAAGCCAAACATTTAATTGTTGCAAAAATGATGATTAAAATTTAACAAACAATAGGTATAATGCAACTTTATTTTTTCTTCATTCATCAATGAGTAAAATTATATATTTCTAAAATATTATCACAATGATGCAAAATAGTCAATCATTATATTTAAAAAATATAATAATATTTAAAATTATTACGAATTGTAATATTTGTTTTGTATAATTATTATAAAATTTATATAATTAAGGTAAATTCTTTATAAAAATGAAGAATAGTTTGATTATCAAATTATTTTGAATTAAATATTGTTAAATAAAAATACTCACTAAAGGTAGATTCTACATTTAAATGAGTATTGTAATTAATTATTATTTATCTTCATTTTGCTCATATAAAGATGACAGTATTAAAGATGTGGAAGATTCCCTTACTCCATCAATTTTATATAATTCATCTTGAAGTACTTTTAGTTCGAATGGTGTTGTGCATCGAATTTTCATAACTATGCACCATGTACCTGTTACTATATGACATTCTTCTATAACTAAATTTGGAATTTTCATCCCTTTAAGTTTCATAAGCATATTATCATAATTAGAAGTTCTAACTCTTAAGGATACCAAGGCATTAGTTACGTATCCTAGCTTTATCCAATCAATAGTTGCTCTATATCCTGTAATTATACCTTGTTCTTCTAATTTATTAACTCTATTGTGGATAGCAGGACGAGATAAATTCAATCTTTTTGATAGTTCCTCATGGGAGATTCTTCCTTCTTTTTCAATATTATTAATAATTTGAATATCAATTGAATCCATATTTTTACCTCACATTATATGTATTGTTCAATTCGTAATAATAAAATAAATATTTGATACTAACAGTTTTTATTATAACATATCTTATTGTATTTTGTAAATATAATTTTTGAAAAGAATTATATACTATAGAAAAAATAATATAAGGTATAATTGTTGATTATCATTTATCCTGATGATATAATTATTTTACTAAATAGAAATTACTAACACATTAGGGGAATAGAAAATGGAAGGAAATATTTTGAGAAATTTAATAATATACAGAAATTTGCTTAAGGATGATTTGATATCATTTTATTATAATTTATATAAAAAGTATATTAATTTTAATAAATTAGATTCAAAAGAGGAGTATTTAAATGATTATTATAATTTATGCAGTCTTTTAATATATAAAGGTTATGATTCCATAAATGATTATATATCTCATAAAATTTTAGTTGATGAGAATGTATTTAGCTTAAATTGTGAGAAAGGGATCATTATAAGCGAGAAAACTAAAAAAGCAGTATATCATGACATATTAATTATTAAAAAAGTCTTTGAACTTCCAATAAAAGGTATGGCTGATAAGGCAGGAGATATGAATTGTTTTATTAGTTATAACAAAAATGATAACCTTGCAGAAGTTTTTAAAATTAGTAGTGTTGGAGATATTTATGATCAAATGTGTGAAGAATATGAAAGTAATGGAAGCGGACAGTATAGAAATAATTATGCCTTTAGCATAAACGAGCTAGGTCAGATTATTCCTGTTGATAATTTTAAACCAGTTGTTATGGAAGATATTTACGGTTATAACAGTCAGAAATCTAAAATTATTAAAAATACTGAAAAGTTTGTTTCTGGAAAATTCGCTTTGAATGCATTGTTAGTTGGGGACAGTGGTACAGGCAAGTCAACATCTGTTAAAGCGTTAATACCTATGTTTAAAAATAAGAAATTAAGACTAATAGAATTAGGCAAAGAAAATATACGTTATATATCAAAGGTAATTGAAGCTTTAAAAAACAGAGGTATGTACTACATAATATTCATAGATGATTTATCTTTTGAAAGTAATGAGGATAGCTATAAATATTTAAAATCCGCTGTTGAAGGTAGTATATATGAACAGCCTAGAAATATTTTGTTTTATGTAACGTCTAATAGAAAACATTTGATAAAAGAAAGTATGTTGGACAGGCAAAATGAAATTCATATGAGAGATGCAATAAATGAACAAACATCTTTATCTGATAGATTTGGTTTAACCATACTATACAGTGAACCAAATCAAAATGAATATTTTGAAATTGTATTAGGATTAGCTGAAAAATATGATTTAAAATATGAAGATAAGGATCAATTTTTACTAGAAGCAAAAAAATTTGCAATGCAAAATGGCGGAAGAACTGGCAGAAGTGCAATGCAATTTATTAGAACATTTTAAATTTAAAAAGTATTTTTTGTTAATATTGTACTGGAACATATAAAAATATTTTACGTCTAATAAAATAAGCGAATGGGGTGGAATAATGAAAGACAATGAACTATGGCTCATAGAACAAAGTCGGAAAGGTAATGTTGACGCTTTTGAAGAGCTCATAAGAGATTATAAAAAAAGCGCATACAATATAGCACTTAGATTTCTTCGCAATGTTGAGGATGCAGAAGATGTTTCTCAGGAAGCACTTATAAAAGTATTTAAAAGTATAAAAAATTTCAATATGCAATCTACTTTTAAGGTTTGGTTGTATAGAATAGTTGTAAATGCATGCCTTGATTTCAAACGGAAAAAATCAATAGATTTTTATCCTATTGATGAATTAATGAATTTTACTGGTAGTAATGATGACAACCCAGATGATATGGTAGATAAAAATTATACTAGCGAAATTGTTAATATGTCTATAAACAAATTGGAGGATGATTTTAAAACTATAATTATTTTAAGAGATATACAAGGTTTTTCTTATAATGAAATTTCTGAAATATTATCATGTAATTTAGGTACAGTAAAATCGAGAATAAGCAGAGCAAGGAAAAATCTTAAAGACATAATAGATGCTGAATTATACAGATAAGGAGGTGGTACCATGAATTGTAATGAAATGAATGATTTAATGAGTCAATATTTTGATGACGAATTAAAAGATGAAGAAAAACTATATTTTGAAAATCATCTTAAACAATGTTCAAAATGTAAAAAAGAATTTGAAAGTTATAAAAATTTTATAAATGCTCTTCATGATATTAAGGAAGAAAATCCGCCCGCTGGCTATTGTGACAGACTTCACAAAAAACTATTAAATGAAAAATCTAATAAAGGATTTGATAAAATAAGATGGATTAAATATGGCAGTATTGCAGCTGCATTAATAATAGTTTTTTCTGTTATATCATCACTTTCTAACCTTAATATTGGAATGGGTGGAATGAGCAAAAGTGAAAATAGTGCAAAGTATGATTCTGTGTCACCTGAAGAAGCTCCAGAATTCGGTATGAATATGAAGACAGAAATACAATCTGAAGAATATGATTTAAATGATGCAAATTATGATGATTCAGGAGTTGAAGGACAGAGGATTGCAGTGAGATCTGAAGCTATTGGCGATAAGGAAATGAAAATTATTAAAACAGGAAATATTGCAGTTGAGACTGAAGATTATGATAAATTTATAAGTGAAATATCAACGGAAATAAGTACTCTTGGCGGTTATTTAGAAAAAAATAATACTCAAGTAAGACATATATATGATAATCAGGAATTGAAATATGGTAATTTAATAATACGTGTTCCTCAAGATAAATTTTATGATTTTGTGAAGTTCATAGAGAACTTAAGTAAGGTGCAGAATAAAAGCATCCTTGAAACAGATGTGACAAAAGAATATTATGAGAAAGACAATAAAGTTAAAAATTTAGAAATTCAAGAAGAACATTTAAGGCAACTTTTTGATAAAGCAAATACTGTTGAAGAAATGCTTCAAATTGAAAATGAACTAAGAAGAGTAAGAACAGAAATTGATGGCCTTAATATTAGTTTAAGTGATATAGATGACAGAGCTTCAATGTCCACAATTGATTTAGAAGTAGATGAAGTTTCGAGAGCTAATTTAATGGCGAGAAGAGATAATGTTTGGGACAGAGCGAGAGACGGTTTTATTAATACAATAAATGGATTAGTTAATTTCGGCGAAAACATTATTGTTTGGATTATATCAATATCACCAATTCTAATTCCAATAATAATTATTTTAATAATAATTGGAATTAGAATAAGAAAAAGATAAAGTAACATAAAATATAAAGGAACGTTATGTATTTAGTGTAGCGTTCCTTTAATATTTTAATTATAATTTTGATTAACCATATTTTCCTTTAAGAAGGAAATAAATTATGCTATAATAAAATAGCGATAGATGGAGATGAAACAAAATTAGTGAATAACGAGAGGTAGAGTATGGGCCAGGCAAGCATTGGAGAAATATTAAAGGATAAAGAAAGAGAGCAAATGAATAAGCTTATTTCTACACATAAAAATATAGCGGAAATTAAAGCAGGAGAAAAAATTGAAAGCTTCTATTTAATTAAAAGCTTTGAAGTTAAAAAAACTACTGCGGGAAAGCAGTATATTGATCTAAATATAGTTGATAAAACTGGAGAAGTAAATGCAAAAATTTGGGAATATTCTAATGATACTGAAAAAATAGTAGCAGATAGCAGCATAGTGAAAATTCGTGGAGAGGTATTAGAGTGGAGTGGCTCTAAACAAGTAAAGGTAAATAAAATTAGAGGCGTTTTGCCTGTAGATAATGTAAAAATAGCAGAACTAATACCTTCTGCACCAGTTGAATCATGTGACATGCTTAATACTATAAGAATGTATGCTAGTAAGATTAAAGATAAACAAATAAAATTATTGGTGCACAATATACTTGATAAATATAATAACAAGTTGCTATATTATCCTGCAGCTAAAAAAAATCACCATTCATATATGGGTGGACTTTTATATCATACTATGAGGATGCTTCAATTAGGTGAAAAATTAGGTTTAGTTTATACTTTTTTAAATATGGATTATATATATGCAGGGGTTTTGCTTCATGACATATGTAAAATAATAGAAATGGATTCAGATGAATATGGCGTAGTTTCTGATTATACAATGGAAGGGAAACTATTAGGACATATTATACAAGGTGTTAAGGAGATTGAAATCGAGGGAGAAAAAATTGAACTAGATAGAGAAAAAAGCATAATTTTACAACACATGGTATTATCTCATCATTATGAACCTGAATTTGGAAGTCCTAAAAAACCTATGACTCCTGAAGCGGAAATACTTCATTTTTTAGATATAATTGATGCAAGAATGTTTGATTTTGAGCATGCTCTGGAAGGAGTTGAACCAGGAGCTTTTACAGATAAAATATGGCTTTTAGACAATAGAAATTTGTATAAAGCCACAACTGAAAATAAATAATAAAAAGAACGATTTAAATCTTTCGATTAAATCGTTCTTTGATTGTGTCGTTGATCCTTTCTGCGCTGCCTGATTCTAATGGGAGTATTTTTGGGTTGAGCTATTTTGGTATTATTTGTTTCAGGTATACTATCATTGATATTTTCATTTATTATTTTATTTTCTTCAAATTCCGTAACGTCATTTGTTAAGTCTTCATTTTTTTCTTTGATTTCAATGTTTTTATAATTGTCATCATTATTGTTACTATTATTGTCATTACTTGATTGTGAAGACATAATATTGTTAATTAAAGGCATGAATGTTTCCATTAAACTGCTTAAATCTGTATTGTTGTTGGAACTACCTTGTTTATTTGAGTATTGGCTTGCCATTGATGAAATTAAATCATTGATATTTCCGTTACCTATAACACCTTTTGCAAAAGATGACATTATTTTATCCATGTTGTTAGCTATTAATGGTTGAGTAATCATTTTTCCTACAGGTAAATTACCGTTTGCTATTAATGCAGATACCTTTTCCATTGGTGTTTTTCCTTTTAAGGGCTTAATAGGTGTAAAATTTTGAGCCTTGTTTAAAAATGAATACATGCCAAACAGGGTGCTCATTAATTCTATTGGGGGTAAATATGTATTTATTTTAGAAATAGTTTTTTCTGAAGTCAGAGGAGCTGTTGTGCGCACCATGCTTATAGCATTTTCCATTTTATGTGGATCCGATAAGAAATTGGTTGCAAGACTCCTTGTTGATAAAGATAATTTTTTGATTGAATTTGAAACATTTCTAGAACCAAAAATATAATTTGCTGCCGCTAAATATAATAATATTGTAATTGGAATAGTATCACCTTCTTATTGTAAAAAATTTCATTATAATATTTTATGCTATATGAGGTATAGTGTTACAATTTATATGCAAATATCTGCTAATCATCAATAAATTAAATTGTAATTTTTCTTATCTAAAAGCATATGATGTATTATGAAATGGAGGTATTGTTTAATGGCAAATATTTTTAAAAGTTTTGACGATGAAAATATGAAAGAAATAACAAACAGCGAAGAATTTAAAAAGGTGGCACAAGACAAAAATGTTCAGAATCTTGTAAATAACAAGCAATTTGTTGAATTTAAAGAAAAATATAAAAATAAATCAGACGATGAAATATTAAAAGATGCAAAAGAATTTAGTCAAAAATTAAAAGAACAATATGGTGAAAAAGAATATAATAAAAAAATACAAGATCTTAAAAATTTTGAAAAATTTTTGAATGTAGAACAAAGGAAAAAAATGAAGAAATTTTTGGATAATTTAAAATAAATATAGATTATTTACTTGTTTAATCACCAATATTTGTCATCCTGAACAGAAGTTAGCGACTCATGTTTAGGATGATTTTTTGTTTTTACGAAATTCTAAAAAATAAAAATAATTAAATAAAAGTTAATATATATAATTTGGTAGAATCAATAATAAATGTTTAATCATTAATCATAATTTTGAATATTTATTTATTAATTGACAATATATAAATATTCATATATAATTAGTTGGTGTAAAAGTATTTTTATACTTTATAAAATTAGGAGGGACTATATGAGAAGGATTTTAAGTATTTTATTAGTATTATGTTTAGTATTAAGTATTGTTGGTTGCAGCAATGAAAGTAATACTACTCAGGCAAACGATGACAATTCAAAAAAAGAGTCACCAGTTGAACCATCACCTGAAGGTAAAGGAAAAGTAGCGATTATTACAAATACTTTATCTCAAAATGAAGAGGAGTATCGTTCAGCTCAATCTATGGTTGAAAAATATGGAGATAGAATAGTTCATGAACTATGGCCAGATAACTTTATGACAGAACAAGAGCAAATGGTTACAATAGTTTCTAAATTAGCAGCTGATCCAGAAATTAAAGCTCTTATTATTAACCAAGCAGTTCCAGGAACAAATGCTGCAGTTGATAAATTATTAGAAACTCGTGACGATATGTTTATTGTTTATTCAACACCACAGGAGAATCCACCAGATGTTGCTACAAGAGCAGATTTAATTTTAATGCCTGATGAATTGAAAATGGGAGATAATATTCCTGTTCAAGCTCAAAAACTTGGTGCTAAAACTCTTGTACATTATTCTTTCCCAAGACATATGTCACAAGTACTTCTTTCAGCAAGAAGAGAACTTATGAGAGCAAAATGTGAAGAAATAGGAATTGAATTTGTTGATGCTACAGCTCCAGACCCAACAGGAGATCAAGGAGTTACAGGGGCACAACAGTTTATACTTGAAGATGTTCCTAAAAAAGTTCAAGAATATGGAAAAGATACAGCATTTTTCTCAACTAACTGTGCAATGCAAATTCCATTGATTAAAGCTGCAGTTGATGAAGGAGCAATTTATCCACAACCTTGTTGTCCGTCACCATATCATGGATACCCAACAGCTCTTGGAATTGAATCTGGAGATTATTCTGAAGACAGTTTACAAAATGTAATAGATGAAACAACAAGAATTCTTGAAGAAAAAGGTGTTCTTGGAAGATTTTCAACTTGGCCAGTTCCAGTAGCGATGATGAGCACTGTTGCATCAACAGAATATGCTATTAAATGGATGGATGGTGAAGTTGGAGATGAATTAGACTTAAAAGTATTAGAACAATGTATGGCAGATTATGCTGGAGTTGCAGTTGAAACTAGTGCATACGTCGAAGAAGGTACAGAATATCCAAATTATAGATTAATTATAATGGATTTCTTAACTTATGGGGAACAACGATAATAATAGAAATTAAAAATTTAGAAGTTTATAAAATATAAGTATTTTGGGGAATGTTCAGAATTTCTGTATTAATTTAGGAACTTTTGTCACATTCCCTTTATGATTCAAAATTACAACTTACCAGGAGGTAACAATGAGTGATAACCTTCTAAACATTAAAAATGTTTCAAAAGAATATTACGGCAATAAAGTATTAAAGAATATTAATATTGAGTTAAAAAAAGGTGAAATACATGCACTAATTGGAGAAAATGGAGCAGGTAAGTCAACTTTAATGAATATTTTATTTGGTATGCCTGTTATACATTCGACAGGTGGTTTTGAAGGAAAGATAGAAATTGAGGATAAGGAAGTAAATATAAAAACTCCTCATGAAGCAATGGATTACGGTATTGGAATGGTTCATCAGGAATTTATGCTGATACCAGGATTTACTATTGCTGAAAATATAAAATTAAATAGGGAAATTACAAATCCTAATATCGTTAGTAAAGTTTTTGGCAAAAGATATGAAACGCTTGATTATAAAAAAATGAATGAAGATGCCAGAAAAGCTTTGGACACGTTGGATATGGATATTGATGAGTTTACTACTGTTGCAGGTCTGCCAATTGGACATATGCAATTTATAGAAATTGCTCGTGAAATAGATAAAACGGGAATAAAAATTCTTGTATTTGATGAACCAACTGCTGTATTAGCCGAATCAGAAGCAAAGAATTTATTAAAAGCAATGAAAAAACTTGCAAGTACAGGAATTGGTATTATTTTTATTAGTCATAGACTTGATGAAATAATTGATGTTGCTGATAAGGTTACAGTGTTAAGAGATGGTGAACATGTAGCTACTAAGGACATTAAAGATACAAGCGCCATAGAAATTGCTCAACTTATGATTGGTAGAAAGGTTAGTATTGATAGAAGTGAAAGTGCTGAAAGAAAAACAACTGATGAAACAATATTGAGTATTAAAGACTTACATGTCGCTATGCCTGGAGAAAGAGTAATGGGCATAGATTTAGAAGTTAAAAAAGGTGAAATACTAGGTATAGGTGGATTAGCTGGACAAGGAAAACTAGGTATAGCTAATGGTTTAATGGGTATATACCCAGCTAAAGGTGAAATTATTTTCAATGGGAACAAATTAGAGTTGAATAATCCAAAAGGGTCTATTAAGGCGGGCATTGGCTTTGTAAGTGAAGATAGAAAAGGAATCGGTCTGCTCCTTGAGGAATCTATTGAATTAAATATAGCATTTACTGCAATGCAAATAAACAATGAATTTTTGACTGATTTAGGTTTGTTAAAATTAAAGAATTCAGGCAAAATTAGAAAGCATGCATTGGAAATGATCAAGGATCTTGATATTAGATGTACGTCACCTTCTCAAAAAACAGGAAGGCTTAGTGGCGGAAATCAACAAAAAGTATGCGTTGCAAGGGCATTAACACAAAATCCAATACTTCTTTTCGTATCAGAACCTACAAGGGGTATAGATATTGGTGCAAAGAAGCTGGTTCTTGATTTATTATTGCAATTAAATCAGGAATACGGAATGACAGTAATAATGACATCTTCAGAACTTGCAGAATTAAGAAGTATATGTGATAAAATAGCAATTATATGTGAAGGTAAGGTAGAAGGTATTCTTTCTCCTCTCGCATCAGATGCAGAATTTGGATTAATGATGTCGGGCAGCAGTAAACTAGCTGATGAAAGGAGTGGATCATAATGACAGAAATTAAAGAAAACAGAAATGGTTTTAAAGATATTGTTACAAAAATTGGATTGCCTACACTAATTATAGCAGCTTTTTGGATATTGACTCTTGTTACTGCCGCATTTTTGGACATGTCAATTAGTACGTTGTTAAGTGACACAATAAAGAGAGCAGGTATGAATGGTATACTTGTATTAGCAATGGTTCCTTCTATTCAATCAGGTACAGGCCCTAACTTTGCATTGCCGGTTGGAATAGTATGTGGACTATTAGCATTGGTAATTTCCATTGAATTAGGATTCGTGGGGATAGCTTGGTTATTAGTTTCAATAGCATTGGCCATTCCTATAGCAGTTTTAGCTGGGTATTTTTATGGTAAACTTCTTAATGCAGTAAAAGGATCAGAAATGACAATTGCAACATATACAGGCTTTTCAATAGTTGCATTTATGTGTTTGATATGGCTTATGGTACCTTTTAAAAATCCTAAAATGGGATGGTTTATAGGAAAGGGGCTTCGAGAAACTATACAGTTAGATTCAGTGGGAGGAGCTCAATTACTAAATAATTTTCTAGAATTTAAAATAGGTGGAGTGATAATCCCAACAGGATTAATATTGGTATTTTTATTTTTCTGCCTTTTAATGTGGCTCTTTACTAAATCGAAAACCGGTTTAGCAATAACAGCTGGAGGTATGAACCCTAAGTTTTCTATAGCTACAGGACTAGATATTAATAAAAACAGAATAATAGCAAATATTGTGTCAACAGTTCTTGCTGCAATAGGTATAATAGTATATTCCCAAAGCTACGGATATGCACAACTGTATAATGGACCATTAATGATGGCGTTTTCTGCAGTTGCGGCAGTATTAATAGGTGGAGCTACGGCTTCAAGAGCAAAAGTTTCTAATGTAATTATAGGAGTAGTATTATTTCAGGGTTTGTTAACGACAGCGTTACCTGTTGCAAACGAAATATTTGTTGGAACTGACCTTTCAGAAATAATGAGAATGGTAATACAAAATGGTATAATCCTTTATGCTTTAACACAGGTAAAAGGAGGAGATAAATAATGGACAATGTTACAGGAGAAAGATTAAAGGTCAAAAGAGATTCTTCATGGATTTTAGACAATATAGTTACGATAATATTTGTAGTTTTTATAGTGTTTGGTTTTATTGTATCAAGAGGTGTTTCTGTTAATTTTTTCTTAAATGAGTTAACAAGTAGAATTTTCAGAAATTCATTTTTGGTATTATCACTTATAATACCAGTACTTGCAGGCTTAGGTCTGAATTTTGGTATTGTAATAGGTGCAATGGCAGGACAAATAGCTATAGCTATTGTTAGGTATTTCGGTCTTGGAGGAATGTCTAATCTATTACTTTGTTTTGCTATTGCTTTTCCTTTTGCAGCTTTGTTTGGATATTTTGCAGGTCTATTGTATAATAAGACTAGAGGACAAGAAATGATAGCTGGCTTAATAGTTGGATATTTTGCAAATGGTATTTACCAATTTTTATTCTTGTTTACTGTAGGAAAAATAATTAAAGTTAATCCAACTCATCCTATGATTAACCCTAGTGGTATTGGAATAAGAATGACAGTTGATTTGGTTCCAGTAGCTGAAGGTGGACTAAAATACGCATTAGACAATATCGCTAAAATTCCATTTATGTGGGCGGTGTTAATAGTTGCCGTATCAATACTTGCATTGATCATAGTAAAAAACTTAAAAAGTAAAAATACAAAAAAAGATTTAATGTTTTTTGTAAATATAGCTCTATGTATACTAATGATTGGAATAAGTGTATTTGCAATAGCAACGAATAATTCTCTAATGCTAGTAAATGAAGTTCCAGTAGTTACAGCATTATTAATTGTAGCATTATGTGTATTTAATGAATTAATAATTAAAACTAAACTAGGACAGGATTTTCGAAGTGTTGGACAAAATCAGCATATAGCAGAAGTACAAGGTATTAATGTTGATAGAACAAGAATAATTGCAACAATTATGTCTACAGTATTAGCTGCATGGGGACAGATTATATTCTTGCAAAACATGGGTACACTAAACACTTATAATGCACATACTCAAATAGGAATGTTCTCTGTTGCTTCATTGTTAGTAGGGGGAGCTTCTACTTCAAAGGCAAATATCAAACATGCAATGATAGGTACTATACTGTTTAATGCCATGTTTATCATGTCACCAGAAATAGGTCAGGCGATGTTTGGAAATGCCCTTCTAGGAGAATATTTTAGAACATTCATGGTTTATGGTGTAATAGGTCTTGCACTTGGATTATATGTTTGGAGACAAAATAAAAAGTTAGTTAATAAATTAGACGAATAAAAATTAATAAGAATTCAGTAATGCGGATAAAGAATGCAGTAATGCAGATAAAGAATACAGAATTAAAAAAGATTTAAAAATTGATTTATCAATTTTTAAATCTTTTTTGCTTTATTATGATTAACTGAGTGATTCTTCACCCGAAAACAGGACAAGGGAAGTGTTCGCGTATCTCCTAACTAACTTTATATGTCATTCTGAAGGCGTAGCCTTAAGAATCTTTTGAGGAGATCCTTCACTAACGTTCAAGATGACAAAAATCTGCATTAGCAAAAGTTCTGAATTATAGAAGTTGACTAGTTTTTGTATTTAGTAGTATAATCAAAACAATGTTAAAAATGCGGAGGAAAGATAAATGAAGGATAATAAGGTATTAATATTAGCAATTGAATCTTCTTGTGATGAAACAGCGGCAGCTGTTGTAGAAAATGGAAGAAATGTATTGTCTAATGTAATATCATCTCAAATAGAAATTCATAAACAGTTTGGTGGTGTGGTACCTGAAGTAGCATCAAGAAAACATATTGAAAACATAAATGATGTAGTTTATGAAGCATTAATTAAAGCACAAGTTAATAAAGAGGATATAGATGCAATTGCTGTAACCTATGGACCAGGTTTAGTAGGTGCATTGTTGGTAGGTATAAATTTCGCAAAAGGATTGTCATATGCATGGGAAAAGCCTCTTATTGGAGTTAATCATATTGAAGGACATATATGTGCAAATTTTATTGAGGATAAGAATTTAGAACCGCCATTTGTTTGTTTAGTAGCATCAGGAGGACATACACACTTAGTTTATGTTAGGGATTATGGCGAATATGAAATACTAGGGAAAACGCGGGATGATGCAGCTGGAGAAGCATTTGATAAAATAGCTAGGGCCATAGGCCTCGGTTATCCAGGAGGTCCATTGTTGGATAAATTAGCTCAAAAGGGCAAAAAAGATGCAATTAATTTTCCTAGGGTAACAATAGACGATGATTCCTATGATTTTAGTTTTAGTGGTTTAAAATCAGCAGTATTAAACTATTTACATCATTGTGAACAAAAAAATGCAGAAATTATAAAAGAAGATGTTGCTGCAAGCTTCCAAGAAGCAGTCGTAGATGTTTTAGTATTAAAAACAATTAAAGCAGCAAAGGAAAAAAACTGTGAGAAAATTGCACTGGCTGGTGGAGTTGCATCAAATAGCAGGCTAAGACAACACATGGGAGATGAGTGTATTAAGAATAATTATAAATTTATGCGCCCATCACCAATTTTATGCACGGACAATGGTGCAATGATTGGATGTGCAGGATATTATAAATATTTAAAAAAAGAATTTTCGAATTCTACATTAAATGCAATGCCAAATCTTGAACTATCAGAGTAATTCACAGAAAAATGGTAAAAAGTTATCCACAGCTGTTGATAAAGCTGTTGATACGCTAAAATAGCAAAAAGGTTATCCACAAATTATTAACAATAATGTGGATAACCTTTATTAATTTTCATGTAACTCTGTCCATTGAAAATAATAATTTTCAAGTTCATTTTTTAAAATGATTAATTTTTCATTAATATCAATAATTAGTTTTTTGTCTTCATATGTGGAAGGTTCACATAATATGCTTTCTAATTCAGAAATTTCATTTTCATGCATTTCTATTTTTAATTCAATATCATTTATTTCTTTTTCCCGTTTTTTCTTATCTCTTATTATTTCACGGTCTCTTTTCTTTTCAGCGTTGATTTGTGTTTTAGTCTTCGTTGCAGTTTCATCTTCATTAGTTTCACCAAGTTCTGCCTTTTTCTCTACATAATAATCATAATTTCCTAAATATTCAAAAATACCTTCTTCAGACATTTCTAATATTTTATTGGTAATTTTATTTAAAAAATATCTGTCATGAGATACGACGAATACTGTACCATCATAATTTAATAGGGAGTCTTCTAATACTTCTTTTGAATCTATATCTAAATGATTCGTAGGTTCATCCATAAGAAGAAAGTTAGCATTAGAGGTCATTAATTTTAAAAGAGATAACCTGCTTTTTTCGCCACCACTTAAATCATCTATCATTTTATATAAATCATCTCCGGTAAAAAGAAATTGAGCGAGCATTGTTCTAATATCGTAATAATTTAATTTAGGGTTATCATCCCATATCTCATCTATTACTGTATTTTCATTATTTAAGTTTGTTTGTTCTTGGTCGTAATAACCTATATTAACATAATGTCCTAAAGAAATATTTCCTGTATATTCATTTATTTTTTCAGCAATAATTTTAAGGATTGTTGATTTCCCTATACCATTTGGTCCTATAATTCCTACTCGTTCTTTTCTATATATATTAAATGATATATCTTTAAAAATTATGTTTTCATTATAACTTTTTGAGAGTTTTTCTACACTTAGTACATCTCTTCCGCTTTTTACCTTTGGAGTAAATCTTAATTTAACTTTTCTAATTTCTCCAGTTGGTTTTTCCATTTTTTTAATTTTGTCTAAGGATTTTTGTCTGCTAAAGGCTTGGCGTATATTTCTTTTGCTTCCATATGCATGAAGACGCCTAATCATTTCTTCTTGCCTTTCAATTTCTTTTTCATATTCTTCATATTTTTTCATTTTTTGTTCTAATTCAATTTTGCGTTTTTTCATGAATTCAGAATAATTACCATTGTAGGTTGTTAAACTCTTATTCTCCATTAGAAATATTCTATTTACAGTATTATCTAAAAAGTATCTGTCGTGAGAAATTAAAACAACGGCACCTTTAAAATCCTTAATATATTTTTCAAGCCAGGATATAGCATTTATATCTAAGTGGTTAGTTGGTTCATCAAGTAGTAAAATATCAGGTTTTTCTAATAAAAGTTTTCCAAGCATTACCCTGCTTTTTTGGCCACCACTTAATAAATTTATAGGCTTACAAAATTCTTCTTCGGAAAAACCAAGTCCCTTTAAAACTCCTTTTATTAAACTTTTAAAACTAAATCCATCTGATTCAATGAACTGTTCATGGAGTGAAGCATAGGAATTCATGAGATCTTCTAGTTTTTTTTGGTCATCTTCTTCCGTGTATTTGCTTATTTCGTGTTCTAATTCATGAAGCTTTTCTTCCATTTTCATCACATCTTCAAAAATAGTAAGCATTTCTTCCATAATTGTTTTATTGCTTTCAATATGGGTGTTTTGCTTTAAGTAACCAAGTTTTTGACCTTTAGCCTTAAAAATGGTTCCAGTATCAGCATCTAAAGTATGTGTTAATATATTAAATAGTGTAGTTTTGCCTGCTCCATTTATACCTATTAACCCAACTTTTTCGTTATCATTTATGGTAAAAGAAATATTTTCTATTACATTATCAACTACGTATGCTTTTGATATATCATTACAAGATAAAACAATCATTAATAACTTCCTTTCGTTTTTTATCATTTTTAGGTTCTTTACTATCATTCAGGTTGACAAGCTATTTTATTTTTTAAATAAAAAAGTAGATTAACCTAGAAAATTATATCAAGTTTAAATCTACTAATCAAGAAATATGCTTATTTCTCATAAAAAATGCGTATGTTTCAACTAAACAATCTAATGAATTTTTAAATAAGTTTTTAAAACGATTATCAATAGGGAGGTTTTTAAAAACTAGATTTTCATCAGTATCCATTAAATGAATTGTATATTCAATAATCTTTGCGATATCAACATTTGAATCTTGGATATAGGAAGAAGTTGAATTAGGCAAAGATGTAACACCTAATAAGTAATCTGTAGAAACGTTAAAATATTTCGCTATTTTAATTATTAAATCAATACTAGGTGTTCTTTTGCCATTTTCGTATAATGATACTGATGAAGAAGAGATTTTAAATATATTCCCAAATTCCTTTGCTGTTAAGTTATTAGTTATTCTTAATTGTCGTAACCTTTTATTTAGTATCATAATATCAGCCATTCTTCATTATATTTAATTTTATGAGCAAATATATTAATATTATAATAGATATTTCGTCATTATTCAACAAAAATTTACATTTTGCAAAAAATTATCTAAAATATTGACAAAATGCAAATTATATTATAATATATTTGTATAAGGATTATTAATGTATGGGGTGGGGAAACTTGGCTTTAAATTATCTCGATGAATATAGTTATTTAATAAATGAATATATAGAAATATCTGATTTCGACACATTATGTAATACTTTTTTAAACATACCTTATGTTGATAAATATATGTTATCAGTTTTTGTTGCTTATATAGAAGGTCATATCACTGTGGATTTAGATACTAAATCCTGGTATTTAATTATTTCTAATAAATATTTAGTTCTTAATAAAAATGTTGAATCACCCTACGTTTTTATTAATTTGTACAATTATATAAAATCAAATAAAGTTTTCTTTGATTTTATAATCAAACACTTTAATTTGTGGCATGGAAAAAGAAATCCGTGTTTTGAATATGATAATTATCATAAAAGTGATTTGAAAAATAATTTAATAAAAATGGTATGTTTTATTAAAGATGAAATGAATGTATTAAAGCTAGATGAGAATAATAAAAAATATTTAAATATGTTTTATTCCTTATTAGATTTTGTTTTTGCCTAAGGAATAGAAATTAATTGACAATTTTAATTTATTGATATAAAGTAAAA
Source organism: Tissierellia bacterium (assembly GCA_028709465.1). Taxonomy (GTDB): domain Bacteria; phylum Bacillota; class Clostridia; order Tissierellales; family Sedimentibacteraceae; genus Sedimentibacter. The sequence continues at coordinate 4,628 of JAQVWY010000040.1, read as the reverse complement.
CAATAAAATCCTCTTGTTGATATTAAGAGGATTTCTTGTTTTATTGTTTTTAATTTATTAACAGAGAAAGGAAAATAGAAATGCCAGTAATTATACCAGCAGATTTACCTGCATATGAAACAATGGAAAAAGAAAATATTTTTGTAATGAGCAAAGAGAGAGCTGAAAGACAAGATATTAGACCATTAGAAATAGTTCTTGTAAATTTAATGCCAACAAAAATAGAAACTGAAACACAATTTGTCAGACTTCTTTCCAATACACCGATTCAAATAAATGTTGAATTTCTACATACATATACTTATGAGTCTAAAAATATATCTGAAAGCCATATGAAAAGTTTTTATAAAAATATAAGACAATTGAAAAATAAGAAATATGATGGGATGATAATTACAGGGGCACCATTAGAATTAATGGAGTTTGAAGAGGTGGACTATTGGGAGGAATTAAAAGAAATATTGGACTTTTCTCACAATAATGTAACATCAACTATGTATATATGTTGGGGAGCTCAAGCAGCTATGCATTATTTTTATAACCTACCAAAGAAAGAATTGCCTTCAAAAATGTTCGGAGTATTTGAACATGTAAAAAAAGATGATACTTGCATGTTGTTAAATGGATTTGATGATATTTTCTATGTACCACATTCAAGGCATACGGAAATTTCCACGGAGGAAATTAAAAAAATTAAAGAACTTATCGTATTGGCTGAATCCAAAGATGCAGGTGTTCATATTGCAGTAACAAATGATTACAGTAAAATTTTTATCATGGGTCATGCTGAATATGATCCACTCACATTAAAAAATGAATATGATAGAGATATTAGCCAAGGAAAGTGTATTAATATTCCAAAAAACTATTATCCTGAAGATGATCCTTCTAAAGAACCTTATGTAAAATGGAGAGGTCATGCTAATTTGCTTTTTAAAAACTGGATAAATGTAATATATCAACAAACTCCGTATAATTTAGATGAAATAGGAAAAAAACAATAAAACCAGCATAAAATAATACTTGTTAAATAAGTAATATTTGTATAATATTATAATATAAATTTTAAGTGTTGGAGGAAATATGGGAAAATTATTTGGAACAGATGGAGTTAGGGGTATCGCAAACAAGGATTTAACATCTGATTTAGCATATAAATTAGGTCGTGTAGGTGGGTACTTTTTAACTAAAGGTAAAAGAAGACCTAAAATGCTAGTTGGGATGGATACAAGAATATCTGGTGATATGTTAGAAGGAGCTTTGTCAGCAGGTCTAAATTCGGCGGGAATAGACGTGCTCTATGTTGGTGTATTGCCAACACCTGCTGTTGCTTGCTTAATAAAGATTTTAGAAGCTGACGGCGGTGTTATGATTTCCGCTTCTCATAATCCAGTTGAATATAATGGAATAAAGTTTTTTAACGAAAATGGGTTTAAATTAACTGATGAGATGGAAAATTCAATTGAAGAATATATATTAAATGATTTGGATATTGATTATATACCTACATCAGGAGATTTAGGCAGAAAAATTAGAATTGAAAATCCTGTTAGAAAATATATGGATTTCCTGAAAGGTACAATTGATATTGATTTTAAAGGGTTAAAGGTTGCTGTAGACTGTGGTAATGGAGCAGTTTATAAGGCAGCGCCTGAACTTCTTCATGAGCTTGGAGCTAAAGTTTATGTAATTCATAATGATCCAAATGGAGTGAATATTAATGTTAATTGTGGTTCTACTAATCCAATGGAAATAGAGAAGCTGGTGTTGGAAACAGGAGCAGATGTTGGCTTATCATTTGATGGAGATGCTGATAGACTTATAGCTGCAGATGAAAATGGTAATATTGTTGATGGGGATCACATATTAGCTATATGTGGCATGCATATGAAGAGCAAGGGTAAATTAAAAAGCAATACTATTGTAGGTACTGTTATGACTAATATGGGACTTGATATCTGTTTGAAAGAAAATGGTATAGATATAGTTAAAACAAAAGTTGGAGACAGATATGTTCTTGAAGAAATGACAAAAGGTCATCATTCAATAGGCGGAGAACAATCAGGACATATTATTTTTCTAGATGAAAATACTACTGGGGATGGTTTGTTGACTGCTATTCAGCTTTTAAGTGTAGTAAAAGAAAAAAATGAAAAACTTTCTAAATTAGCTTCTGTGATGACAGAAATGCCTCAGGTATTAGTAAATGCAACCATAGCCAATGAAAAGAAAAATTCATATTTAGAAGATGAGGTTATTGCAAATAAAATTAATGAAATAGAAAATCACTTTCATGGAAAAGGAAGAGTAGTAATTAGGCCTTCAGGAACTGAACCATTAGTAAGAGTCATGATAGAAGGACAAAATCAAGATGAAATAGAACAATATGCAAAAGAACTAGCACAATTAATAGAAAACAGATTGAAGTAATAGGTATCATTGTAGGTATGGGGACACACCTTTAAGTTAGTAAGTCTATGTGGTTAGTCTTAAAGGAATGTCCTCAAATTTTTAATTTATCAAGATGCACTTTTAATTATATAATCTAAATATTCCATCATTTTATTATGGTAATAATCTTTGGTTTCCTCACCGTTATCATTTATACATCTAAGTAAAAGATCGTGGTACAGTCCAATTATCATTTCATTCATTAAATCAATATTTTTCCAATTGAGATTTTCTTCATCGGCAAAACATTTTAGAGATATTTTATTTCTAATTCCAAGTCTTGTTCCTAATAAAATTTCTTTTAAATGTTTATCTTTAGTTCCTAAATCTTCAGGAAAAAGTTCATAGTATTGTTTACTTATAACATCTAGTGAATCACTGTGTTTATTAAAAAATATTTGATTAAAAGGTTGCGGGTATTTAAAAGATACATCGCAGAAAACTTTCCACATGGCAAAGAATTTTTCCCTTTCATTTTTGCATTTTTTAACTTGTTTGGAAACTTCGATATTATATATCTTTAAATATTTTAAGGAAGCAAATAATATGAGTTGATCAAAATCCTTAAAGTAATTATACAAAGTAGCCCCGTTGTATCCTGCCATATCGGCAACTTTTCTAAGGGTAACATTTTCAATGCCTTCATTTATCATAATTTCCTGTGCAGCTTCAATAAAATAAGTTAAAATTCTTTTTTTCTTAATTTCTTTATGAGTCAACAAATTCACCCCTTAATATATTTGTAGATTACATTTATGTTCATTTTATTATATATTATTTTGTTTAATAAATCAATTATAAATTTTTAACATATTTAAAAATATAATCATGATTATAAAATAAATATGTTGACAAAATAAGTGAGCTTAAATATAATATAGTTATGATAAATATAAAGGTTAATTTTGCGAAAGTAAGTTTAAAGCTTATGAAAATGATATCAGGGAGAGTGATAAAAAACAGTAGAATAAAAGAGTTTATTTTATTATTAATTTAAATTTGAAAATGATGTTTTAATAATATTTTAAAAAAAGGAGATATTATTATAAGCAACATTATTCAAAGAACCTAAAGATGGAGGTTATTTAATGGTAATATCCAACAAAGATTCACAACTAAAGAGAAATTTTCCTACATTAATCATTTTAATAATTTCTGGAGCATTTATTTATGCACTACCATATTTTCGTAATTATTATTATGATGCATTCGTTGAAAGCTTTCATATTACTAATACTCAAATGGGAGCGTTGGGAAGTATTTATGGTGTAACAAGTACAGTTTCGTTTTTATTTGGAGGATTTTGTGCAGACAGATGGCCAACAAAAAATTTGCTTTCCATTTCATTGATTTCTACTGGATTATTAGGTTTTACTTTACTAACGTATCCGCCATATGCAGCAGTATTTTTAATACATGCTTTGTGGGGATTTACATGTGTGTTAACTTTCTGGAACGCGTTAATAATAACAATTCGTTCTTTGGCTAGTTCAGATGAACAAGGAAAAGCTTTTGGATTTTTTGAAGGTGGAAGAGGTATAGTTAATATTTTACAATCTGCTTTTGTATTAACAATATTTGGTTATTTGAGCAAAGTTAAATCTGATAAAATTGCCCTTAATGGTGTAATAATAACTTATTCATTAATATGTATTCTTCTTGGTATCATGGTTTATTTTGCATTAGGGAAACAAGCAAATGCTAATGTTGCAAAAAATTCAGCTGAAAAAAAGATTGTAGACAAACAAGTTTTAATCAAAATATTAAAAATGCCTACAACTTGGCTTAATGCTATTATTATATTTACGTCTTATGCAGTAATTATTAGTTATTTTTATATTACACCTTATACCACATCAGTATTTGGTGTCACTGCTGTTATTGCAGCTGCGCTTGGGTATTTTTCTCAGTATTGTAGGCCTCTTGGATGTTTTGCAACAGGAATAATAGCTGATAAAATAGGATCATCAAAAATGATGACAATACTTTTTGTGACATTAATTACAGGAGTGTTAGGCGTAATATTTGTTCCTGGACAACCTTCCATGATTTGGCTTTTGTTAATATTTATTGCAGCAATGTATACGTCTATGTATGGAATTCAATCTCTGCATTTTGCAATTATGGAAGAGGGAGATTATCCTCTAGAAATAATGGGAACGGCAACTGCAGTTATT
>JAQVWY010000039.1 GCA_028709465.1 Tissierellia bacterium | reverse complement strand
ATATATGTTAAATCAAACTCCTTTTGAAGTGTTTTCAATAAATTTAAAATTTGTGCCTGTATAGACACATCCAATGCTGAAACTGGCTCATCACAAACTATAAATTTAGGATTCAAAGATAGTGCACGTGCTATTCCAATTCTTTGTCTCCTACCGCCATCAAGTTCATGAGGATATGCGTTTACAAGTCGTTCCGCAAGCCCGACAGTTTCCATAAGCTCTAATACCTTTAAATTTCTTTGTTTTATATTTGGTATAATTCTATTTAATTTAAGAGGCTCTCCAATTATTTCACTAACAGTTTTTCTTGGATCTAATGATGCGAAGGGATCTTGAAAAATTATTTGCATATTAGTTCTCATTTTTCTCATTTTTTCACTGTTATAATTTAAAATATTTTCTCCCTCAAAGAAAACTTCACCTTCTGTAGGTTCAATTAATCTTAATATAGCTCTCCCAGTAGTTGATTTACCACATCCAGATTCACCAACAATACCTAGTGTTTTCCCTTTTTCTATATTAAAACTTACGTCATCTACAGCATGAAGCATACCATGCTTTGTTTTAAAATATTTTTTTAAATTCTTAACTTCTAACAAATTACTCAATTAAACCACCTCCGTTAATTTTAACTTCGGTATTTTCATATGCCAAACAACAAACGTAGTGTGTATCACTTAACTGTGTAACAACAGGTTCCCTTTTACTGCAAATTTCTTTTGCATAAATACATCTAGGATGAAATGCACAACCTTTAGGCAAATTAGTTGGATCCGGCATTAATCCCTTTATAGGTTTGAGCATTGATTTCCTATCTTCTATATTTGGCAATGAATTAAATAAACCCTCTGTATATGGATGTTTTGTGTTTTCAAAAATATCTTCTAAATTACCATGTTCAACAATTTTTCCAGCATACATTATGGATACTTCATCACAAACTTCAGCAACTATACCAAGATCATGAGTAATCATAATCATAGATGTGTTATATTTTTCTCTCAAGTTTTTCATAAGTTCAAGAACTTGTGCCTGTATTGTAACATCCAATGCTGTTGTAGGCTCATCTGCAATCAGTAACTGAGGATTACATGATAAAGCGATAGCTATTACAACCCTTTGTTTCATTCCTCCGGAAAACTGATGTGGATATTCTGTAGCTCTTTCTTTTTGAATACCTACTAGCTCCAACATTTCTTCAGCTTTTTTCATTGCTTCACTTTTATTTAAATTTTGATGGATTTGAATTCCTTCCGCTATTTGCTCACCAACAGTAATAACTGGATTTAAAGAAGTCATAGGATCTTGAAAAATCATAGAAACCTTATTCCCACGAATTTTATCCATTTCATCTTCAGTGTAATCAAATAAATTATGACCATCTAGTGTAATCTTTCCTTCCTTTATTATACCTGGAGGATTTGGTATTAATCTCAGTATAGATAATGCAGTAGTAGTTTTACCTGCTCCAGTTTCACCAACAAGTCCTAAGGTTTTACCTCTTTCCACCTTTAAGTTAACCCCATTTACTGCTTTAACTATGTCATCATCTGTTTTAAATTCTACAACTAAATTTTCTATTTCTACAGTTGACATATATTTTTCCTTAATTGCACTTTCCATGTTTGCCTCCTATTTCAACTTTGGATCAAGAGCATCTCTTAGACCATCCCCAAGCATATTTAGGGATAAAATAGTTATCATTATGGCAATACCTGGAAATATTGTAATATGAGATGCATCTCTTAAAAATGTCCTTCCGCCTGATAACATTGCGCCCCATTCAGGTGCTGGTGGCTGAATTCCTAGACCAATAAAACTCATAGCTGCTGTAGACAATATTGCATTTGCCACTCCTAAGGTTGCCTGTACAATTACCGGAGCCAATGAGTTAGGAATTATATGAGAAATTATAATAGTTATATCCTTGGATCCAATAGCCCTTGCTGCTTCTACGAATTCTTGATCCTTTATGGATAAAACAGATGCTCTAACAATTCTTGCATATGAAGGTATGCTTGAAATTCCAACTGCTATCATTAAATTTATTATACTGGTACCTAAGGCTGAAACAATTGCTATTGCTAAAAGAATATTGGGAACAGCTAAGAAAATATCCATAACTCTCATTATTACATTATCGATTTTATTGCCATAGTATCCTGCTATTGCACCTAGAAATCCTCCAATTATTAAAGCGATGCTCACTGAAATTAAACCAACGGTAAGCGATACTCTAGTTCCATGAACTAATCGGGCAAATATGTCTCTGCCATACTCATCAGTTCCAAATATATGCTCACTACTGGGAGGTTGCAACCTACCTTTAATATTTTGCTTTATTACAATGGTATCATAATCTGCAATAAAGTCAGCACCTATTGCAACTATAGCTAATAAAATTATAATAATTAAACCAATAATTGCTAACTTATTTTTCCTAAGTCTTCTCCATACTTCCCAAAATTGACTTCTTTTTTTATATTTTTTAATTATTTCTTCTTTAGATAATAAATCCTTACCTATTTCAACATTTTCCATAAAAATTAACCTCCTATTTATAAACAGATTTTATTCTTGGGTCAATAAAAGCATATAATATATCTATACATAAATTCACCAAGCTAAAAACTGTAGCTAAGGTTATTATACAACCTAACACCATAGGCGTATCCTTACTTTTTATTGAATCTACCATAAGCCTACCCATTCCAGGAATAGAAAAAACTGTTTCAGTTAAAACCATTCCGCCTAACATATGTCCAAACTGCAATCCTACTACTGTTACTATTGGTATCAATGCATTTCTTAAGGCATGCTTTCTAATAACAACCTTTTTGTTTACACCTTTAGCTTTTGCAGTACGAATGTAATCCTGTCTTACAACCTCAAGCATTGAAGATCTAGTCATTCTTGTTATTATGGCTGCTGCCGTTGTTCCCAAAGTAATGGATGGCAACACCATACTTTTTATACCTTCATATCCTCCAGAAGGAAACCATCCAAGGCCTAAGGAAAACCAAATTATTAACATAAGACCATACCAAAAATTAGGTACAGCAGCGCCTATTAATGCTGCTACAGAACATATACTATCTGTCAATGTATACTGTTTTGTTGCTGATATAATTCCTAATGGAACTGCTATTATAATTGCTACTAACATAGACCAAAATGTTAATTTCAAAGTAATTGGAAATCTTGCAACTATTTCACCTAAAACAGGTCTTTTACTTCTATAAGAAACTCCTAAATCTCCTCTGACTAATTTAGATATATATTTAAAATATTGAACTATTATAGGTTTATCTAATCCAAGCTCATCTCTTACTTCTTGTATTGACTCTTCACTAGCTTCCTCGCCTAACATCATTTTAACAGGATCACCAGGAGTAAGACTTATAATAAAATATACCAAAAAAGATACACCTATAATTACTGGAATAACCATTAAAAATCTTTTTAAAATATATTTGAACATGATACCTCCTCAATACCATATTGTTACATGAATAACAATATTATTTTTAAAGCGTATTTGATCTATAATAAGTCAGAGGGAAAAGTCCTTAATTATAGATGCAAATACGCTTATGTAAATATTAATTTAATAATTATATTTAGTAGTGTAACATATGGAATCTGTGCAAACTTCCTGGATGTAGTTCTACACCTTGCAAATCAGCTCTAGCGCCAACCTCTGTTGGTTGGAAATATAAAGGAACCATTGCTGCTTCTTCCATTATTATATCTTGTGCATCTTGATAATATTTAGGTCGTTTAGAAAAATCAGTTTCAACTCTACCTTGTTCTAACAATTTATCAACTTCTGCATTTTCAAAGAAACTTCTATTTCCAGAAGCGCCCTGGCTGCTTGAATGGAAGTTAGGATACATTCCTCCATCACCATCAGCAGTTAAATTAGACCATCCTAACAAATGCATATCATGCTCTCCAGCAGAAGTTTTGTCTAAGTAAGCTCCCCATTCCATTAACTCTATTTCAGCTGTAATACCAACTTCAGCTAAATTTGACTGTATTACTTCAGCTGCTCTGTTTCTAACATCTCCAGAAGACCAAAGAGTAGTACTAAAACCATCAGGGAATCCAGCTTCAGCTAATAATTGTTTAGCTTTTTCAGGATTATATTCATATGCTTTTACATTTGGATTATAACCTAATACAGTAGGTCCTATAACTGTGTTAGCTACCATACCTCTTCCGTCAGTAGCAACCTCTATAACTGATTCCTTGTCAATTGCATAATTTATTGCCTGTCTAACTAGTTTATTATCAAATGGTGCCTTTTTATTGTTTAATGATAGCCATTCAGTTCTGTTTGACATTTCCTCATAAAGCTTAAGATCAGGATTATTTTCAATCTTTACTTTATCAATTGGCTCAACGTCTAATATTAAATCAACTTCTCCAGTTTCCAAAGCTATTGTTCTGCTTGTTCCTTCAGGTATAACTCTCATTACTAATCTTTCTGTTGCAGGAAGACCTTCAAAATAATCTTCATTTCTTTCAAGGACAACTCTGTCTCCAGGTATCCATTCTACAAATTTCATAGGGCCTGTACCAGTTGGATGCTCAGCAAATTTATCTCCATATTCTGTGCAAGCTTTTTCTGGAACTATTCTTGAAGCACTGTGAGCTAAGTTTGCAAGTAACGGTCCACATGGTTCATCTGTAACTAATACTACAGTGTAATCATCAATAACCTTAACTTCAGTAATCATATTTACAAGATGCTTAACTTGCGGTCCTTGCTTTTGCCTTTCAATACTAAATTTAACATCACTAGCTTTGAAATCACTACCATCATGCCACTTAACACCTTGTCTTAATTTAAATTCCCATTCAGTAGGTGATAGCGCTTTCCAAGACTCTGCCAAATCTCCTTCATATTCCATATTAACATTTGTTCTAACTAATGAACTGTAAATTTGTCTAGTCAAATTTGCAGATGGTGAATCATTAGTTGCATGAGGGTCTAAAGAAACTATATCTGCCTTTTGAGCAAATACTATTTCAGTTTTCTTAGGTTTACCTTCATTATTACCATCTGATTTCTCCTCACTATTAGATTCATTAGCATTATTTGCTGGTGCATTAGTATCACCAGAACTACATCCTGTTACAAACATGCTTATTAACAACATTGTAACAATTAATAAAGATATTAACTTTTTCATTTTCTCCTCCTTATTTTAAACATTTATATATAAAAATACTGTTAACTAAATAAAAAATAATTTTAGTAACCATATTCTTATCATTGTTAATATACATTAACGATATATATTCTATGGTCTTAATAAAATTCCACCATAAGCCAAGCCAAATAAAATCATTAATAATGGATGAATTTTCAATACTCCTAGTCCAATTATTGCAAGGATGCAAACGATTACAGTTTTTATTCCAGTAAGTGAAGTAGGGATCATAACCCAGGCAGCTTGTGCTAGCATTATCATTACTACAGGTCTTACTCCTGACATCATCCCTTTCATCCATGTTGCATCTTTAAACTTACTATAAATACCATATAGCATAATTATTGCTATGGCAGTGGGCGCAACAGTAGCTAGTATTCCAACTATTGCTCCCCATATTCCTCCCGTTTTATAGCCTATTAACGAAGCCATTTTAGGTGCAATAGGTCCAGGCAATGCATTTCCAAGAGCTAATGAATCAGCAAATTCCTGAAGGGACATCCACTGATAAGTTTCTACAACTTCCTTTTGTATTAATGGAATTGATGCTGGACCTCCCCCAAAGGTTAGTGAACCTGGCCCTAAAAATGCTTTAAATATATCGAAATACAAATTGCTCATTAATCCACCTCTACATCAATAAATTATAATATTTAATAATATAGCAAATAATATGCCGCTTTCATTATTTTATATCAAAACCTTACCAAAGTCTTTATAAAACGCCATTTTTCAATAAAAGCATATTTATAAAATAATTTTTCTAAATAAATTATTATTATAATAAATTATTATTTCGTCCCACTTAAATTTGTTACAAACCTACCAAAATACAACATTATATTAATCTTCTTATTTTATTACTGGGACATATCTGGTTTTTCTGGGTTTATTTGAAATATATTAGTTTATTGCAATTTACATAAAGCTTGAAAATTCTATTATTTCTTATTGATTTAATTTCATCCCACTATTATAATATTATAGTAAGAAAACAATTGCATAACGATTATTACATATTTATAATTGGATTGTATTAGGTTAATCTTGATATTATTAGTAGGAGGTTTATTTTGAAAAAAAAACTTGCATTAGTTACTATAAGAAGTGAAATAAAAAATATGTATCAAACTGATTTAATAAATTTATTTAGTGATTATTTAGATATTTCATCCTATTGTTTAGAAAATCAACATAAAAACTCATTAACCCTTGAGACACTCATTGACGTTGATATTATACTAATTACAAATCCAAACACATTTACTTTAATTAAAAATTATGTAAAAGCAGATTGTAAGGTGATTTATTTAAATTATGCATTTTTAAAAAATAAAATAGATTATTTAAAAACATTTCCAAATAACACTAATGCCCTTATTTGCTTTAATTTCTATTCAGTTTCACATCAAACCACATCAATGCTGTATGAATTAGGAGTAAAAAATCTTAATTTAAAAGCTTATAACCCTGAAAACGATGTATTAGACAAAGAATATGATATAGCTATTGTTGGTGAGAATTCTGCGATTGTACCTGAAAATATCAGCCAAATTGTCAGTTTAGGCAGAAGAAAAATTTCATTTTCAACACTGATGGATATTACTTCTAATGCAGCAATATTAGATGATACATTAGAAAATAGAATATATTCCTATTGTCAAGATTTAATGACCCCCTACAGTTTTATGCTAGATATGTATGATAATTCTGTGCTAACTAAAAGCCAGTTCCAAACAATTATGGACTGCATTGATTATGCAATTATAATAATAGACAACAATTTTAACATTATTAATTATAATAGTAATATATTAAATATGTTTAATATAAATGAAAACATACTAAATATAAATATGGGTACAATTTCAGAATTTAAAAATTTATATAATGTATTATATAAAAATGATGAATTTAAAAATAAATTAATTGAAATTAAAAACTGTAAAAGTATATTAATATCGAAAGAGAAAATTAATAAAACTGATCATTCCAATAATATTTATATTATTTTAATAAAAGATGTTACTGAAATAATGAATTTAGAAAATACCTTACGAAAACAGTTAATAAAAAAGGGCCATATTGCTAAATATACTTTTGATGTTATTATAGGGAATAGTAAGGTTATACATGATTGTGTAAACAAAGCTAGAATTGTATCTAAAATTGATAAACCTACATTAATAACAGGAGAAAGCGGCACTGGTAAAGAACTCTTTGCTCAATCTATACACAACGAATCTTCACGAAGAAATTTCCCTTTTATCGCTATAAACTGTGCCTCATTACCATCCACTTTGTTAGAGAGTGAATTGTTTGGATATGATGAAGGAGCATTTACAGGAGCAAAAAAAGGTGGCAAATTAGGATATTTTGAAATGGCACATAAAGGAACACTTTTTTTAGATGAAATAGGAGATATAAATATAGAGACACAGGCAAAGCTTTTGAGAGTATTAGAAGAAAAGGAAATTATGCGTGTAGGCAGTGAGGAAATTATTTCTATTGATGTAAGAATAATTGCAGCTACAAACCGAGATTTAAGAGAGTTAGTAAAAACAGGTGATTTCAGATTAGATCTATACTATAGATTAAATACATTAATTATTAATATTCCTCCATTAAGAAGACGTCCAGAAGATATACCTCCATTGATAAAAAGCTTTCTAGAAAATGAAAACTTTCATTACGAAAATATTGATGATGAAGTAATGGAATTCCTCACAAACTTTTCATGGTACGGCAACGTAAGAGAATTAAAAAATTGTGTAGAATATATGTCAAGTATATCTAATGGTTATATTAAAATGGAACACCTCCCTGAATATATAATTCAAGAAGCTGAAGATAAACATATTGAAATCAAAAAAGACATACTATCTAACATAAACATAAAGGATAAAAATATGCTAATTGCTATAATGAATATAATATTTAATGTTGGCGGCGGAAGAAGAAAAATCCTTCAAGAATTGCATAAAAGAAACATTACTATAAGTGAATATAAATTAAGAAATTTGTTAAATGATTTAAATAAAAATAATTTAATTAAATTTGGGAAAGGGAGCTCAGGAGCTTTTTTGACAGAAATGGGAATGGATGTTTTACAAAGAAAAATGTATAAATAATGTGACCTCTTATAAAATGGGCATATCATTAATTAAAATTTAATTAAGTGATATGCCCTAATTATATTTAATGAAGCTTATTTAAGTGACAATTCACTTACCATTTTATTGTTTTCTAAGCTGTGAACTTGCATTAATTTGTCAGAAAACGTATATAAATAATCATTAATATATATTATTCTTTTTATTTCATTGCCATAAGTATAATTGTCCTTAATATTTTCTATATGGCTTATGGTAGTTTTTAAACTAAAATCATTGCTGTTTATATTATAAATGTATGCACCTATGAAATCAGTATTATAATTTTCTCCCATTCGAGTAACAGGAAATGCCATAATACCTTTATTTAAAGAAAACATTAATGCTTTGTGATTGTATAAAAGCTCTGAATTAGTTCCGCTCTTTCCAATTACGTCTGTTTTTATTTCCTTTGGTTTATTTACATTACTTACATCAAATAAAGATATTTTTAAACCTGCTGTAACAGTTCCTCCCCATTGATTTTCTTTTGTATCATATCCAAAACCAAGTATATGATTTTCATCTACTGGATGAAGATAAGTGCTGTATCCAGGAATCTTCAGAAACCCTAAAACCTTTGGTTCGTAAGGATTAGCTGTATCAATTACAAATAGGGGATCAACTTGTTTGAATGTCACCATATAAACTTTATCACCCATAAATCTCGTAGAATAAATTCTTTCACCAGGAGCTAATCCCTCTAATTTTCCTACAATATTTAATTTATCATTTAAAATATATATATTATTTTTAGATTCATTATCACCTATTTGCCAAACATCACCAGCAGTGGTAGCAATTCGAAGCATATTATTATGTTCATCCATGGAAAATTGATTAATAATTGTTCCGGGAACTTCCCCTTGACTAACAGGTCTTATACTTCCTTCCTTTAAAGCAAAACTGTAAATTACAGTGCTTAATCGATACACTGGATTATAAATTTCCCTTGATTTAGCAGCTACATCATAAGAATAATCAGTAACTGCTGCATACAAATTATCATTAGAAACATATACGGATTGATTCGAGCCCAAATAAACATCCACATCAGGTTTAGAAGTTTTATCTTCTAAATTAATACCTATAGTAAACATGTATATTGAATCAACATAATTAGGAAAATAATTAATTTTATCATAACCTATTTCTGTTTTAACATTTTCTAATACATCAGTGTAGGAAGGAAGAGAAATGCTATCCATATCAATATATTTTCCCGTGATTAAATATAAATTATTGTCAATAACCCTTCCAGTAGAATAATTTCCATCAAATAAATATTCCCTTTCCAATGCTGGTTTTTCTATGTTTTCAATATTATAAATTAACACATTACATCTGTCTTCATAATATCTTGGAGGCATTATGCTTATTTCTGGACTTGATATATTATCATTTTTTTCATTTTCTAAAGCTTCTTTATCCATTATGTAAAAATAATTGTTTTGACCTATAACAACAAGTTTTTTATCAGCAATAAACAGTTCGTTGACATTTAAATTTTCTGGAATATTAATATTTTCTACAACTATTTTAGGAGAACTAGGATTAGAATCAATAATCTTTATACCTTTATCAGTTCTAATATAAATATATTTCCCATCATTTTTTATAATGTCTCCTTCTTGCACTCCTTCAACTTGATTGTTTGTATCCGAACTATCCTTTTCAGGGGATTGATGAAAATCTCCAGCGCCATCATTAGTAACGGACTCTTGTTTTACCGCATCATCAACTGTATTACCTCTAATACCTATATATCCAAACAGTTTGCTGTTATATTCTAATAAAGCAATTAAATTTTCTTTAGAATCAATAGTTGGCAAATTATTTCTTACTGCAGGTTTAGATATGTTTTTTGTAATATAAACAGTATAAGTGTCACCATCCCATTTTATGTCATGTCCTAGTGTTTCACTAATAAATCTAAGGGGTGCAAATGTTCTGCTGTTAACCATTCTTACAGGAACATCAATATCTTTGATTTCCCCATTTACTATAACTTTATTGTTGTTAAGCATCATAATTATATCATTATATTCATCTTTTATAGCCACTTGTAAAAGACTTTTATTCCAATCAATATTTGCATCAAGACGCTGAAAGACACCTCTTAAAGGCACTATAATCCTATTGTTTTCAATAACAGGTTTTACATCAAATTCTATTTTTTCATTGTTTACATAAACAGTAACTTCTTTACTTTCTCCAAACGCCGTTACGCTAAAGCATAATATTAATACAATTGTTAATATTATTATTTTAGTAAATTTATTTTTTACCATACATTCAACTCCCTTCTATTTTATTTACCTAATTAGACGAATAATATTTAATTAAGTTCCATAATTATACTATATTTCAGGGATTTCAGGGATCTTAAACAAAAATGTAAAAATGTCATCCTGAACGGTAGTGAAGGATCTCGTCGTGTGTTGAATGGATATTCTTCAGTATACGCCTTCAGAATGACTAAATTTTAATATTCAGAATGAACTAAGTTTATTTTCAAATAACGAAAAAATTTTTTATTAGAATAACGAAAATTTTATTAATGTGCTCTAAAGGTGCTACAGCATGTTTCTTCGTGTCTTTGAGCATTTTTGCCATTTACTAAAATATCAGAAGCTTTACATGTTGCGTTTTTATTGTAAACACATTTAGTAGCTTCACATTCAACTGATGAATTATTTTGTGGTTCTGCAGTAGAACTCATAATTCCAGGCTTTTGTTCAACAAAAGTATTACAGCTGGTATTGCGGCTTTCAGAAGCCTTTTTGCCATCCACCTTAATAACTGGAGAGGTACATCCATTTCTTTTGTTATAATAACAGTTCGTAACAGTACAACTTATTTCTGCCATAAATTAATCTCCTTTTCTCCTTTTAATATTTATTATTTAAGGTTATTTTATCCAAATAACAAAAATATATTAAATATTTAATTAATTTTGGCTTTGTCTTTGTTCCGCTAATAACAAATCTACCATTCTGCCATAGCTTCTTACTCCGTCATCCTGATTGTTAGCCTTTAAATAAGTATCATTAACTTTCGTTGAAATCTCTGCAACTTTAGTTTCAAATTGCTTCCAATAATTCGTTTTATATTTAATATCTTTATATACATCACCTGAGTATTTATGATATAAACTTTCAAAAGCATCATAATCCTCCATATATAGGGCATTCATGCTGTAGGTTAATGCAAGCATAGTGCCGCTGTATGCAAAATCATCATACCCTGAATTAACACAAGCTAAATATGATATAAAATTAGCTTCATCTTCTCTCATAAATCCTCTTATATGTGAAAGTTCATGGCACATAGTTGAAGGTATTGTATATGAAGGAATATGAATATTAACATTAGATTCAAATGTAAAAGGGAAAAATACTCCTGTTATATTCATTTCTGACATTAATTTAGATAAAAGCACCGGCTTTGGTTTAGGATAGTTTCCCGTTAATATTTCATAAGTATTGGATAATTTATTAAAAGAGTATTGTGCTCTCCTGGCAGTTTCATAATAATTCTCATCATCTAATGCTGCGATTTTTTTTTCATCAATTTTAACCTTTGTTCTTAAATAATTTGCTTTCTCTATTAAATTTTCACAAAGCAAAATTAATTCTTCCTTTGAAGATTCTTTTATTTCAAGTTCACTATAAACAGTGAAGGGAAATCTATAATAATTTAATCCGCAAAATAAAACAAATAAAAAATAAATTATTGAAGCAATTACTGACAAATTTATAATAAATTCTTTAATATATTTCGATGATTTATCATTAATCGTTTTAATAATGACTGTTATAGTATATATAATAATTAAAAAAATTAACAAAATAATCAATATTTCAGTTAATGAAAAAGAGAATAAAGATGTAAAAAAACTTATAGTTTGAGCTATTTTAGGATATATTTTAGTTGAATAATATTCAGCAAAATATACATTATTATTAGCTGCTTGAGTTAATATAAATGATATAGGGATTAATATTAAAAATAACAGTCTATTGTATTTCATTATATCTTTTCCTCTTGAAGAATTAATATTACAATTTGTCATCCTGACGAAAGTGAAGGAACTCTTCAAAATGACACAATAATATAATAGTATTATATCATTTTTTAATTTATATTTCATTAATATTTTGGCAGATAAAAAACTCTTTTAAAAAATCTTGATAAATTTACATTTTGAGTATATTATGAATTTAATATGACGTTAGGGAGGAATTAAATTCATGGATAATATAGAAATCATATTTAAAAATATAATCAATAATAACATTGAATTTACAAAACACGGAAAGGTTGCAACCTATATACCTGAACTTGCTAAAAATAATCCCAACGATTTAGGTGTTTACCTTATTACATTAGATGGAAAAGAATATTGTGCTGGAGACTATAATAAAAAATTCACCATGCAGTCAGTATCAAAAGTATTAACACTAATGCTATCGCTTATAGATAACAGTAATAAGGTATTTGAAAAAGTAGGCATGGAGCCCACAGGTGACGGATTTAATTCAATTGTAAATTTAGAAATTAAAGATATTCACAAACCATTTAATCCTATGATAAATGCTGGAGCAATAGCAACAACATCAATGATAAAAGGAAAAAGTGTAAGTGATAAGGTTAATAGAATATTAGATTTTGCTAGGAAATTAGCTAATAACCCTTCAATAAATATAAATGAAAAAACATTTTTATCCGAAAAAGAAACAGGTCATAGAAATCGCTCCCTAGCATATTTTATGAAAAGTTATGACATAATTGAAGGAAATGTTGAAGATATTCTAGACATATACTTTTGTCAATGCTCAATTGAAGTTACCTGCAAGGATATAGCAAATATGGGGTGTGTGTTAGCTAACGACGGTATCTCCATACATACTGGTGAACGACTGATATCTGAACAAATCTGCAAAATAGCAAAAACCATTATGTCCACATGCGGGCTGTATGATGCTTCAGGCGAATTCGCTGTTCATATTGGAATACCTGCTAAATCTGGTGTAGGTGGAGGAATTATGGCTGCGGTACCTCATAAAATGGGGATAGGAGTTTATGGTCCTGCATTAGATGAAAAAGGAAACTCAATAGCTGGTATACAAATTTTAAAAGAATTATCACAAAAACTAGATTTAACAATTTATTAAAATAGGAAAATATGAAAAACTCAGTCACTGAAAAACCTATTAGTTTTCAGTGACCATAAAAATATATTGACATTTAATAAATAATTGACATTCATCTCCTAATATTCTTTTTTTCTGGTGTTATAATAAATTCATAGCGTCTTGGTTGTAATGGAGTTAATTGTGTTAAAAAAACATTAAAAATAGTAGTTATATTTGGGTATATTTGTATATTCATTAAATTAACCGAATGATATTTAAAGTGCCTAACAGTTAAAAAATAAGCTGTATTTGTTAAAAAATTTAGGGTAAAACTTTCATTTAAATTTCTTTCTAATACAGGTAATTCAATTAAGGGCACTTTACCATTTTTATCAGTAATATGTTTAACAACCAAATTACCTTCTCCACTTTCTCCATAAACTCCTCTTATATTCATATGATATACACTAACTTCTGCAAATGGGACAGGTCTATTATTCAATCTATTTAATACTGTAATAGATAAAAAACCAGTTGGATTAATATCTTGTTTATAAAATTTATTACACTTATAGCTATGAGATTTGTTTATATCCAACAATTCACATCTATCCTTTCTATAATTTTATATATATAAAATATTATATGCATTTAAAAAATTGTTGATTATTGTCAAAATATTCAAATTATGAAAAAATAAAAATCTTAAGTACTTCCTAGAAGGTTATTTAAAATATAATCTAATTAATAATAAACACAAAAAACAAAGAACATTGAAAAACTCCTATTTTCAATGTCCCTAAAATCCAAATTTTTAATACTAAATAATTTACACTGCAAAATCTACTTTATTAATTCTACATTTCCGTATTCTTTCGATTACAGAATTCTCTAAATTACTTCATACCCCGCATCTGTAACTGCTTTTGCTAAAACATCATCTCCAACTTCTTGTGTCAAAATAACTTCTGCTGATTTATTTTCTAAATCAACAACTGCATTTTCTACACCATCAACTGCTTTTAATGCTTTTTCCACTGCAGCCTTGCAATGTCCACAGCTCATTCCTTCTACTTTCAATATTTTTTTCATATTACTTCCTCCATTTTTTTTATTATTAATATTATTTGCATTATCTTCTTTATTATTATTCTCATTTTTTTTAGGTTTACTTGATAAGTCTATGTCTTCTTTATCATAATAGTTTATTGTTCTCTTTGGCTTGAAAAATTTAAGTCTCAAAGCATTAGTAACTACTGATACAGAACTTAAACTCATTGCAGCTCCTGCAAACATAGGGTTTAACTTCCATCCTAGTATACTATAAAATACACCAGCAGCCAAAGGTATACCTATTGAGTTATAAATAAATGCCCAGAATAAATTTTGCTTAATATTTTTAATAGTTGCCTTACTTAATTGCACTGCAGTTACAGCATCTAATAAGTCACTTCTTATTAAAACAATATCCGCAGATTCTATAGCTACGTCAGTTCCTGCACCTATGGCAATACCAACATCAGCCCTTGCTAATGCCGGAGCATCATTTATACCATCTCCAATCATTGCAACTTTTCTGCCTGATTCCTGAATCTTTCTAATTTCTTTTTCTTTATCTTGCGGCATAACCTCTGCTATTGCTCTTGAAATACCAAGTTGCTTTTGAATTGCTTCAGCTGTCTTTTTATTATCTCCAGTAAGCATTACCACTTCAATTCCCATAGCTTCAAATTCTTGAATAGCTTTTTTACTTGTAGGTTTAACAACATCAGCTACTGTTATTATACCTAAAACTTCATTTTCATCTGCAAAATAAAGAGGAGTTTTTCCTTCTTCAGCATATTTAATGCTCTTTTCTTCAAAATTACCTATATTTAAATTCTTTTCATTAATAAGCCTTTTATTTCCCAAATAATATTTTTTATTATTTACTAGTGCTTCTAACCCTTGACCAGATATTGCTTCAAAATTATTAACATCATATAATTCTATATTCATAATATTTGCTTCTTCAACAATTGCATCTGCCAATGGATGTTCTGAACCTTTCTCAGCTGATGCAGCTATTTTTAACAATTCATTTTCATCTATTTTTTCATTAGTAATAATATCCGTAACTCTTGGCTTTCCCTCAGTGATAGTTCCCGTTTTATCCATTACTACAGTTTGTATGTGGTGAGCAATTTCTAAACTTTCAGCTGATTTTATCAAAATACCATTTTCTGCACCTTTACCAGTACCTACCATTATAGCAGTAGGTGTTGCAAGACCTAATGCACATGGGCAAGATATAACCAAAACCGCAATTCCAATAGAAAGTGCAAATTCAAATGATGCGCCTAATACTAACCAGACAATAGTTGCAATCACAGCAATTACAATAACTACTGGAACAAATACACCGCTTATTTTATCTGCCATCTTTGAAATTGGTGCCTTTGATGAGCTTGCTTCCTCAACAAGTCTTATTATTTGAGATAATGCAGTATCATCTCCAACATTAACAGCTTCAAATTTGAAATAACCTGTTTTATTAATGCTTGCCCCTACAACCTTATCTCCAACCTTTTTCTCTACAGGTATGCTTTCACCAGTTAACATAGATTCATCAACTGAAGAATTTCCAAATGTTATGATTCCATCAACTGGAACTGATTGACCTGGTTTTACGATAATTATATCTCCCTTTACAACATCCTCCACAGGAATTTCTTCTTCTGCTTTATTTCTTTCAACTAAAGCGGTTTTAGGAGATAAATCAATTAACTTCTTAATAGCATCAGAAGTTCTTCCTTTAGCCCTAGCTTCTAAAAACTTTCCTAAGGTAATCAATGCTAATACTACTGCTGCAGATTCAAAATATAAATCCATAGAATATGTCATAACCATATCCATGTCCATATGACCTAATCCATACCCAATTTTGTATATTGCATAAACTCCATATCCAAAGGCTGCTGATGTACCAATTGCTATTAATGAATCCATGTTTGGTGAGCCTTTGAATAAAGTTTTAAATCCAATTTTATAGTATTTGCTATTAACTATCATTACAGGCAAGCATAGTAGTAACTGTGTAAAAGCAAATATTAATGAATTTTCCATTCCATGAAGTATATCTGGCAATGGCCAGCCTAGCATATGACCCATGGAAATATAAAATAATGGTACTGCAAATATAAATGAAATGATTAATCTTTTCTTCATTTCTTTAATTTCTAATTCTGCATCAGATATACCTTCTTTTTCTTTAACTGCAGATTGTTTATTTCCTATTA
Source organism: Tissierellia bacterium (assembly GCA_028709465.1). Classification (GTDB taxonomy): domain Bacteria; phylum Bacillota; class Clostridia; order Tissierellales; family Sedimentibacteraceae; genus Sedimentibacter. The sequence goes on along the minus strand of JAQVWY010000039.1, from coordinate 8,561 downwards.
GGGAAGCCCCATATCCAGTATCTTCTACAGCTTTAATAATGTCTTTTTCATTTATTATAGATTCATCATATTTTACTTGCATGCTGTTGCTTAACAAGTTTACATTAACTTCTATTACACCATCTAATTTATTAACATTTTTATCTATCCTAGCAGAACATGCTGAACATGTCATACCAGTTACGTTAAACTTTTGTGATTTCACTTATCTTCACTCCTTTATACTCATTTAGAAACTTTATCTATAATAGAAAGTATTTCATCTATTTTCTCTTTTTCATTTCCCTCAACAAATGCTTCCCGTACACACATTTCCATATGTGATTTAAGTATTTCATTGTTTGTCTTTTTTAAAATTGATTGAACTGCTAATATTTGATTAGATATATCAATGCAATATCTATCATCATCAATCATTTTCAAAATTCCTTCAATTTGACCTGCTGCAGTTTTTAATAGACGTTTAATTTTAACCTTATCTGCTTTCATAAAAATATTCCTTTCACATATCCTCCCCCCCTGGGGGGTGTAAGCAAATAATACTACTAAAAGTTTGTTCTGTCAATAATCTGAATTATTACGTTTTTTTAATATATAAGTTTTATCAACGTTATATATTATTTACTATTTTTATATTAATATGATTTTGTTTTTCTGAACCCTAGGTGAAGATGCTCTAACTTCAATATAAGAGATCCTTCACTATCGTTCAGAATGACAGAATCGAATAATCTCATCTATTTCCTTGAATGTTATGAAATAAATGATATAATTATTAAGTAAAGTTTGTATAACAATTTTAATAAAAGGTGGGATTTTATGGACAAGAGATTAATTAAGAATTTAGAAGTCAATCTTCCTAGGCTTGGTTTTGGATGTATGAGACTTCCCCTTAATGAAGGGAAAATCGACTTTGAAAGAGCAAAGGAAATGATACATCATGCTATGTCAAAAGGTTTAAATTATTTCGATACTGCATACAATTACCATAATGGAGAATCAGAAACATTTTTAGGAAAGATTTTACCTGAATTCCCAAGAGAAAGCTATTTTCTAACTAGCAAATTGCCTGTATGGAAAGTTAAATCAATAGAAGATGCTGAAGCTTTATTCAATGAACAACTTGATAAATGCAATACTGAATATTTTGATTTCTACTTACTTCATTCTTTAAGTAAAAAAACCATTGAAACAGTTGAGAAATTTAATTTATATTATTTTTTGTTAAAAAAGAAAAAGGAAGGCAAAATAAAAAATATAGGTTTCTCTTTTCATGATACAAACGAAGTATTAGAAAAATTTGTAGCTGCTCATAAATGGGATTTCGTTCAACTTCAAATAAACTATTGGGATTGGGCTGAAAATGATGCTAAAGGAGCTTATGAAATATTAGAAAAAAATAATATACCATGCTTTGTAATGGAACCAGTAAGGGGTGGATTTTTATCATCATTTGCGCCACAAGTTCAAAAGTATTTAACAGATTATAACCCTAATAACAGTGTTTCATCATGGGCATTAAAATGGGTTGGTTCATTGCCTAATATTGCAATTGTATTAAGCGGAATGTCTAATATGGAACAACTTAAGGACAATATAAATACATTTACTAATTTTGAAAATATAAATGACGATGAATTAAAGCTAATTAATAATGTTGTTGAAGAATTAAGAAAAATTCAGCCAGTGCCATGTACAGGTTGCCGCTACTGTATGGATTGTTCCTTTGGAGTTGATATACCTGGAGTTTTTGGAGTTTATAATGATTATAAGAAAACAGAAAATGTGGAATTAACTATTAAGAATTATAAGTTCCTTACTGAAAAAGAAAGACCTGAAAATTGTCAAAAATGTGAAGCTTGCGTTCCAAAATGTCCTCAACATATTAATATACCAGAAGAACTTGAAAAGATCAAAAGAGAAATGGATTTAATCATAAACAAATAGTTAACAACATATATTCAATTTTGTCATTCTGAACACAGTGAAGAATCTCCTTCTCTATCATTCAGGATGACAAAATTTCCCTTCATACTACAACAGTTTTGTTATTCTGAACCGTAGGTCATTCGCAACGAATTCCAAAAGTATACGACCAAAGGGAGTAATACTTTTGTGAATGAGACTGCGTAATCTCATTTTTTTTGCATTTTACCTTAATATTATGCATATGATTATATGAAGTAATATGTTGAGGTGCAAAATGAAAAAGAAAAACTTAGTTATTGGAACAATTATATTAACTATTGCAACCACATTAACCCGTTTAATTGGATTTATTTTTAGAATATATTTATCAAATGTATTAGGGGCAGAAGGAATTGGATTGTACCAATTGATTCTTTCTTTCTATTTTCTAATGGTTACTTTATCAATATCTGGAATAAGAACTGCAGTTTCCAAAATTATATCTGAACAAATTGCTTTAAAAAACTATTCAAATGCAAAACATGCAATGCACCAATCTATTGGACTTTCTTTTTTCACGGGATTATTGGCCGCTGGTCTAACTTTTTATTTAGCTAATTATGTAGGAGTAAACGTATTAAATGATGAAAGGACTGTATTAGCTCTTTATTTTTTAGTGCCAAGCCTTCCATTATTAGCTATATCTTCATGTATTAAAGGATATTTCTATGCTGTAGGCAAAGTCATCAAGCCTGCAAGCTCTCAAGTATTGGAGCAAATTATACGAATATTTGTTATTTTCTCAATAATGGATTACTATTTACCAAAAGGACTTGGCTATGGATGTGCTGCAGTAGCAATAGGAATGACAGCCGAAGAATTATTTTCATTATTTTATATTTGGATCCTTTATATATTTGATAAAAAACCATACTCTAAAAAAGCTAAAACCAAACATGATAACATGATCTATAGTATATTAAGAGTATCTGTTCCAATTTCAGCCACTTCATATATGAATTCTATATTAAGAATGGTTGAAAATGTTTTGATACCAGCAAGACTTATTTTGCACGGAGTATCTTCAGTTGATGCTATGAGTTTATATGGAATTGTAAAAGGTATGGTTTTACCATTATTATTTTTCCCTTCATCAATTTTAACATCTTTATCATCTATACTTATACCATCAGTTGCTGGAGATAATGCTGTGTCAAATGAAAAAAAGGTTACATATACGCTGTCAAAGGTTTTACATTTCACTGCTTTGTCAGGTATATTAGTTGTAAGTGTTTTTATTAGTTTTCCAGAAGAAATAGGAATGATTGTGTATAATAACCCCCTTGTAGGTAATATGCTTAAAACTATGACATTCATATGTCCATTTATGTATCTAAACATGGTCATATCTTCAATGCTTAATGCCCTTGGAGAGCAAGTTGCATCATTTAAAATAAATATAATCGAATCAATATTAAAAATATCAATAATATATTATTTCGTTCCAATATATGGATTTAATGCTTACTTATTTGCTTTGTTTATAACTACTGCATTGAATACATTAATGTATTTATTTAGACTTCTCAAGATATCTTGTATTGTTTTTGATATTTCAAACTGGATTTTTAAGCCTTTGTTTGCATCAATACTAGCTTCATTTATTGGACGTTACATTTATAAATTATTTTTGACTATTAATAATTCTGTAATAATGGTTTTAATATCATCAATAATAATTCTATCTTTATCATATTTGATGTTTTTAATAATATTTAAAAGTGTAAATACTATTTCCATAAAACAAGTAAAAAAAATACGGTTCAGAATGACAGAGTAGCTTTGGTTATTTATAACAATGATAGAATAGGTAAATCTTGAATATTATTAAAATACCAACATAAATTACCATTTTAACTTAAGTATATTATTTTTATTTGCTCAAAGAATATTGCTACGGGGAAAAAAGGAGATCATCGTATGCAATATAGTATTATAGATTTATGGATATTTTTTATTATTTATGGATTTTTGGGATTTGTTTTGGAAAGTTCATTTCGTTCATTAGTTACTAAAAGCCTAACCTTAGGTCAAGGATTTTTAACAAATTATTTTTGTCCATTGTATGGAATTTGTGCAATATTAATAATACAAATATATACAGCGTGTGATATTACATTAGACGGAAGATTTAAAATTTTATTTACAGCTACAATTGGAAGCATACTAGCTGTAACCTTCATGGAATATATTGTAGGTCTTGTGCTTGATAAAGTTTTTAATCATAAGCTATGGGATTACAGCCAAAATCCAGTGAATTTTAAATCCTACATATGTTTGGAATTTTCATTGATGTGGGGTATTGTAGCTATTATATTATCGAGCTTTATCCATCCAATCATAGAGGTAATATTCATGACATTACCAGAAGCAATTAAACAGTATTCTATATTGTTTACATCAGCAATACTAATAATAAATGCTTCATATAACTCCCGAAAATACCATTACTTTAAAAACATAAAAATTTAAATTTAGAATTAAGCAAAAAAGGATAAATAGTTTATAATTATACTATCTATCCTTTTATTTATCTTCATTTTATTATATTTCTGTCATCCTGAACGCATTAAATATTAGCCATTTAATAAAAGTTCATCAATAGGTCTTCCTGGAGGCACTATTGGATATACGCTGCACTCCTGACTTATTTTGCATTCAATTAAAATCGCTTCATTTAAATTTTTAGTTTCTTCTAATATATTATCTAAATCTTCTAAATTTTCAGCCTTATAACCTTTTATACCATAAGCATCGGCTAATTTTTGGTAATTTACATCGTCATAGTTGTCAGTTTCTGAATATCTAGCATCACTAAACATCCTCTGCCACTGTCTAACCATACCTAATGTATTGTTATTGAGCATAACAATTTTAATAGGAAGTTTATATTTTGAAATAGTTACAAGCTCCTCACAAGACATTCTAAAACTACCATCACCAGTTACAAATATAGTCTTTTTATTTGGATTGCCAATTTGCGCACCAATAGCTGCACCAAATCCAAAACCCATTGTTCCAAGACCGCCAGATGTAATAAATTCCTTAGACTTGTTAAACTTCCAATACTGTCCAGTCCACATTTGATGCTGCCCAACATCAGTTACAACAATTGAATTTTGTTTATAAACTTCATTAATTCTTTTTAAAATATTTTCTGGTACAAATTGTCCTTCAATATTTGATTTTAATTGTTTTGACATTATTTCCTTAAGCCACTCACTTCTATCCATTTTTTCCGAATTTTCTATGAGTAACTTTAAAATTGGCTTCATTTCTCCTATGAGAGGAATACTTTCATAAGTATTTTTATCTACCTCTGTAGAATCAATATCTATATGAATTATTTTTGCATTTGGTGCAAATTTGTCTGGATGGCCTATTACTCTGTCACTAAAACGAGCTCCTATTGCAATTAATAAATCACAATTTGAAACAGCTATATTAGTTTCCAATGATCCATGCATACCGACGAAACCAAGTGACAATTTATGGTCTCTAGGTATTGTTCCAAGTCCCATAAAGCTGTTGCAAACTGGTATATCAGTTTTTTCTGCCAATTGAAGAAGTAAATCATCATTTTTTGAAATTCTTACTCCTCCACCTGCATAAATAACAGGTTTTTTAGAATTATTAATTAATTCGACAGCATTTTTAATATTTTCCTCTTCAGGAGCTTCTAGCTTCTTTTCATATGAAGTTTTAGTACCTTTAAATTCACATTCCTTGATAAATACATCTTTTGGAATATCTACTAATACAGGCCCTGGTCTTCCCTCTAATGCAACATCTATAGCTTCTCTAATTATATCCTCTAAGTTCTCTACTTTTCTTACTAAATAATTATGTTTAGTTACTGATAATGTTAATCCAGTAGTATCAACTTCTTGAAAAGAATCCTTTCCGATGAGATTATTAGCAACCTGACCTGTAATTACAAGAAGAGGTATAGAGTCCATATAAGCATTTGCTATTCCTGTAATAGTATTAGTTGCACCAGGTCCAGATGTAGCTACCATAACGCCTAATTTTCCTGTACTTCTAGCATAACCATCTGCTGCATGAACACCATTTTGTTCATGAGCAGGTCTAAATACCTTAAAGTAATCAAGCTCATCATAAAGAGCATCAAAAAATGGTATCACTGCCCCACCTGGATATCCAAACAATGTGTCTATTCCTTTTTCCTTAAAAACTTTTAATATTATTTGTGAGCCTGAAAGCTTCATTATTTTCACCTTTTCTAACTTTTCTTATTTAAATATTATTCTTGACCTTCAGCAGGTTTGCCTATCCAAGACATCATTGATCTTAATTTTCTACCTGTTTCAATTATTGGATGTTGTAATTCCATGTTTTTCATAGCCCAATATTGAGGCATTCCAGCTTGGTTTTCTGAAATCCATTTGGTAGCAAATGTTCCATCCTGAATTTCTGTAAGAACTTGTTTCATTTCTTTTCTTGTATCTTCATTTATTATTCTTCTTCCAGTTACATAATCACCATATTCTGCAGTATGACTTACAGAATATCTCATATTTTCAAATCCGCCTTCATAAATTAAATCTACTATAAGCTTCATTTCGTGTAAGCATTCAAAGTATGCTATTTCTGGTTGATAACCAGCAGCAACTAATGTATCAAAACCTGCTTTAATAAGTTCTGTAACACCACCACAAAGAACAGCTTGTTCACCAAATAAATCAGTTTCTGTTTCTTCTTTAAATGTTGTTTCAATAACACCTGCTCTAGTTCCACCAATACCCTTTGCATAAGCAAGTGTAATGTCTCTGCATTTTCCAGTATAATCTTGATAAATTGCAAATACGTCTGGAACTCCTCTGCCTTCTTCATATTGTCTTCTTACTAAATGTCCAGGTCCTTTTGGTGCAACCATGAAAACATCTACATTTGCTGGTGGTACTATTTGTTTAAAATGAATGTTAAATCCATGAGCAAAAGCTATCGCATTTCCTTCTACTAAGTTTGGAGCGATATCTTCTTCATAAATTTTCTTTTGTGTTGTATCTGGTGCTAATATCATTATTACATCAGCTTCTTTAGCTGCTTCTGCAACAGTTTTTACTACAAGTCCGTGAGACTCTGCTTTAGCTTTTGATTTACTTCCTTCTTGCAAACCTACCACTACATCTACTCCGCTATCTTTTAAATTACGAGCATGAGCATGACCTTGGCTACCATAACCAATTATTGCAACCTTTTTTCCTTCTAATACTTTTAAATCAGCATCCTTATCATAATACATTGTACCCATTTTTTGTTTCCTCCTAAATTTTTGTTAATTTATTTTATTAGTATTTGCTCAAAATTATATAAAAAACTTCTGTCGCTATATATAAATACTTATATATAGGGACAGAAGTTGTATCATCCGTGGTACCACCCTACTTTGCGGAAAACCCGCCTCATTGACCTTTAACACTGGTTGTGCTCATCTTCAAATAACACTATTTTAAATGAGAGCTCTGGAGTTGAGTTATTCATATAAATAATTTATTAGCTTACACCAAACGCTAACTCTCTAAAAAAATATTTATATCTTTATTCTCCATCATAGCTATAATAAATAATCTTTTATTGTTCTCATTAATTATAGTTTTTCAATTTGTTTTTGTCAACAATATTTTTGTAAAATGTCCCTAACATACTTACTATTATCTTTTTAATAACTCCAATTTTAATAATCCAATTTTATAATATAATTGCAAAATCACATTAAACCAATTATTAGCAAATATTATTATTTATTAGCAAATTTCGCATACATCATAAACATCAACTAGCTTTTGCATTTGCAAAATAGCTTTCTCTAGCCCTATTTTTCCATCATCTAATGTTACGTGAAATTCAGAGTTATTTGCATCTAATTCCTTCATACTAAATTCCTTAACATCAAATTGCTTTCTTCTAAGTGTTGTTAACACTCTCACTGCGGAATCCATTCCACTTGATACTTTAAAACTAACTGTTCTACTCATTTCTATATCCTCCAAATATTATTTCCATTTAATTTTTTGATTTTTATTATTTATTTTTTACCCATTAACTATTTTGCTTCATCATAACTTTTTTAATGTTGATAGGTACGCAGTCTACGTTCACCATTTTTCTGCTCCTTCCGTTGCAAGAAATGGGGTTAGGTCATAAAAAAAAACCTCTCATCTCTATATACATATCTAGATGTATATAGGGACGAAAGGTCTTTCGTGGTACCACCCTATTTTACGATAAAAAAATATCGCCTTCTTCAAGTCGAAAAAAACATAGTTTTTTTGAACTCTATCCTTATAACGTAGGATTACGTCCTTGCCTACTTAAATTCGACTTGGCAGCTCAAGAGTGATCATTTCATATCTATTAACACTGATTTTCACCAACCATCAGCTCTCTATAGTTATTTCAGATATCTTTGTCTCCGTCAAAGCTTTATTCTTAACTTTACATCATTATACACACGCCATTTATTATTGTCAATAACTTTTTTGTAAAATTTATAAAAAATTTCTTGACAAAATATAACTTGAAATATAAAATCATTTACATATTTAATAACATTTCGTTGATAGAGACTG
>JAQVWY010000038.1:17394-25661 GCA_028709465.1 Tissierellia bacterium | reverse complement strand
GAGGTAGCTCAATGGTGGAGCAACCGGCTGTTAACCGGTAGGTCGTGGGTTCGAGCCCCACCCTCGGAGCCAAAAGAGTAAGCCGAAGTGGCGGAATTGGCAGACGCACAGGACTTAAAATCCTGCGAACCACAAATTCGTGCCGGTTCGAGTCCGGCCTTCGGCACCATTATACATTAGAGGAAATAAATTAATGTGGCCCTATGGTCAAGCGGTTAAGACACCGCCCTTTCACGGCGATAACCCGGGTTCGAGTCCCGGTAGGGTCATTTAAATGAAAGATGACACAACTCTTTTTGTCCTAGATATTCTTAGTTGGATATGAGGAATGTCCCCAATATTATGGAAGCTTAGCTCAGTTGGGAGAGCATCTGCCTTACAAGCAGGGGGTCATAGGTTCGAGCCCTATAGTTTCCATCAAATAGCGGCCTGGTAGTTCAGTTGGTTAGAATGCCAGCCTGTCACGCTGGAGGTCGAGGGTTCGAGCCCCTTCCAGGTCGCCAAAAAATGCTGGTGTAGCTCAATTGGTAGAGCAACTGACTTGTAATCAGTAGGTTAGGGGTTCAAGTCCTCCCACCAGCTCCAATATGTGGAAGAGTTCCCGAGAGGCTAAAGGGGACGGACTGTAAATCCGTTGGCAACGCCTTCATTGGTTCGAATCCAATCTCTTCCACCATAATTTTTGATTAGTAAAAAATTCTTTACAAAATAACTAATATTTGGTATACTATATAAGCGGTTGTAATAAGGAAAGGTGACACACCTCTTTTTCAGGGTTAGTCTCTGATGGATAGGAGGAATGTCCCCAATAGTATGCGGAAGTGGCTCAGTGGTAGAGCATCGCCTTGCCAAGGCGAGGGTCGCGAGTTCGAATCTCGTCTTCCGCTTTAAAGGAGAGGTGACACATCTCTTTTTTCAGAGTTAGTCTCTGTGGGATAGGATAAATGTTTCCAATAGTATGCGGGTGTAGCTCAGTGGTAGAGCCCCAGCCTTCCAAGCTGGTTGCGAGGGTCCGATTCCCTTCACCCGCTCCAGAATGAAAGATTATTATTATGGTGGATATGGCCTAGCTGGTTAGGGCGCCAGATTGTGGCTCTGGAGGTCGTGGGTTCGAATCCCACTATTCACCCCAGTAAATTAAATAATGGAGTATGGCGCTATAGCCAAGTGGTAAGGCATGGGTCTGCAACACCCTGATCTCCAGTTCAAATCTGGATGGCGCCTCCATTTTTTTTATTTTAAAATAAAGTTAATATGCACCGTTAGCTCAGCTGGATAGAGTGTTCGGCTACGAACCGAAAGGCCAGGGGTTCGAATCCCTTACGGTGCACCAAGTTATAAGCTACATTTTTGTTGGTAGTAAACCAATGAGAATGTAGCTTTTTTCATATATAAAATAATAGTTGAAGTTTGCAGTACCTAATCAGGTGCTGCATTTTTGCGTTAAGGAGGTTTTGAATTATCCTATCGTGTCTCCATATCATTGTTATATTTTTTTAAATATTTCATCAATATACAAAGAGTTATATCAGATATAAATAAAATATTAGACTCATTATATCCAGAAAAAATAATAACAGATGATACAGATAAAATACCGACAATAGAAGAAGTTGTAAAAAGCTTTGATTCATTTGATTTTATATTGCTGCCTCATGGTGGTCAATTTCATAGAACTTTTGATAAATCTATTCCACGTAAAGCTACTTTAGGAAATGATAAAATAAGCATTAATGCATCTTTATCTCCTGGATTAAATGTTGTTATTGGAGGGCCTTTAAGTGGTAAGACTCTTTTTGTTGATTCTATTTATCGAAAAATTTGCGGTGACTTTTCGAAAAGCAACTATATGAATTTCAATGTGGATGAATTAGCTGTAATAAATCCATCAGGGATTATTCCACACTACATTAATCAGAACTTTATTATTAATATCCTTTCAAGTGAAGAAAAAGATATTAATGATATTGAAATTATTCAAAAAGTGTTTCCTATTGATCACGCAATTGATGAAAAAATTAATCAAGGATTAGTTCAATTAAAGGCAGATTTTGATTTTGACTATATAAAGATGATTAATATTCTCTATAACAAACATGTTATTGACCAGCTGATTTTGAAGGTGATTTTTCTGAAGAAGAAATTAACAACATTAATATGTTTGTAAAAGAAATATCTGATAAAATTGTTTAACGGAACCAGTTTTAACCGAGTGTTAATAATCTAATAACAGTATAGGATTATTTACTGGAAGAAAGCAGGCGAGTGCATCTTTAGTTTGCATCTATTTTGTACTAATGACACAAGTAATAAAAACAAATTACTGCTATACCTATAAAAGAAGAACCAGTTGAGCACATTCAAACATTGATAGAATCCTTTCTTGGGCTTATTTTTGATTGCTAAAAATTTCAAAATAGTATATAATAAATTTAAAGAAAAATGAAAATTACAGAGAAGGTCTAAAACTCAAATAGGAGGGTAATAATGCCGACAATAAGTATGTTTTATGGAATTATAGTTAGAATGTATAGAGAACTTGGCGTAAAACATCATGTACCTCATATACATGTTTTGTACGGTGAAAATGAAGCAATATTTGATTTTGAAGGAAGCATAATTGAAGGTAGTATTCCAAGGAAACAGCAGCAATTAACCATTGCTTGGATTTTAATACATCAGGAAGAATTGAAAGCTAACTGGCAGCTTTTATTAAACGGTGAAGAGTTTTTTAAGATTGAGCCCCTAAGATAGAAATGGAGGTGTCCTATGAATCCACGACCTAAAGAAGTTGAATATATTAATGACTATAAATTACTTGTAACTTTTGATAACATGGAAAAGCGTATATTTAATGCAGAGGAGCTGTTAAATGACAAATGGTTTGTTTCACTGAAAAATAAAAGTATATTTAAGAACGCAAGAATTAAGTATAAAACGTTGGAATGGCCAAACGGTACAGATATATGTCCAGATGATTTATATGAATTAAGCAAGCCCCTAACTACCAAGGATATTTGCTCATAATAAAGATAATACAATAAATTTAAACAAAAGAAAAGACTTAAACGAAGAAAAAACTACCCTCAAGAATCTTTTTATAATGACACAGTAGTTTAATATAAAATCCTATCAATTTTAGATAGGATTATTTTTTTATTAAAATATTTTCAAATATACATTAGCTCAACTTAAAGGGTTAATTAGTTATTGATATTATTTATTATTAAGTTTATAATATTATTTGATTAAAAAAAGATATTTTAATAAATTTATTAGATAATATAAGGAATAAATTAAATATTTTTCATTAATATAGAAATAATTTATATAAATCGGAGGAAAACAATGGAATGGACTGAAGTTTCCATATATACTACTACAAATGGAATTGAAATAATAAACGGTGCATTGTTAAGTATGGGAATAAATGACGCTGTAATAGAAGATGCTAGCGTATTTGAAGATTTCTTAAATGATAAAACAATCAACTGGGATTATTATGATGAAGAATTAGCTAAAATGAAGGATTGTGAAAGTTGTATAAAAATATATTTAGGGGATAATGAACAAGGCTATAAATTGATGCAAGAGATATACAAATTAGTTGAAAGTTTAAAGAAAGATTACTGCGATATAGATTTTGGCAGATTAGCTATAGAGGAAAAATTATTAAACGATGAAGATTGGGCAAATAATTGGAAGCAATATTTTAAACCGTTTGTAATATCTGATAAAATAATTATTAAACCTTCTTGGGAAGAATATAAAGAATCTACGGAAGGTAAAATTGTTCTTGAAATTGATCCAGGTATGAGCTTTGGAACAGGTCAGCACCATACTACACGTCTTTGCATTGAGCAAATGATTAAATATTTAAAAAAGGATATGGAAGTTCTAGATATGGGATGTGGCAGCGGTATATTGTCAATTGCTGCAATTTTATTAGGAGCTAAATCATCGACGGGTGTTGATATAGATGAAAATGCAGTGCGAATTGCAATAGAAAATAATAGGCTTAACAATATACACGGGGACAGATTTATTGCATACAGTGGTGACGTCACTAATGATACTAAATTACAGGATAAAATAGGATATAACAAATATGATTTAATTGCTGTAAATATTATAGCAGATATTATTATTGGAATGAGTCACACATTTCCTTTGTTTCTAAAAAGTGGGGGCTTGGTTATAGCTTCAGGTATTATTGAAAAGTATTTACAGGATGTATTAAATAATTTTAAAGGATTAGGATTTGAAATATTAGAAGTAAATAAGAGTGAAGATTGGGTTAGTGTGACAGCAATTTTTAATTAATGCAAAAATTCGTTGTCAGAAATTGTTCAAGGTATGAGGAGATGTATATGTTTAGATATTTTTGTGATGAAGGAAATGTTGAAGATAACAGGGTTAAAGTTGTAGGTGGAGATGCAAAACACCTAAAAACAATATTGAGAGCGAATGTTGGGGATGAAATTTCTGTTGTAACTGAAAGCAATGAATATATAGCTGAAGTTATAGAAATAAATAAAGAAGATGTGATATGCAAAATACTTGATGTAATTCAAAGCAACAATGAAACAAATATTAATATAACTCTTTGTCAGGGAATTCCTAAGCAGACGAAGATGGAGACTATTATTCAGCAAAATGTTGAAGTTGGGGTTAAATCATTTATTCCATTGATTACTGAAAGAACAGTTGTGAAACTAAATGATAAGGACAGAGAACAAAAGAAGTTGGACAGATGGAGGAAAATTGCAAAAGAATCTGCAAAACAAAGTAAGAGAAATATTGTTCCAAATATTGAAAATATAATGACATTAAAGGAACTTGTTGAATTCTTGAAACATGAGGATGCCGAAATAATAGTTCCTTATGAGTTAGAAGATGTTAAACTTTTAAAAAATGTTTTAGTAACTCCTAAGAAAAATTATTACTTAGTAATTGGACCTGAAGGAGGATTTGATTTAGAAGAAATAAATATGTTTAAAGAAATTGGAGCACATATAGTTACCTTAGGTAAAAGAATTTTGCGTACTGAAACTGCTGGATTAGTGACTTCCAGTATAGTTTTGTATGCTTGCAATGAGCTTAATTAATGCAATGAATAGAGGGAATGCAAAAAGATCCTTTACCATCGTTCAGGATGACATATAGGAAGGAAATTATGAAAAAACTTGGAATTTATGTTCATGTTCCATTTTGCAGAAGGAAATGCAATTATTGTGATTTTTATTCTATTAAATGGAAGGAAGAAACAGAGAATAAATATATAGAATCAATTATTAATGAGATAAAAAGTTACGGGGATTTTCTTCAATCAAAATATATTGTAGACACCATATATTTTGGGGGAGGAACTCCTTCTATATTAGATCCTAATAATATAAGTAAGATAATAGATACAATTAATGATGAATTTGAAGTTGATAAAGATTCTGAAATTAGCATGGAGGCCAATCCAAAGACTCTTACATCTCATAATTTGTTATCGTATAAGAAGATAGGAATTAATAGATTAAGTATAGGTATTCAGTCTTTAAATGATGAAATACTAAAAGATATAGGAAGACTTCACAATAGCAACGAAGCAATAGAGGCAATAAAATTAGCATTTAACCATGGCTTTCATAATATTAATGCAGATGTAATGTTTAATATACCAAAGCAAACTGTGGAAGATATTGAAGATACATTAATAAAAATTATACGTGAAGGAGTTAAGCATATATCTTATTATTCTTTAAAGCTGGAAAAAGGAACTCCTATGTATCTATTAGAAAAGAATAATAAACTAATTATGCCTGATGAGGATGATGAAAGAAATATGTATTATGCAGGCAGAATTGTTATGGAAAAAAATAATTTAATGCAATATGAAATATCGAATTTTGCTTATTCAGGCTATGAATGCAAGCATAATTTAAAATACTGGGAACAAGATGAATACCTAGGTTTTGGACCATCAGCTCATTCATTTTTAAATAATAAAAGATACAGCAATCCCAGTGATATTTTTAACTTTTGCAAAGAAGCGAACAATAACTGTTTTAATAGAAACATTCATGAAGTACTGTCTTTTGACGATTTAGTATTTGAATATATTATGCTAAATTTAAGATTGACCAAAGGAATGAATATTAATAAATTCAATGAAAAATTCTCATTAGATTTTAAAATAAAATATAAAAAACAAATAGAATATTTAAATAAGAACAAACTTGTAGAATTGGATGACAAAAGTATTAAATTAACTAATAAAGGTATGGATTTATCAAATTATGTATTTCAACAATTTATGGAAAAATAAAATTTTTCATTTAAACTATTGACAAAATGTTCGATAAGTAGTATCTTATAAATATAAGGATTAGCACTCAATGGAAGAGAGTGCTAACAATGGGGTGATGAAATGTCTTTGGATAAAAGAAAAATACTAATACTTAAGGCAATTATATCAAGCTATATTGATAATGCTGAAGCAGTAGGATCAAGGACAATATCTAAAAAATATGAGCTAGGCGTAAGCCCAGCCACAATCAGAAATGAAATGTCTGATTTAGAGGAAATGGGTTTTTTAGTACAGCCTCATACTTCATCAGGAAGAATACCGACAGATAAAGCATATAGATATTTTGTAGACGATTTATGGAAAAATGCGGATAAATCTAGAAATCCTAATGTTGAAGCAATAAGAAAAATTATTGATGAAGAAGCTAGTGAATTAGATTCGATATTTAATAATTCTGTGCGCATATTGTCACAAATTACTAGATATACTTCATTTATTGTAGCACCACATCTTAAAAAAACTAAAATTAAAAGAATACAGCTTGTTTCAATTACTGAAAACAAGATAATGTTAATTATTGTAATGGAAAGCAATATAGTAAGACAGGTTGTGATCAATTTAAGGTCACCTATACCTGAAGAACAATTGCATAAAATTTCAGTTTCATTGTCAGAAAGAATAAGTGGTCATAAAATTGAAGATGTAAACTTAAATCTTAAGGAAAAGTTAATTAAAGAACTTTACAATATTAAAGAAAGTTCAGAATATTCATTAATTGAACTTGTACCATTTCTTATGAATCAAATTGGTAAAATGGAAGATATTGATGTTTATTCTGATGGTATTACAAATATACTAGGGTTGCCAGAATACAATGACTTAGAAAAAGCAAAGGAATTTATTTCATTTGCAGAAAATAAAGATAGTATAGTCAAGCTCTTTCAAAATGCTGGGCAAAATGATTTGGACATAAGCATTGGTAATGAAAATCCTTATGATGAATTGAAGGATTGCAGTTTAATCACAGCGACCTATAAATTTAATGGCAAAATCGTAGGGAAAATTGGTGTTGTCGGTCCAACTAGAATGGATTATGAAAAAGTAATTTCAACAGTAAAGTCTATTTCTGAAATAATGAATGAAATTATTGATAGAAATTTTACTGATGGAATTTAAATATTGATTGTGTCATTGCTTTAAATAAAGTAGCTATCATGTCATTCTGAACCGTAGGTGAAGAATCTCCCCTTAAATATATAATGAGATCCTTCACTAAGGTTCAGGATGACAACGAATAAAAAGTAGCAGTGACATTAACAAAAGTAATAAGGAGTGAAGAAATGAGGGCTAAGGAAACTAGCGACGATATTGTTATAGAAAATGATGAAATAAAAGGTGAAAATAATTCACCTCAAGAAGAGCCTCAAGTAAATGAACAATTAAATGAAACAAATAAAGAAAATGAAACAAATAAAGAAAATGAAACAAATAAAGAAAATGAAACAAATAAAGAAAATGAAACAAATGAAGAACTTGAAAATTTAAATAACAAGCTTTTAAGATTACAAGCAGATTACTTAAATTACAAAACAAGAACTGAAAAAGAGAAAATCCAAACTTACGGAAATGCAGTTTCAGATGTGATAAATTGTTTATTGCCAGTAATAGACAATTTGGAAAGAGCATTGGAAGCGGAGATTACAGAAGATAATAGCTTTAAAGATGGCGTAAAAATGATTTATGAACAGCTAATGGGAATACTAGAGAAAAAAGGTCTAAAGGAAATAGAAGCTTTACATAAACCTTTTGATCATAATTTCCATTATGGAGTAGCATTTGATGCAGAATCTGAAGAAGAAGATGGAACTATAATAGAAGTTTTTCAAAAAGGATACACTGTTAATGATAAAGTAATAAGACCAAGTATGGTAAAAATATCTAAACGATAGATGAAGCGATGGGAAAG
>JAQVWY010000038.1:0-17294 GCA_028709465.1 Tissierellia bacterium | reverse complement strand
ATTGCTTATCAAATAGTTTTACAGAAAAAAGTATTTAAAATAAAAAATTATTATGTTAATAATCAAATTTGGAGGATAAAAACATGAGCAAAGTTATAGGTATTGACTTAGGAACAACAAACTCTTGCGTTGCCGTAATGGAAGGTGGCGAAGCGGTAATTATTTCAAACATAGAAGGTAAAAGAACTACTCCTTCAATAGTGGCTTTTACAAAGGATGGAGAAAGATTAGTAGGAGAAACTGCAAAAAGGCAAGCAGTTACTAATACAGACAGAACAATTTCATCTATTAAAAGAGAAATGGGTTCAGATCATAAAGTAAAAATTGATGGAAAAGCATATACACCACAGGAAATATCAGCATTTATTTTACAAAAACTAAAATCAGATGCTGAAAGTTATTTAGGAGAAACAGTTACAGAAGCAGTTATTACTGTTCCAGCATATTTTTCAGATAGTCAAAGACAGGCTACAAAAGATGCAGGTAAAATTGCAGGGTTAGAAGTAAAAAGAATAATCAATGAGCCTACTGCAGCAGCATTAGCATACGGTATTGATAAAGAAACACATATGCAAACAATCATGGTATTTGACCTTGGCGGAGGAACATTTGACGTATCAATACTTGAAATTGGTGAAGGAGTATTTGAAGTTAAAGCGACTGCAGGAAATAACAGACTTGGAGGAGACGATTTTGACCAAGTAGTAGTAGATTACTTAGCAGATGAGTTCCAAAAAGAAAATGGTGTTGATTTAAGAAAAGATAAAATGTCTCTTCAAAGATTAAAAGAAGCAGCGGAAGCAGCTAAAAAAGAATTATCAAGCGCAATGACAACAAATATCAATTTGCCATTTATTACAGCTACTCAAGAAGGACCAAAACACTTGAATATGGACCTTACAAGAGCTAAATTTAATGAATTGACTCACTTCTTAGTAGAGAAAACAGTTGAACCAGTTAAAAAAGCAATGTCAGATGCTAAATTATCTTCAAGTCAAATAGACAAAGTATTATTAGTAGGTGGTTCTTCTAGAATACCAGCAGTTCAAGAATCAGTTAAAAGATTAACTGGCAAGGACCCAGATAAAGGAATAAACCCAGATGAATGTGTTGCATTAGGAGCAGCAATTCAAGGTGGAGTATTAACAGGAGAATTTGGTAATGACATATTATTAGTTGACGTAACTCCATTATCATTAGGTATTGAAACAATGGGTGCTGTATTTACTAAATTAATAGAGAGAAATACAAGAATACCAACTAAAAAATCTCAAATATTCTCTACAGCTTCAGATAATCAGCCAGCTGTTGACATCCATGTACTACAAGGTGAAAGACAAATGGCAGCTGATAACATAACATTAGGTAGATTCCAATTAACTGGTATAGTTCCAGCACCAAGAGGAATTCCTCAAATAGAAGTAACATTTGATATAGATGCTAATGGTATAGTAAATGTTTCTGCTAAAGATTTAGGAACTGGTAAAGAACAAAAAATTACTATAACATCTTCAACAAAAATGTCAGATGCAGAAATAGAAAAGAAAGTTAAAGAAGCAGAACAATTTGCAGAAGAAGATAAGAAGAGAAAAGAAGAAATTGAAACTAAAAACAATGCTGATAATTTAGTATATCAAACAGAAAAAGCATTAAAAGATTTAGAAGGCAAAATTTCTGCAGAAGAAAAAGCAACAGCTCAAGCAGCAGTAGATGACTTAAAGAAAGCTATTGAAAGCAATGATATAGATGCAATGAAAGAAAAAACAGAAAAATTAACTGAAGAATTTAATAAGTTAGCACAAAAAATTTATGCTCAAGCTGGACCACAACAAGGTAATCCAGAACAACAAGCTGATGCAGCTCAAGATGATGATGTTGTAGATGCAGAATTTGAAGAAATTCATGACGATGAAGATAAATAAGTAAATTGTATATCCTGTCATTCTGAACCGTAGGTGAAGAATCTCATGTTTTCAAAATGAAGATATCCTTCCCTGTCGTTTAGGATGACATATAAATGTTTATTAATAACCCAAGCTAAACCATAGGTTTAGCTTGGGTATTGATGAGCGGGGACACACCTTTAAGATAGTTAGTATATGGGGTCAGACTTAAAGGAATGTCCCCAATTGGTTTATATGATAAAGGTAGGTGAGGAGAATTTATGGCAAAAAAAGATTATTATGAAGTTCTGGGAATACAAAAAAGTGCTGATGAAAAAGAAATTAAGCAGGCATTTAGAAAGCTTGCTAAACAATATCATCCAGATTTGAACCCAGGTAACCAAGAAGCAGAAGCTAAATTTAAAGAAATTAATGAAGCCTATGAAGTTCTCAGCGATCCTGATAAAAGAGCAAAATATGATCAGTTCGGTCATGCAGCATTTGACCAAGCTCAAGGTTTTGGACAAGGTGCTGGGTTTAATGACTTTGGTGACATATTTGGCGATATATTTGGAGACTTTTTCGGAGGAGGATCAGGCTTTGGTGGACAAAGAGCTCAAAGAACAGGTCCTAAAGCTGGTTCTGATTTAAAAATTAAATTGGATATCACCTTTGAAGAAGCGGCATTTGGAACTAAAAAGGATATTAAAATAAATAGGATAGAAAAATGTCACGTATGTGATGGATCAGGAGCTAAAAAAGGAAGCAGTAAGAAAACATGCCCTACATGTAATGGCACAGGAAGTACAAGAACAGTTCAAAGGACACCATTTGGACAATTCGCAAGCACAAGAACTTGTACTACATGTAATGGTACAGGAGAAGTTATAGAACAACCATGTGAAACATGTCAAGGCACTGGAAAAGAAAAAAAATCAAGGAAACTTTCAATAAATATACCAGCTGGAGTTGACTCAGGTTCTGTAATACCACTTCGTGGAGAAGGAAATCATGGAGAAAGAGGCGGCCCCGCTGGAGATTTGTATGTTTACTTAAATGTAAAAGAACATGAAATATTCGAAAGAGATGGTAATGATGTTTGGTGTGAAATTCCAATAACATTTGCAAAAGCAGCTCTAGGTGGTTCAATAGAAGTCCCTACACTAGAAGGTAAGGTTAAATATGAAGTTCCTGAAGGAACACAGACTGGAACAATATTTAGGCTTAAAAATAAAGGAATTAAAAATTTAAGAGGTTCTGGCAAGGGAGATCAATACGTTAGGGTTAAAGTTTCAGTACCAAAGAAACTTACAGATAAACAAAAAAACATATTAAAAGAATTTGCAGATGAAATGGGCGAAAAAGATACTAAACAAGATGGCGATAAAAAAGGCTTTTTCAACAAAGTAAAAGATGCATTTAAAGAATAGAAATGACGCTTAAGGGCGTTATTTTTATTTTAGAGTAGTTATAAATAATAAATTTATCGAAAAGAACTGTTTAACAAAAGAGAGTATATTTTTATTATACAATAAACTTGACAAGTTAAGGGTTAAATGTTAATATATATGTATTAAAATTGGAGAGAAGATATGAAAACACTTATTAGACTTAGAATGAGTACAAATGATGCACACTATGGCGGAAATTTAGTAGATGGAGCAAAAATTCTTGGACTATTTGGAGATGTAGCCACAGAGCTTTTGATTAGAAATGACGGAGATGAGGGCTTATTCGTTGCTTATGATGATATACAATTTTTGGCTCCTGTTTATGCAGGAGATTATATTGAGGCAGAGGGTGAAATAGTATCAGTAGGCAATACATCTAGGAAAATGAAGTTTGAGGCAAGAAAGGTAATTGTTACAAGAAAAGATTTAAATGATTCTGCTTGTGATTTTTTGGAGAATCCAATAATAATATGCAAAGCAGCAGGAACATGTGTCGTGCAAAAAGAAAAACAAAGAAAAAATAATTAAGCATCTAATTTGTACATAAAATTTTCAAAGATTATATATGTTTGGTCAGGAAACAATATGAATAAATATAGTAAAACTGCTAAACTTGGAGATATTCTTGTTCTAAAGAATGAAATAACAAAGGAACAATTACAAGATGCTCTCAAGTTACAAATAGGAAGCAATAAAAAACTAGAAGAAATATTAGTTGAAAAGAGATATGTTACAGAATCAATTATTATGGCAACTTTGTCAGAACAGCTAGGAATTGATATAGTAAACTTAGACAATTATAATATAAGCCTTGAAGCAACTAAATTAATATCCGAAAAATTAGCAAGAAGAACAAATTCTATACCACTTAAACTGTGGAATGGTAAAATATTAGTTGCAATGAATGAGCCTTTGAATATATTTGATATTGAAGATATTGAAATGGAATCTCGAAAAAAAGCAGAGATAGTTCTTGCGTCTAAAAGACAAATCCAAATAGCTATTGATAAATATATGGGTAGGAGAAGTGCAGAAAAGGCTGTTGAAGATTTTAATAAAGAAAATTTGGTTAATGAAGATTTTGATGAAATAGATGAAAATATAGATTTAAATGTAAATAACTCACCAGTAGTAAGATTAATTAATTCACTTATTAGACAGGCTCTTAAAATGGGAGCTAGTGACATACATATTGAACCCCTTGAGAATAAAATAAGGGTCAGAGTCAGAGTTGACGGTGACTTGCAAGAAATTCTAACACCATCAAAGCATACACAATCAGCTATAGTTACGAGGGTAAAAATAATAGCAGGTATGGACATAGCAGATAAACGTATTCCTCAAGATGGAAGAATTGAAATGAAAGTTGATGATTCTATAATAGATTTACGTATATCTGTTCTTCCAACTGTTTATGGAGAAAAAATTGTAATGCGTCTGTTAGACAGAGGAAATTTCCTTAAAACGAAAAAGGAATTAGGATTTACAGAAAATAATATGGAATTATTTGATGCTATACTAGATGCACCAAATGGTGTTATATTAGTTACCGGACCAACAGGAAGTGGAAAAACAACAACTCTTTATGCAGCATTAAATGAATTAAATAGAATTAATAAGAATATAATTACTGTAGAAGATCCTGTGGAATATAAAATTGAAGGAATAAATCAAGTTCAAGTTAATACAAAGGCAGGACTTCATTTTGCAACAGGCTTAAGATCTATTTTAAGACAGGATCCAGACATAATAATGGTCGGCGAAATAAGAGATGAAGAGACGGCTGAAATAGTAGTAAGAGCAGCTATTACAGGACATCTTGTTATTTCAACAATACATACAAATGATGCACCGTCTACGATTATGAGATTACAGGACATGGGAGTTAAACCATTTTTAGTTGCCGCATCAGTAAGAGGTATTGTCGCTCAAAGACTAGTTAAAAAAATATGTACAAATTGCAATATAGAATATGAATCAAGTGATTATGAAAAAGACTTATTGGGTATAAAAGGGGATATAAAACTACATAGAGGCAAGGGCTGTCCAAAATGTTATCACGCAGGATATAGCGGTAGAATTGCAATACATGAAATATTAAAGGTAGATAAAGACATCAGAGAGATAATTACAAGTGGTGGTAATTCAGATGATATAGCAAAAGCTGCTAAAAAAGCAGGAATGGAAACATTAAGAGATAACTGTCTTAAGCTTGTTTTATCTGGTGTTACTACTATAGAAGAGTATTCAGAGTTTTATAAAGGAAGTAAATAAATGGCAGTATATAAATGTAGTGTCATAGATGATAATGGAAAGAAGCGTAAAATAAAAATAAAAGCTGAATCTAGGTCTGGATTAATTGATTATTTGAAACTGAATAATTATATCGTTATTAATATTAAAAATTCAGAAGCTTCAATTAGAATTCGTAAAATTAGAGACTACTTTAGCAGTAAAAAAATAGATTCTAAAGATTTATCTGTATTTTGTAAGCAACTTTATGCAATGCTCAAAGCTGGAGTAACGATAGTTACTAGTATTGATATTTTACAGCAGCAAGAAGAAAATAAAAGATTAGCTAAAATTATAAGCATAATGTATGAGGATTTGCAAAAGGGGAATACATTTTCAGAAGCTTTGTCTAGTCATAAGAATGTATTTCCAGCTATATTAATCAGCATGGTTGAAGCAGGAGAATTAAGCGGAAATATAGATATTATTATGGACAGGCTAGCCAATCACTTTGAAAAAGAATATAAATTAGAAAACAAGGTAAAATTGGCAATGACATATCCCGCAATGTTAGCCATAGTTTCAACAGTAGTGGTAATATTTATTCTAACAAGCATTATGCCTACATTTGTTGATATTTATGCAAGCTCTGGCG
Source organism: Tissierellia bacterium (assembly GCA_028709465.1). Taxonomy (GTDB): domain Bacteria; phylum Bacillota; class Clostridia; order Tissierellales; family Sedimentibacteraceae; genus Sedimentibacter. The sequence continues at coordinate 11,073 of JAQVWY010000038.1, read as the reverse complement.
TGGAGTTGCCTGGCATCACTCAATTGATGATTTCCTTAAGTGAAGTGATTAAAAATTATGGGCATATTATTTTATTAGTTGTTATAGGAATAGTATTTTTAATGAGAGTATTGCTGAAAAATTCAAGGGTAAAATATCAATCAGATTATACTAAACTGAAAATTCCAGTAGTAAGAAGTTTTGTTTTAAAAATAGCCACATCAAGATTTACGAGAACTTTAGCAACTTTAATGGGAAGTGGTGTCCCTTTATTGCAATCATTAGAAACTGTATCTGGGGTTACAGGAAATACATATATAGCAAGTAAGATATTAGAAGTTAGAGAAGATGTAAGGAAAGGTTCAACATTATCACTCCCACTTAAAAAGCAAGATATATTTCCGCCAATGGTTCATAACATGATTAAAATTGGTGAAGATTCTGGTTCAATAGAAGAAATTTTGGGCAAGACGGCAGATTTTTATGATGAGGAAGTTGATATAGCTGTAGCTCGTTTAACATCATTACTTGAGCCTATAATGATTGTATTTATGGCAATAATTATAGGGTTTATAGTAATTGCTATGGTTATGCCTATGTTTGATATGGTTAGAATTGTGCAGTATTAATTAATAAATAGGATATTTTCATAAAATAATTTTATTAAATGTTTATGATTTAATCTGATGGGTATAAAATATCTAGTAATGAACAGTAAAAAGTAAAAAGGGCAAACTTATTGAAAAATAAGGACGCAAAGCATGAAGTCTAAAGTAGTATTACTACCACGATGGTTCGGCTGCAAAACAATATATATTATTTTGCAGCTTTTTCTTTAAAAAAAAATAAATAACCACTATTGTTTATCCTCATTTATACAGAGTTTACAAAATATTTATGTGACATTAATTTAAAATAGTGTATAATAATAGGTGTTATTTATTTCTATAAGAGCGATAATTAGTAATTGAGAATAAAGTTTTTCTAGACATGTTATTCATAATTATAAATATGATATTTAAATATACAGAGCATGAGGATATAGTATGAGCGTATACAACTACAAGGCAAAAACAATAGATGGGAAATTGTTCAAAGGTAAACAGGAGGCTGTAAATAAAGAGGAACTTATAAAAAAGCTTAAGGAAAAGGGATTATATTGTTTTGAAATTTCTGATTCAGCCACTACTAATTATACCAAATATAAAATAGGAACTAAAGACATCGCTGATTTTTGCTATAAAATATCTGTTATGATTAAATCGGGAATTTCATTATCCAAGGTTTTAAATATAATTTATGATTCTACCACAAAGAGCCAGTTAAAGTCCGTGACAGCAAATTTATATGAAGGCGTTCAAAGTGGAAAGTCTATGTCTTTTGTTATGAATGAAATGAATGGAGTTTTTCCAGAATTTCTGACCTATATGGTAGAAATAGGGGAGGTTGGTGGAAATTTGGATAATGTTATGTCATCAATGTCCCTTTATTATGAGGAAGAGCTTAAAATTAACAATAAACTTAAAGCAGCGATGATTTATCCTATTATACTTATTTTGGTAACAATAGTTGCAGTGTCATTTATTCTTATATTTGTATTTCCGAAATTTACAAGTTTTTTTGCTGGAATGGAGCTTCCTGTACCAACTAAAATTTTACTTATGCTGAGTAATTTTTTGAGCAGTAAATGGTGGGCTGTTATACTCTTTTTAATTTCTGCATCTGTTCTTTTTTTATATTTTATGACGATTCCATCATTTAAAACAAAGATACATCAAAAAAAGCTTACAATTCCAGTGTTTGGAAAACTTAACCGTACAATGTACACGTCGAAGTTTTCAACTGCTTTTTCAATTATGTATACAAGTGGGGTTTCCGTTATTACATGTATAGATGTTGCTGCTAAAGTTATGGGTAATATGTATGTAAGGAACAGGCTAGAAGAATCAGCTAAGATTATTAAAGATGGAGGTATGCTTTCAGAAGGGCTTAATAGTATAAATATTTTCGATAAATTATTTATTTCCATGGTTCTCGTGGGGGAAGAGTCGGGGGCACTCGACAAATCTTTGAAAGATTCAGGAGACTATTTCGCTAGGGAGGCAGATGCTTCCATTGCTAAAATGATGGCTATGGTAGAGCCTATAATGATAATAGTACTTGCACTTATAATCGGTTTTATTGTGATTGCTATTATGTTACCTATATTTTCAATATATACCCAAATATATTAATTGTTAAAAACTAATTGAAAATGACTAATTGTAAATGGAGCGTTAGATTTGAAAAATATATTAAGTTTTGAAGATGAAAAAATTACATATTTAAGAGGAAAGTCTGGAAAAAGAATTGAAGTTAAAGGCAGTACTTCTATAGACCTTGAAAAGGGAATCATAGTAGGCGGAGTTATAAATGATGAAGAAGCAATTATGAATACATTACTTGAGTTTAAAAGAAATACACTGAAAAAAAATAAAATGAATATTGTTATAAACAGCAGTATATTTTACAGAGAAATAGTTATACCCTTAACAAGAAAAAGCATGATGAGAGAAATTATTAAAAATGAAATAATCGCTATTATGAGTGATTATGATGATTATATAATGGATTATGCAGTATTGAATACTGACAAGGTTAAGAAGACATGCAATATATTAGTTTTTGTGATTTACAAGAATGTATTGAAAAGATATATTGATGTTGCGGCTAAAAGTGGTATAAGTATAGAATCCATAGATATAGCTTCAAACGCTGCATCAAAGCTTTTTGGATTTATTAACCCTAATGAAAATGAAAATACATTTGCAGTAATGATGATATATAAAGACAGTATCGATTTGTACATAATTGAAAATTCCTGTGGAGTTTTATTTAGAAATATAAAGCTTTCATTTAGTAAATTTAAGGAAAACAATGCATTAGACATAGCTTATGAGGAAGTTACAGAGCATATTAATCAGATTGTTCAATTTCAGAAGGGAAGAAATAAAGTTAATGAACTTAAAACTATATACGTTTACGCGGATTTTGACGAATTCGATCAACTTCTTGAAACAATTTCTTCAGGTACAGGGTTATCATGTTTAGCATTTGAAGACCCCAAATTAATAAAGGTAAGAGAAGGATTTAGCATTTTTGATAATATTGCTCCCTTAGGAGCTCTAATAAAAAGAAAATAGGACAGGTTGTATGAGAAAAGACATAAATTTTTTAGAAGCATATAAAATATATTATAATGATGACAAACGTAAGGGTTTAGATAACTATACTTTGTTGCTTTTATATATCGTAACTATAGTTATACTGACAAGTGGATTTTTGCATTTTTACAGTATATATGTTGAATCAGAATCTGTTAATGTTTTTGCTAATCTTGAAGATTTAAAAAATTTGACAGAATATGATTATACAGTATTTAAAAAGTTAGACTATGATAATTTCACTGAATATAACTTAATGATAGAAGAAGCAAGAGAAAAACTTGAAGCTTTACCTGTTGTATCATTAAAGGAATATAATGTAATTAAAGAAAACCTATATGATGATATGGGGATAATTTCAATGAGTTTTTCAGGAGATGATTTTTCTATAAAGATGTTTACTTCAGAACAGGCAAAAATCCCTGAATATGTTTCAACAATAAAGAAAGAAGGAATCTTCAAACACGTTACATATGACGGACATGTTAAAGAAGTATACGGATTTAATATTTTAAATGAGAATAACGACGAACATATAAATGTAAAATATGTATTTACAATTACATGCATACTGAATGGTGGAGAACAAAATGAAATTGAATAACAGAGAAAAGATATTAATATACATACTAGGTTTGGTTATAGTTATTTCAATTTGCGGAAAATTTTTGATAACCCCTGCAATAAAGAGAATTGATGCAAGTAAGATGGCAATTGAACAGTCAGAAAATGAAAAATATAAAGTTGTTACAACCACAGAAGAACTAAAGGATATTGGAGAATTGCTAAAAAATGAAGTAGATAGAGCTATTTCTCAATCATATTTTTATTATAATATAGATGAAGTATTTGCAGATAAACTTATACAGACATATACGAAAAATTATGATATAGAAATAACTAAGCTTTCTTTCTCAGGAGGAGTAAGTGAAAGTACATCTGCCTATTCCAATGGGATAATCGATATGATAACTAATATTATTATGTCTAGAGCCAAAATTTATGAAGAAGCAAATACCGTTCCTTCTGGAGATTTAGAATATTTTATAGGAAATTCAGCCCAAATTGCAGAAGGTACAGAAGAGGGTACAGAAGATATCTCTCCCGTTATAAGTTGCTATATTGAAGTAAACGGACACCTTGACAATATTGTAAAAATGGTGGATCAAATAAATAATTCAAGTAAAAGTATTCATGTATCATATATAAAAGGTGATGTAGTTTTAGATAAATTTGATGGAAGTATAATAATTGATTTATATTATTTTAAATAATGCCAAGAAGGTGTAATGTGTTTCAATATATAAAAAATAAAAAAGGTGCAAATTTAATTATAGTAATAATGCTGTTTATGCTGTTTATGGTAATAGCTGCTGCATTGCCGGCTGTAGCCTCTTTCGGTATAAATTCTGGAGTAGTTCAAAGAAATTATACACAAGCCTACTATGCCGCTAAAAGTATAAATATGTCCATATGTGATGCAATAGTTCAGGGAAAACTTCCTATTATTAAGCAATGGGAAAGCGAGTTTGAAGAAGCATTTAACGCTGCTTTTCAAAATGAATCACATCATGATAAAGATGAAAATGGAGAAATTATAAGAATAACAATTCCAAATGAAAAGCTAAATTATAGCAATGGAAACGGTTATAAAGATGAAATAGAAGGAACAGGTATAGAAGTTATAAATAAACTTACTCTGAAATATATAAGAGAAAGTAATTTGACATATAAGGTTGATTATCTCATTGTTGAAACTTCTGCTGTTTATAATAACCAGGAATATACAATAAAATCACGAATTTTAAATGAAGAGTATAGCAGTGGAGGGGGAGGTAGTGGAAGCGGTGGATATAAAGGAAAATACGTCCTTGGCTCAACTGGAAATTTTGTTATAAATAATGCAACGTACATTGGAGGATTATTATCAAATGAAAACATCAACATGCAGGGCATCAAAGTAGAAGGAGGAGTCTACTCTACAAAAGATATTACAGTTCAATATGACGGTGCTAAAATAGCCGGTGGAGTGTATTCAAATAAAAACATTACTCTTAATGAAATAACTACAGAAGGAGACATTATAGCTGGTAATAAAATTACAATAGGTTCTGCTATTGGTATCTATAGGAGCAATCTTATTGCAGAAAATATTGATATACTAGGTCAAGCCGCAAGCTTAATAGACGGAAGTCTTATAGCTAAAAATAAAATTTATGTAACGGGAACTAATGTTCCGATTTCGGGGAATGTGGTTTCCTTAGGGATAGGAGGTGTAGAGTATACACAGCCTGTTAAAGTAAGTGGAAGCATTATATCTAAGATAGGAAAGGTTATATTAGGAAATGGTGGAACAGTTGGAGGAAGTATAGTTGCTGCAGGTGATGTTAATATAAGCTCTAGTCATGTTATAGTATCAGGCGATATTATTTCAAATGGTAATGTTACTATTTCACGTGGGGCTACAATAAAAGGAAATATTATAGCAATAGGAAATGTCAATTTGGTTGATGTGGATGTTGAAGGGAATGTAATTTCTGGAGGGAATGTAACTTTCTCTGAGAATAGCAACACTGAAAATATACTATCAAATGGTGCTGTAACTTTAAACAATGATTCGAACATTACGAATATTACCTCTAATGGCAATATTGAGACAACAGCTTGGAATGTAAGCATAACGGGCGAAGTTAGGACTAAAGGCACGATAACCACAACAGATCCAAATCTTATTAACAATATAACAATTATTTCAGAGGATAATCCTACATTTAATAATTATCAAATTGATATAAACCCAGATGGAGGATTGCTTTACAAAATTAAAAACGTTCAAAAATCCTTTAATCCTACAGTAGAAATAGATTCTGCAGTAAATGCTGTACTTACAACTGAAATAATATCTGGTATAGCCTCCATGGGGACAGTTTCAGAAACTCCTAGCTTCCCCTTTGAATATGAGAATGAACCTCCAGAGGATAAAATAAATAAATCCTTTCCACTTAATAAGATGTTCGATGCGTCCCAAGGTGATTTATTCTATGAAATCAGCAATAATATTATCATTGATGATGGTTATACCATAGAGGGAGAATACAATGTATTTATAAAATTAACAGGGAATACAAGTCAGACTATAACATTCCTAACTAACAGGAAAGATGAGGCGATGGCTAAAAGGTTGTATATTATTTCAGACAGTGCTCACAAGGTAAAAATACATAAAAATGATGTCGATACTAATTGGCAGGATTTGTATGGAACCATTGTTAATGCTCAGATTTATATGCCGAAAGGTAAAGTTGACTTTTATTGGAGAGATGTTACATTTAATGGAATAATAATTGTTAATGGATCTGAAAACACTGATTGGAATAAAGATGTTTTATTTAATTTAATTCATGGTAATTACGTAAATACAAATCTTAAACCTATATTAGGCGGCGGATTGCCTGTAGATATTAATAAAGGCAATTGGAATGTAGAAAGATATTATAGATAGTGGTGAGATAATGAACATAAATAATAGAAATAATAAAAAAGGCTTTACATTAATAGAAGTAGTAGTCAGTATAATGCTTATATCTATATTGTCTCTTGGGTTTCTCCAGTTGTTTACAGGATTTATGGGAATAACAACAAAAAAAATCTCTTATGATGAGGCTACTAATGAATTTGCTAAATATATAGATGAGAGAGATTGGTCAAAATTCGATGAAATTAAAGATATTACATTGAATTTAAATAGTAGTAATACAATAACTCTTAAGCAGTATACTATGGATAAATCTGATGAAGACAAAGGGTTGCTTAGATACTATACATTCGATGATTAAATGTATATAAAAGGATAAAGTAAATGAAAAAATATATAAATAAAAAAGGTTTCACCCTTTTGGAGCTAATATTAACAATCGTAATAATGAGTATAGGCGGAGTATTCTTATCGTCTTTCGCAGTTCCTATGATTAGTTTATATGGTGAAAGCTCAAAAGAAATGGAAGCAAGGAGTATGGCAGATACTATATTTAACAAACTCCTAAATGAGCTTGAATTCGCAAAGGAATTTGTAATAAATGATGGTACTGAATCTAATACTCAATTATCCTATAAAAATCCTGATGATTCAATAAATGGTGAAACTTTCGGAGAACAGATTTTTCCTGAAACTAAATTTGATATAACAATAAGTTTTAGTTTTAATAATATTAATAGAATACTTACAATAAAAATAAAAATAGATGATGAGAGAGGCAGAGAAATAACGGTGAAAGAAATCACTCTTCTTTCACCTAACGCATTGGATGATTAAAAAAGAGATATATACCAGTTTATGATGGTATTGCCCCATAAAGAAGATAATATAAATGCAATGGCGAAAAAGGGAACCATGGGAACTTCAAAATTTTTTGGAAGCTTTTTCATAACATATGGAAAAATAATAAATAGTCCTGCTATGACATAGCCCAGTAAAAATGAAAGAATGTTAAGTTTAAATCCAAGTAATAACCCTGATGCGAAAAATAGCTTTATATCGCCTCCGCCTATACCACCTTTTGTAAGCAGGGAAATTGCAAGCATAAATCCGCTTACAAAAATAGCACCTGATAGACGGTTAACAATGCTTATACTAGGTTCAATGAAATAAGAAAGTATTCCTAGTATCCCTATTATTACAGAAAATCTGTCAGGAATATATTTGTGGTCTATATCTATGAAAGTTGCAGAAATTAAAATACATATGAATATGCACATTATAATAGACTTTATTGTAAGTCCGAAATAAATATAGCACATTACAAACAGGAAAGCTGTAAGAAGTTCTACGAGGGGATACCTAAATGATACAGTAGCTTTGCAGTAACGGCAGCGACCTTTTAAAAATATGAAGCTAAAAACAGGTACTAAGTCTAATGGCTTCAAGGTAGTTTCGCATTGAGGGCACATTGATCTTCCCTTTGCAATAGGGAGATTCAAAGGTAATCTATAAATTATAACATTAAGAAAACTGCCTATTGCGAGTCCGTAAACAAAATATAAAACGGAAATTATCGTATTCATAGAAACCTCCAGTAAAATATAGCCTATTGTAGCATATAATTGTAGAAAGGTGAAGTATAAATGAAAAAAAATATTCCAATAGGACAATTACTTATAAATAGTGGATATATAAACCAAAAACAGCTTGATAGGGCATTGGAAGTACAAAGAAAAATGCCAGACAAGAAATTGGGAGACATACTTATAGATTTGGATTATGTTTCAGAAGAAAACATGCTCAAAGCATTGTCAGAAAGACTGAATTCACCACTAGTTGATTTAAAAAATTATCCCATAAGCAGAGAGGCTACAGACCTTATATCAGAAAGCTATGCTAGAAAGAATAATGTAATACCTATAGACTTTGAAGATAATTTGTTGCTGGTTGCATTAAATAATCCTTTGAATCTTTATATAATTGATGAAATGAAAGTTCTTACAGGATTTGAAATAAAAACTATGTTAAGTTCCAATGACGATATAAAGTATGCTATAGATAAATATTACAGTGATTCTGCTGTAAAAAGTGCTGTAGAGAACATTAACCGTACTTTTATAAATGAGTATTCTGAAAGCGAGCTTTCAGCACTGGGGGACAGAATAGAAGGAACTCCCACAGTTGCTGCGGTTAATACAATTATATATCAGGCTGTTTTAAAAGATGCCAGTGACATACATATAGAACCAACTAAAAACAATATTAATGTAAGAATAAGGATAAACGGTGACCTTATAAACTACTCAACTATGAATATTGCAGCCCATAATTCTGTAGTTTCAAGGTTAAAGATACTGGCTGGAGTAAATATTGCCGAGAAGCGCCTGCCTCAAGACGGAGGTTTTCATTTTGAATTGGGAAATGTAAAGGCTGATATAAGAATGTCTACACTTCCTACAGTTCATGGAGAAAAAATAGTTCTTAGGCTTTTAAGTGCAGGTAATAAGCTTCCCTATACAATCAGGCAAATAGGACTTAGCGAAAAAAATCTTGAGAAAATAATAAAGATGTCCAAAATACCTAATGGCATAATACTCACTACAGGGCCTACAGGCAGTGGAAAGACAACAACTCTATATGCCATACTAGGAGAGCTTATAAAAAGCAGTGTAAATATTATAACTGTTGAAGATCCAGTTGAACGCATTATAGATGGGATAAATCAAGTTCAGATAAACAATAAGGCAGGGCTTACATTTGCAAATTCTTTAAGAAGTATTTTACGGCAGGATCCTGATATAATTATGATTGGAGAAATCAGGGACGCAGAGACGGCAGAAATTGGTGTCAGGGCTTCCATTACAGGTCATCTTGTACTTGGAAGCATACATACTAATGATTCTGTTTCAACTATTGCCAGACTTATAGACATGGGTATTGAGCCATACATGGTTGCAGCGTCTTTGAGCGGTATTATATCTCAGAGGTTAGTTAAAAAACTATGTCCTCATTGTAAGGAAAAATATAATCTTTCTGAAAGTCAAAGGATTTTTGTAGGTGGTGCAGCAGAGACATTTTATAGGCCAGTCGGTTGCAATAAATGTGATTATACTGGATATTTATCGAGAACTGGCATATATGAAGTGATTGAAGTAGATAGTACATTGAGAGAAATGATTTCAAAAAAAGTGGGAATACATGAAATTCGTAATTATGCAATTAAAAAGGGGTTGAAGCCACTTAAAGATACTATAGTTGAAATGGCCCTTAAGGGAGAAACGAGTTTAGAAGAAGTAGAGAAAATTATATATTCAGTAGAGTAAATAAGTATATTAAGTAAAAGAGATTAAATAACAGGAGAAACTTGTGAAAAATATTGAGCAAATTTTAAATATAGCAAGAGAAATGGAAGCTTCAGATGTACATTTAGTCAATGGAAGTCATACCTTTATAAGAAAAGATGGTGAAATAGAAAGGCTTCCTTATGATGGAGAAAATATATATGATAGCGAGCTTGTTTCGATTATGACTCCAGAAGTACAAATGAACTTTGAAAGTGGAGAAGATGCAGATTTTGCATATGAGGATATGCAAAATAGGCGCTACAGAGTTAATGTATTCAGAAAAAGAGGGCAAATTGCAGGTGTATTCAGACTTTTAAAACAGAATATATCTGATTTTGAGCAACTTGGATTGCCAGATATCCTCAAGGAATTTTCAATGCTCCCTCGAGGTTTGGTGTTGGTTACTGGACCTACAGGTAGTGGAAAAAGCACTACTCTTTCAGCAATGATTGATTATGTCAATAAAAATAAGCGTGGACATATTATAACTATAGAAGATCCAATTGAATATATACATGAGAATAAAAATTGCATTATAAGTCAGCGCGAATTAGGGTCAGATATTGCTTCCTTTAAAGATGGAATAAGAAGTGCTTTAAGGGAGGATCCAGATATAATACTTGTAGGTGAAATGAGAGATCAAGAGACAATTTCTGCTGCTCTGACTGCAGTGGAAACAGGACATTTAGTTTTAGCTACCCTACATACAACGGGGGCAGCAAAAACTATAGATAGGATAATAGATGTTTTCCCTCCCCACCAGCAGCAACAGGTGCGAGTACAGTTAGCATCATCCCTTAAATGTGTCGTTTCTCAGCAGCTTATTAAAAAGATAAGAGGCGGGCGAACTGCGGCTTATGAAATTATGGTATCAAACGATGCAATTGCCAATATGATAAGGGAAGGAAAAACCTTTCAAATAAATTCGTCTATCCAGACAGGTCTCAAAGATGGTATGGTTGTCATGGATAAAACATTGGCACATCTTGTAAGTATAGGGATTGTATCATCAGAGGAAGCGTTGGAAAAATGTATAAATGAAAAAGAACTTAGAAGATTTCTAACAATG
>JAQVWY010000126.1 GCA_028709465.1 Tissierellia bacterium | reverse complement strand
TAATATATGGTTTATTAATCGATTTTAATTCGGTTATTACTTTTTCTTCGGCATCCATATATTCACCACGTGTAAATTCTCCAATTGAACCATCAGTTGTTATAACTATACCTATGGTAGAATGATCCCTAATTACTTTTTCAGTTCCAATTTCCGCTGCTTCGATAAAAGGTATTTCTTCATCATACCAGGGAGTAGTTGCGAAATAGATACCTTTAATTTTTTAAATAATTGAAATCCATAATATTATAGTGAATTTCAATCTTTTTCTCTTTTGTTATATATATTTTTTTTATTATTTTATTCATCATCTCTTGAGTAGGATTCTCTATGTTCAAAAATGCCATTACTATTTTTTTATAATCTACAGTTTTTTCAGTTGATTTTAATAGTTTTGCTTTTTCTTTTTCATAATTCTTTTTTTTCTTTTTTAATGATTCAATTTCTTCATTAGAATTTTTACTTATTCGCACAAACATTTCATTATTTACTACTCCATTACATTTATCTTCATATAAATTATCTAGTTTATTTTCCAATTTTTTAATTTTTAATTTTGTATCTAATATTCTACTATGTATTTCTTTTGTTGGATCAACATAATTTTCTTTTAATCTTTTTTCAAAAGTTTCATTATCTAAATATTGCAATGAAAATCCTTTTAATTTTAAAAATATTGTTTTTTCTAATTTAGAATAATTAATATAATGGGAAAAACAAAATCCATACTTACTAAATTTTCTATATGTAGTACAATTCATAGTAATCCGTTCTCTTTTTCTATCATAACTTATATACATTCTTGCACCACAATTTTTACAATAAATAAGATTTGCAAGTGCGTATTCTACACTTCTTCTATCTGGAGAATATGTGTTATACCTTTTTTTAATATCTTGAGCAAGTCGATATGTTTTATCATCAATAATTGGTTCATGACAATTATCTTTTATAATCCATTCTGACTTTGGTAAAATTTTTCTTTTTTGAGTTTTATAACTAATATTTTGACTTGTATGCTGAATTAAACAACCTGTATATGTTCTATTTTTTATTATATTTGATATTGATGTATGTTTCCATATATGGGGTCTGTCTGCTTTTCTCATTCTTCCAGCCATACATTTTACCATTATAGGAGTAGGAACTTCATCTCGCGTTAGCATTTCTGCTATTTCACTACTACTATAACCACTTATATATAAGTCAAATATTTTTTTAACAACAGGTGCAGTTTCTGGATCAGGAATTAATATATGTTTATTTTTCTCGCTTTTCATATACCCATAACATGGTGTGCTACCTAAAAATAAACCAATTTTCTTTTTTGCGATTAATGAACTTCTTACTTTTTTAGATATATCTTTGGCATACATATCATTCATACTTAACTTAAAAGGCATCATATCACTACCAGATGTTTCTTTAAATGTATCAACATCATCATTAATTGCTATATATCTAATATTGTTTTCTGGAAAATATCTTTCAACATACATACCAGTATCTATATAATCTCGGCCTAACCTGGATAAATCCTTAGTAATTACACAATTTATTATTCCTTTTTCAATATCAGCAATAAGCTTTTTAAATGATGGCCTATTAAAATTACCACCTGAATATCCATCATCTACATATTCATTGATTGACTCAATTCCATTTGCTGCTAAATAGCCTTTAATAAGACTACGTTGATTAGTAATACTTTCACTTTCTAAATCATCACCATCTTCTCTTGATAAGCGAATATATAATCCGATTTTGTAAACTTTGGAATCAGTTATTGTTATCATTCTACTCCTTTCTAAATGATATATTACTTACAAACTATGAAGATTAATTATGCTTTTGTATAATATTTCAAAAACATCTAACCACTTTATTTATATAAAAATCTCTTTTCATAGTAAGTGAATAAGCAAGACAATAAGATTTCTTTTAAAGTTGAACCATTATTATCAAAAAAATCTACTGTTTCATACATCAAATTTCATCTCTCTTTCATTTAATTCTATTTACAAGATTTAAATAATATGTTTTAAAAAAATGACAAAATATTTATCATTTTTTATTTATTAATATAACTTAATTTTATTAACATTTAATTATGTTAAAATTTCATTGTCAATAATATTATATTTTTGAATACCTATTTTTAATTAAAAAAAAAACAATTTAACATGAAATGTGCTTTTTTTAATTATCTAAAGATACAAATCAAATATGTGAATATTCTATTCCTAATAAATCTAATTTAGGATAAATACTTGCCAAGATAAAAGATAATATAAATAATCAAATGTACTTTATCATATTTAGTATTCTTCTTTCATACATATCTAATTTTATTTTTAAAATTATATTATTACTTTAAAAACTTAATTAAAACTCTTTCTAATTCTTGTAAATTTATAGGCTTTCCTAAATAATCATCAAATCCTGATGATATGTATTTTTCTTTTGAATTCGTTTCTACATCAGCTGTCAGCACTACTATTGGCACTTTATATCCATTCTCTTTTAATTTTTTCATAGTTTCAGTTCCACTCATATTAGGCATCATTTCATCAAGTAATAATAGATCAAATTTTTCACCAGCATTAATTTTAGAAATACATTCATAACCACTAGAAGCTTTTTCCATTTCACAATTATATTTTTGCAATAATCGTGTTGCCACTTTCAAATTTAAAATGTTATCATCAATTAAAAATATTTTTTTACCACTAAAATCTAAAAGATTAATAGTATTCTGTTCTTCAATATTTATGTTTCTTTGATTAGGAATATCAACATTTTTTTGTGTTTCTATACCATTTATTATTCTTTGATTTAAAGTTATAGTAAATTTAGATCCAGATCCATAAACACTTTGAACTGTTATATGTCCACTCATAAGTTCTAAAATATGTTTTGTTATTGCTAATCCTAAACCAGTTCCCTCTGTTGTTGTATTCTTGTCTTTTTCTAATCTACTGAATCTAGCAAATAACTTATCAATTTGCTCTGGTTTTATTCCTCTTCCAGTATCCTCTACCGAAATAATTAATCTTGATATGTTATTTTTGTTAACACAGTTTACGGATAAATTCACATAACCTTCACTTGTATATTTAACAGCATTTGTTAATAAGTTTAATATTGCTTTTTTTATATTTGATTTATCACCTAGTAGTTTATTTGGAAGATCTGGAGCTATTTGAACATTTAGAGCTATCCCTTTTTCTTTAAATCTATATTCAACTAAATTAATGACATTTTCGAACATTTCACATGGGTTATACTCTTTATCAGTTATTTCAATATTACCTGATTCTATTTTAGACATATCAAGGACATTTCCTACTATTTCATGTAAAATTTTTGCTGCGTTAATAATATTTTTTGAATTTTCTTTTGACTCTTCGAGAGTTTCCACTTCTTTATTTATTTCGCTTAATCCAACAATAGCATTAAGAGGAGTTCTTATTTCATGACTTATACTAGATAAAAAATCAGACTTTGCTCGGTTGGCTTTTTCAGCCATTTCTTTTGCTAGTTCCATTTCATGAAGCATTTTCAAATCAGGATTTTCTATTGTATGATATAAAATTATCACAATTAATCCAAATAACGCATTGGTTAATAATACATTTGGATATATGTTTTGAATTATTGCTACTATTCCCATTAATAATATAAAGATTATAATTGGATAGTAGCCTTTTTGTTTTAGACTTTTTATATTTTTTAAAAGAAAAATAAACATAATTAATAATAAAAAACCACATATTCCAAATACTATATTTACACTTGGGCCATAAGAATAAAATTTATTTGGTTCTGTATATAAATATACAGGTAAGATTATAATTGCAATAATAGATAATGCATAAAATATTTTATATATAGTATACAGAGCCTTATATTTTTTTCTGTAATCAACATTTGCTTCTTTGTATGAAATTACGAATGAATACATCCCAAATACAAAAACCCAACTAATAATACAAACATTAAATATTTTTAAAATTATTGGTATAAAAATAGTTAAATTTTTTACAATGAAAAATAATATTGATATTTCACTTATTAAAGAAATAAGAGTAACAAGAACAATCTTTTTGAATATCCTATTTTCTGATGTGTTATTTTTCTTTTTTACAAAAAATAATATCGCAATAACTACTGTATAAATTAATGCAGAAGCAGATAAATATAATGTACTATTCATAATATACCTCCAATTTCAGAACCACAAAATTTTATTATAATTTAAGTGAATTATTTTTTTAAAATTAAAGTTTTTTCCACATTTGATTCAACATACTTTATACCTAACTCTTCTAGTTTTCTAAAATCATATTTATTATTATCCGTATATGGCATTGAATCAATAAATGAATAATGTTTTGGAATCATATTTTCTTTTAAAGTTGTACTACATAAAGTTTTTATTTCTTCGTCTATTCTTTCAAAATCAGTTAAGTACTCATCTTTTAGAGTATAAAATAATATAGGCACATTTTCTTCTTCTTTATCAGGAACTGCAATTGCCATACATTCTTTAATAGCTGGATGCTTTTCAACAACACTTTCTATTGCAATAGGTGATATTTTGAAACCCAATCTTACTATTACTCTTTGACTTCTACCTTCTAAAGTTAGATAACCATCAGCATCTATACTACCTAAATCTCCAGTATGAACCCAATAAGATTCATCATTATGTTTTTGTTTTATTCTATTAGTTTCTTGTTCATTATTTGTATATTCAATAAACATTGTATCCGTTTTAAAACAAACCTCACCAATTTCGCCATACTTTAATTCTTTTTGTGATTCTGGATCATAAATAATTACTTCATCACCATATTTCGGAATACCTACAGTTCCAAATTTATTAGCATTATATGGGTTAAATGTGACAGCTCCTAATCCTTCATTATTACCATAACCATTAATTATTCCCGAACCCAATATTTCTTTGAGTTGTTTTAATTCTTCAATTGAAATTTTATCACCACCAGAAATTAAACATTCTATTTGTTCTAAATCTGATTTTTTTATTTTAGATATATTATCAGCTAAATATCTATAATGAAAAGGTGCAGCAAAACATAAATTAAATTTACCTAAATTATTAAATACAACATTTGGATCAAATTTCGGACATAGTTCTGCATTCATACCAAAAGCAAGTGATAAAAATAATGAATTTGCCAGTCCATAAGCTACAAAAGGAGGAACTACAACTAATAGTCTCTTTTTTGGTGCAAAAGGTATATCTGAATATGATAATTTATCAGCAAAAGAAGTAAATGAATAATCACTATGAACAATACTCTTAGCAATGCCAGTTGTTCCAGAAGATTGAACTATTACACTAGGTTTTTCTTTGTCAAACTTTTCTTCTTGAGCATCTATTCCTAGGCTATGTTGTTTTATAAATTCATGGTAAGAAATAAATTTACTTTCGTTTGGTATATCAATATTGTTACCATTAAATTTATTTTTAACTTTATATCCTAATTTTTGAATAGTAGATAAAGAGTCAGCAGGAGATACTGTTAATACTTTTTTTACATCAGTATTATGAATAATTTCTCCTATTTTGGGCGTAATCATGTCAAGTGAAATCATTATTTCACAGTTATGTTCTGTCAAATAATGTTCTAAATCCTCAGATGAAGCTCTTACATCTAACCATTTTGATATAGCTCCAATTTTATTAAGTGCTAGTAAATTAATAGCTACTTCTGGTGTATTTATCATAGCTATAGCTACTACATCGCCACTCTTAACTCCAACTTGTTTATAAGCAAGAGCAGCTTTATCAACTTCATTTTTAAAACCCTCATATGTTAAATAATTTCCAAAATATCCAATAGAATTATAATCCATATTATTTATATTACTATTAAATACTAATTGATATAAAGTCTGATTTGCATCAAACTTTCTTATTGGGCTTTCCCTATAAAACTTGTATTGTGGTTTATCGATTGAAGCATAGCCTGTTCTTGATTTTTTTTCCATTTGTTTTTATCCCCCTAACGCTTACAAATAACAACGAAATTATACCATTTTTTTCCAATTTATGTCAATCTTTTAATTATAGTTTGTTATTTAAAAAACTAAATGCAACAAATTTTATTTATTTAAAATAAGTTGCATTTAGTTTGATTATTGTTAATATATGTTTGTGTTGTTCTTTTAGTTATTTTTTAAGGAGGATTTGAAAATGAA
>JAQVWY010000125.1 GCA_028709465.1 Tissierellia bacterium | reverse complement strand
ACCAACAATCGACCTTTGATGATGATTCATTGTACATGCTTAAACACGAATTAATGTCAAATGTAGGAGAATTATATGGATTAGAGTTAAGTGGAGAGGCTTATCTTGTAGCCGATGATGTAATGGAACAAAATTTTTATATTAATCCAGAAAATAATGAGGTAATATATGTTAATGAAGAAAATAATTTATATAAAGTGCTAAATGAAGAGAAAATTAAAATAGCTTCAAATATAAGACCTAATTCATTTACTGATACTGAAAATAACAAATATTTTTTTATAGATAATGAAAGCGAAGCCTTATATACCATTACAGAAAATAATGAAAAGGAAAAAATTGCTGAACCTGATACTGGAAAATTCGCTATAAGCCAAGATAGAAGCACCGTAGCATTTACGAAAAATAATGAATTGTATGTTAGAAGATTGGCAGAAGATGATAAAATAAAAATAAGTAATGATGTAGATATATTTTACTTGTCTCCCAAAGGCAACATAATAATCTATCGCCGAATTGGACGCGGCCATTATATCAGAGATTTAAGAAATGAAAATGAAGAAGTATACAAATTATCAAATAATGATGTATTAAGTTGTCAGGTAGATTTAAACGAAGAAAATATATTCTTACTAAAGTATAATTCTAAAAGCAATGAACTTTGTTATGTAGATGAAAATTTTGAAATTCAAACCGTAGCGGATGAAATTAATAGATTTTATCTTGATAGCAATGGTAAATTTGTTGTATATTTAAATGATGATGATAATCTTTTCTACTATGATATTGCTAAAAAAGAATCAGAAAAAATCGGAACAGACATAAATTATTTTCAGCTAGATAAAAATGGAAATACTGTAGTATATTCTAATAATGATAAAGGATTATATTCTTATGTTAATGGCAAAGAACCTGTTAAAATTGCAGATGATGTTTTAAATTATAACATATCTAACGAAAATATTTTTTATTTTACTTATGACAATGTGCTTTTTTATAAACAAACAGATAAAGAAAGCGAAAAGATTAGCGATGATGTGAAAAATTACTGCATATCATCAAATGGCAAGGATGTTGCTTACATAAAAGAAGATTCAATTTATATTAAAATAAAAGATAAAGATTCAGTTAAAGCTATTGAAAAAGCATCAGATTATAAAAAAATCTTTTACTCAAATTCTCTATTGTTTGAAAAAACATTACAATTAAATGATTTAGCTGGATTTTGGATGCATGAAACTGATCCAGAAATTGCTTTCATAGACATCAAGGATAATAAGGATAATAAAGGAAAGTTTAGTTACTTTTCGAGATATACTCCATTAAAAGATATAGAAATGGAAGTAATTGAAAGCGGTGAAAATTATATAAATATAAACACTTCTGCTGAATATAGCTTTGACGAAATACAAGTTCAATTAATAGATAATGATTCAATATACTTGAATAACGTAATATTTAATAAGATAGATAAGACAAAATTTGATGATGTTGCATTTTCAAAGGAAGATGTTATTGGAGAATGGTATTATAACGATGTTTCAGGAGGAAATCTTTATTCGTTTACTATGACTGACAGCCAAATAATATATAATATATTTTATTATTCCTATGGAATTGGAGAAGAACACAACTATGTTTTTGACTATGAAATAAAAGATTATGGTATGCAATATGCTAATCTTGATTTAAATCTTGTAAAGTATAGCATTTCAGGCCAAGAAATGGATATAAATGAATATAAAAATGATATTAATTCATTAGATATATTCTATGAAAGCTCTGATAATACATTAGATATTTTAGATCTTCAATTTAACGGTAACCTTTTATATATAGGCAACAGAAGTTATTGGAGAATTAAAGATGGCAATTTAAGCGATATTCGTAAAGATTTTATTAAATCAATGATAGAAGAAGAATATTTATATAATTATTATTATGTTACAACTGAAGGCATAAAAGCTTATGAATCTAGCAGCGAAAGCTCTGCATATCTTGGTACATTATCAATATATAGTGAATACTACATAGAAGACTTAATATATGATGAAAATGGAGATTTATGGCTTAAATCATATACATATGATAGCTATTCATGGGATTATATAAATTTTTGGTTTAAGTTACCAGAACAAGATATTGATAAGTTCAGCACGGGAGTCTAGCAAAAAAGAACCCCCCCTATAGCAACAATTATTGCTTAGGAGGGGTTCTTTTTATAAGGAGGGGAGAAAATTTAATCTAACCATCTTTTTTATCAAATACAATATATCAATTCTTATAATATGTACTTTCTAATAACTTATACCACAATTTATATAAATTAAACATTTAAATAATTTATCGAGATTTATGTTTAAATACTATTAATACGGGTATATTATTAGTACAATAAAGGTTTATTAAATCTTACTTATTCACCAAATTATGAATACCTTGATTAGATTCACTGCAATCGAATTATTCAGAAATTTTCAATAGGAAAATTCAAACTGCAGCATTGAACGAGATGGAGAAAGTAATGGTAAGATTAAATAAATACTGTTGAATTTATTGGTAGTATTGACGAAAGGGGTGAGTCCAACAGGCATCGAAAATGAAATCATAAATAATTAGCACCAAATTTTCGAATTGAAAAGAAAATTTGGTGCTAATTATTTATAGAAAAGTGGACACACCTTTAAGATAGCTAGTATAAGTGGTCAAGCCTCAAAGGAATATTAATCAGAAATTGGAATAGATATTATATTGTTATTCGCCCTTTCATCATTTAGTATTGCCAGAGCATAATTTTTAACAGGACATGTTGAGATACTTTCAAGAAGCTTAAAGCCTTCAAAATCCTTTAAGTATTCTAAATATTCATTTCTATATCCTGCAAAAAACAATTTATTCATTTCAGACACTACTTTAATTACTTCTTCTTTTTCTCTTTCATTTAATTCTTCAATATTATTTATGCAATTTCTTTGAGATGAACAGCATTTATCTTTAAAAAATTGTTCAGAATTACTATCAAATTCAATTAAAAATTCATCATTTAACCCATTGTCTATAGCATATTGGGTCATATCTAGCTTGACAGTATGATAGTTATATCCTTTATAAGGAGAATAATGCATTGTACCAAATTGATGAGGATAAACAGAAAGGCTACTGGTTGCTATATCATATATAATATGATCATCAATATTATATTCTTTAATATCTTGTAAATGGATGTGACCTGTCAAAACAATTTCTATATCACTTTTGATAAAACATTTTAATATTTCTTCATTATTTTCAATGGTGTAATTGTCACTTATTATTTTGCTATGGTCAATTAAACTGTGATGCATTACAGCAATCATTTTTGAATTCTTTTCTTTTGCTAATTCAGAGCAAGATTCAATCCACTGTAAAGTAGATGAACTTAAAGAACCTCCATGGTCCGGATAATCATTTGTAGAATCAATCATCAATAACCAAACATCTTCTGTGGCCATAACAAGGTAGCTTAAAGAATCTTCATCTCTTGAAATAGACTGATTATATCCAAAATCATAATAAATTTCTACAAACTTATTTTTATCAACATTATTACCTTTTAGAAGTTTATCTTCATAATAAAACACAGCTTCTTCATTTGAAATATCATGATTGCCAGGGATAACATAGACACAAGTACCTAATTTAACAAATTCTGAAAGTTTCTTTGAAAATTCTATATGATTTTCTTTTAAACCATTTATTGTTAAATCTCCTGTGAACACTATAAAGTCTGGTTTATTAACGATAACGCTTTCCTTTATTGCATCAATAAACACATTTGAATATTGAAGCATTTTATCTCCAAATTCAAGAAGGTTATTAAATGCTTCTCCATTATCATGAGTATTTTCAGCAATATAATGTGGATCAGAAATTATATAAAAATTAAAATCATCTCCAGATTTTACATTAACTGGGGGAGACACGTTATTTGAAGAATATAAAATCATATTAAATAATAATATCATACCTAATGTAACTATAATAAAGATTGTTAACCTTTTCATATATAACCCCTCCCTCCATTTGTACTATTATAATTATACCACAAGTGTTAATAATATAACAGAAATTTTTGGAAAAGATCTAATAAATAGGGGCACACCTTTTTAGAAATTTATAGGGACACACCTTTATTTAAGGAATACCCTCAAGATGATAATTTATTTAAGATCACCTTTCGCTTTATTTTGGAAATTTTCGCCCTTCAATCCAAATACTGCTCTGGCACTTTCAGCTTGGGGATCATGTTTTATATTCTTTGATTTAAATTTACCATCTGATTTTTTATTATTTTTATTTTTAGCCATAATATATTCTCCTAGTATAATAATGTCATAGTCACTAATGACTATGCAGTTAAAACATTTCTATATATTAGTAACAGAAGAAGGAGTTCTTCCTTCATCAGATGTTACTTTTAAACTTAACATGTCTGATGGTTCCCAATGGACTCCAGACCTTTCATAAAGTATAATCTTAAGGATAGGATAAAAAATGTTATTCTCCTTGGGAAGTCAGTTCCCACTGACCTATACCTATAATAAAGTCAATTAGTCCATTCAATGAGGTTTTATGATTCGGCTGGTTGGGAGCCTCAGGCTATACCTGTATCACATGCTAGGATGTGTACTCATTGCTTGGAAATGGATTCCTATCAGAAAGGAGCTGTCGCTCATGTCAAACATTAAATATGATACATTTATCTCGGTTGGTATTGATGTAGGTGCTGATTTTAGTTGGATGTCTATTGCACTACCTAACCAAACTTTTGTAGGAAAGCCATTTAAAATCCTGCATTCTGACCTTAATTCCCTAAGCTTAGCTGTTTCTAAAATAAAAGAAGCAGAGGAGCTGTATTCCTTAGAAAGTCGCATCTTTCTGGAATCCACGGGAATTTATCATTACCCACTCTTCTGCTATCTTCGTGATAAGGGATTTTGTGTCTCCATCATAAATCCTATCATCACTAAGAATAGCACAAATATTAATATTAGGAAAGTACATAATGACAGATTTGATTCAAAAAAAGCTGCCTTAATTGGTTTAAAACCTGATTTAAAAGTTTCCATTATGCCATCAGAGCTTGCCCTTGATTTAAGAAATCTTTCAAGAGAATATTATGACCTAATGGACAATCGCTCAGCTTACGTAAACAAACTTCAGGGCGAACTGCGAATGATATTTCCACAATATTTAAAAATTTTCTGTAAGATAACTACAAATACTGCAATGACCTTATTGGAAAAGTATACTTCTCCAGATGCATTTATAAGTGCTTCTAAAGATGAAATAATAGATTCCATACGTTCTACTGCACGCTTTGGACTTACTTATGCTCAAAACAAGTATAATGCCATTATTCAGGCCGCAAATGATGCAAAAACTTTTGGCCATTCAGTAAGCAGTAACTTTAAACGCATTCGTTTGTATATACGTTTTATCCGTCAGTATGACGAAGAAGTATCAATCATACTTTCCGATATGCATGAACTTGTAAATACCAATGAAGATACTGAGTTTGTGAAACAAATACATCTCATTGAATCTTTTAAAGGTGCAGGATTTCTTTCTGCAGTAAGCCTTATGGGTGAAATCGGAGATTTCTCTGCATTCCGTTCACCAAAACAACTTTTTGCTTATTTTGGCTTAGATCCTGCAGTTAAACAATCCGGTAAATTTAATGGTACTAAAGTTAGTATGTCAAAGCGTGGTTCACGAATTGCAAGAAGAGTAATTCATACCATGGCTTTAATCAGTATTAGCAAGAATAAAAATGGTTCTGCCAAGAATCCTGTACTTCGTAACTATTATCTTTCAAAATGTCAAAACAAGCCTAAACTGGTGGCTCTAGGAGCCGTTATGCATAAAGTTTGTAATATCATATTTGCTATACTACGTGATAAAAAGGAGTTTGAAATCATCACTCCAGAAAAACATCAAATGAATTACTTAAAAGCGAAATGCGACATCGCTGCATAGTGTAATTCCATATTTCAAATCTCTGCTTTTTGAGTGCCTTTCAAAAGGTTTATTAAATTTACCATTTTTTAGTCCTATTAAATTATCAAATAATTTTAAATTAGTTATTGACAATTCTTAGCTGGACTTTAGTATAAATTTTAATCTTTTGAATTTTATCATAATTCTATATAAAGTTCAAGTTAACCAAAAGCACTCCTTATAAGAGTATTATTTATTATTTTTTTCAGTAACTATTTCAAAAACATTTCGA
>JAQVWY010000124.1 GCA_028709465.1 Tissierellia bacterium | reverse complement strand
AATGACAATACTAAATGAGGAGAAAATTTATGAAGTTAAATGATGCAAAACGCAGATTAGATTCAATTGTTAACGTTCCTCTTAGAGAATGGATGAACCAAGATCAGCTTCAAGGAATTACTATCAACAAAGGTAAGGCGGGGCAACTCTTAGAGATTGCTCTAGGCCTAAACAACACATCAAATAAACTAGATTTTGAAGATGGCGAATTGAAAACCAATAAATGCAACAAATTTGGGAAGCCTCTTGAAACTATGTTTATTACGCAAATATTATCAATAATTGATGAGCTGTTATCAAATAAGAATTTTTATAATACACGTCTCTATGAAAAAATAGATAACTTACTTTATGTTCCTATCAGCAAAGATGGGAGTCCTGAAGACTGGTTTTTTCTACCATACGAACATGTCAATCTAAATGATAATTATTATTACGACCTAAAAATTCAATTAGAATATGATTATTATTCAATTTGCCAGCAATTACATGAGCATATTGAGCATAGCTATGATGGTTACATTCATACATCCAATGGAGAATTTATTCAAATCAGAAGTAAGGATTCCAAACCATACAATCCAATATTTTCTAATGTTTATGACAAATACGTCTCAAATAAAAATCACGCTTTTTATTTTAAAAAGGCATTTATGCAATACATAACTAATCGTTAAAGACATCACCACATCACTAGGAAAACTAAATTCTATTAAAATATAGGGATGCTTGTCTAAATGAGGTTATGCATTAACCATGGATGATGTGTACATCATTTTTAAAGCATCTTTAATTTCAGGATTAATATAATTACTCTTCCATAAAATTCTATGTAACTAATTACACTTATATTAGACTATCTATATTTTTAATTAAGTACATTGAATATAACTGTTTTATTTTTTTATTTATTATTACTTTTTCACTAAACTTATTACTCTCTATCAATTTTATAAATTGATGTTTTTCTATTTCTGTTAATGTTCTAAATAGGCTTTTCCATTTTTCTATACTTCCGTTTTCCTCACACTTTTTTCTTTGTGTAATTAATAATTCTGGCATATACAATATTTCAATAAATTCCTCAAAATTTGATCCAAATGCATGCTGAAAAAATGCCTTTTTAGGTCCTACAACCCCATGCGTAGCATTTAGCACACACTGTACTCCTCTAAGCAATTTAGCATTCCAATGACTTCCAATATATTTACGTGTCTTCGCTAACTCACCTGAAATTGGCATACACTTCATAGGAAATGACCAAATTGATGTATTAAAACCTGCATTCATAAATTCAATATTTAATTCTATGTTTATATTTAATCTATAATATAATTCCTCAGGCGTATCTTTAAAATTAAATAAAATATAATTTGATAAATTTTTAATACCATTCTTAGCAGCTAGTTTTTGGGCTTGTACATAAATTTTAACATTTTTCTCATCTGAATGGTCAAAAGCGATTCTTAGAGGTTTAATCTCTAAACGTGATAGTTGACTCATATTCTCTTCATTTACTAGCCTTGCATCAATACCTTGATTAAAATCAATATATCTTGTTTGACGCAATGTCCTATTACCAGATTTTTTTATATAACTTTTATTTCCTTTGCCATAACCAAGTTCAATTAAATCATCAACTATATTTACTAGGCTATTAGAAGCTAAAACATTATTATCCATTAACATTAGATTACGTTTTTCTCCGTATTTTTTGTCAATTATTTTAATCTGTTCTTTTATATCTATATAATCTAGATATGTAGGTTCCAATGTTTTAACAGCACAAAATTTACAATTTCTAATGCAACCTTTAGTTGTTGATGTTATATAGGAATTTTTCACCTCGTACTCATAGTTCAAATAATTATTTTTACTTATATCAATAATATCGTAGTCTGGTGTTAATGTGTCTATAATAATATTATCAGTTTGAAGTATCCCCGGCTTGTCTAATAAACCCGAGATTATTGTTATTCCTTCTAAGCCAGGTTCCGTCTTTAATTCTTCAAAAAGTAATGTTGCTAATATCCCTCCTATATAAATTTCTTTTTTATTATCAATTGAATTATAATAATATTTTATTACATCAATTGTCTTATTCCAATAAAACGTGAATAGAGTGGTGACATAAATTCTGTCCCACTTTTGCTCCCTTATTTCTTTGTTTTTCCCTTTAACAAATACAACTTCATCATTTAGTTCTTTATGATATGCGCTAATTTTCATTAATCCTAAAGGTGGATATTTGTTCTTGTATCCAGCCTCTACCAAAAGTACTTTCAAATTTTGTCTCCTCATTATTTATATAATGTCATATTATAACATTATATAAAGTTTTGATCAATTGTCTTCTTTGTTGATTCTTGTTCTAAGTATTTATAAAACAAAACCTTTAGTGCTTTAATCATTATATATTTATACTGGATATAATCCTCAATTTCATCTAATATTTCTATGTCGTTATGGTTACATTTATTATTTTTCATTGTTTCTATTATTATTCTTAACTTAATACCTTCTTTTCTTGATAGGCCTTCCCAAGAGACATCTAAAGTTTCTTCTTTTGAAAAGATCTTTCTTGCATCAGAAATAAATTTATCTTCCTTAATTTCTTCATTTCTTAAATCCTCTAGTATTTCCGTAGATAAAATGCGAGTGGTTTCTGGGGACAGTGAATTTTCTTCTAGTAAATAATTCTTTTCTTCTAATTGAGTGTTTATTTTTTTTAATTCTTTAATCTCACTTTCTTTTTTTTCGATACATTGTACCTTTTTCTCTAAATCAATTACCTTTTCTTCATAAGTTTCAACTTCTCGATTCAATTTATTTAATTTTTGGATTAATAAATTATTTTCATTTTCACGTGAGCTGATTATTAATTCTTTTTGAGTTTTTATCTTTTCTAAATCTTTCAATTTACTTCTTTCTTTTGATAATTCGTTACTGGTCTTTATAAGCTGTTCATTTAATTTGTTATACTTCTCCTCATAAGTTTTATTTATATTACTTTCGCAATCTTTCTTGATTTCATTTTTAGTATCAATAGTAAATTTAAGAATTTCATCAAATGCTTTTAATACATTTTTATCGACATCTACTTCCGCCAAAGTAAATATATGAGAAGTTTTAACAAACAATCCCAAGCTGATAATTTCCTTAAATATCTCAATTAAAGTCTCATACTGATCTTTTTCATCTAAACTACCAATTAATTCTTCTATTTTTGTATTTTTAAAATAATCCTTTGTAATATCCGTTAAGTATCTCTGTAATGGGCTATTTATTTCTTGATTAATTTCGTCATAATATATTTTTGATAATATTTTTATAGGTAACTTATTTGGTCTAAAACCCCTAATATAATTTCTAAAATGTTTCTGATTTTTGCTTATTGGATAGCTTAATATATTTATATTAAATAATGATAAAAAATCATTTAATTCATCTGAATTAAATTTGTTAAAACTATATCTCATTAATACATCCTCCCCAAATAACTTAAAATGTCAGTTGTGTTAAATTTAACGGATTCTAATTCAAAATCACTATTTTCCAAATCCAACAATTGCAATGTATTTATATAGTTGCTTAGTAGCAACTCTTTAATACTCTGTTCAACAATATTACGTTTTTTAGTATCCCTTGTTGAAATTTCATCTGTTTTTTCGCCTTCTGTAATTTTTATAATGTCTTCAAAAATTACTTCAGGGTCTGCTCCATCATATCTAACCTGAACTACTACGTACTGGCCATCGTAATTACTAACATTCTTTATTTCTTGTTCTATAACTAAATTGTTTTGCCCAACCTTTTTAGTTATCTTGTCATATTTATCATCATTTATATAAACAACTAAATCAATCAAACCACCAATCGGACCATAATAATCAAAATTTAATATTAGTGAATTATTTTTATATAGAAATGATTTTATATTACATCTAGCACTAAATACGACCTTAAAGGTTATCGGTTCACCTAAGTAATTGAAAATTGTAACTTTACTTACTGCCTGCCATGAAGTCTTTAATTTTCGTAAATTAACTATATTTATACCTGTATTAATATAACTATATTTCTCTAGGTCTTTACCGTGAAACAATATTTTCTGGCTAATAGTACTATAAATATATAATTCATCATTTGATGTTAGTTCTATTGTCAAGTCTCTGTTAAAACTTTTTTCTAATATTTCATCCTTTTTCCTCCTTATGCCCCATACATCTGGTTTTAATGAAAATTTATATGGAAAGTTACAATTAGAATCTGATATGTCAAATTCAATTTCCTTAGCACAAATTATATTATTTTCATTACTCAAGTATGCGTTTCCAATATTTAATTTGCATTTATTAGTAGTTTCTCCATCTACAAAAAAGCAGTTGTCAGTGGCTGTTACAATTGCATAAACATTTGCACCCTCTTCATATATTTCCTTATCTATTTTAGCATTTACTTGTGATAAGACAAAAAAATTAAATTCACAAACTTTAATTTGTTCATCATAAAGTGATACATACCACCTTCCATATCTTTTTCCGATACTTATGCCACAATCAGATAATGTTATATTTTTAATATCACTCAGCTCGTCTAAAAGTATTCCTTCAAATTTTTTATCTTCATGTATGATTTTAAGAAACATTCCCTCTTTATGACAATTTATAGTTTCGAAACATATTTCTGATTTATTTGAAATACACAAAGAATTATTCATTGGAATAACTTCTGATTTTAGTTTAATTAAAGGTTTATCTGATGTAACAATTGCAATATCAGTGTTGTCTAATTTAATTGTACTATTATTAAAGTCAATATTACCAAGATACACATAGAAATTATTAAACATATCGAGAAAATTTAGCCCAATATTATTATTAAAAATTTTATATTTAGAAAAAATAACAACCCTATTATCACTAAACCAGCTTTGCCACTCAACTTTGTCTTTAATTCTTATGCCAGTTTGCAAGGAATATATATATACATCATCTAGTACTACTTCTTTAGATGCAATTAAGTTTTCATTAACAAAAACACTCACAACTAATTTATCTGTAATTTTATCAATAGAAAACCATTTATCAATAATACGTCTATGACCAAGTTGATTAATTTGTCTTACTATTTCAGTATCCGAAACATTACTTCTAATACAAACAGATTGCATTGAATACTTCGTGTCAAATAATTTAAATTCATCTAAATATAGTACTAATTTATTTAATTTTTCTGTACTATCCCAATATTTTCTAACAGATACTTTTAATTTAATTTTCTCTTCACTATTAATTATTTTATTATCTATGCAGGCACTTGAAGCAGCCGGTATCTTTCCTACAAATATATATAATTGTTCATTATTCCATATGAGCTCACGTATAGGTTTTTCATAACCATCAATTTCTACTTGGAACCAATCTTCTGAAATATATATGTAATGTTCATTACGTTTAATAATTTCATTTCTTTTCAGATTGTAATAATCACTACAATTTAATCCATATGGAAACACAACTTCATAAATATTATTTCTGACTTCGTGTAAACCTAATATAAAACTTGATTGACTATACTGTTGATTTGTTACATATTCACCTGAAGGAAGTTTTATTTTTTCATTTGGCATTAAGTTCGAAATAGTATTTTCAAATTTATTAAAACTAACACAATAAGTGTAGTCTATTAAGTCTTTTTTTATATTTTTTTCACCTATTACTGTTAAAACATTATAACCTAACCGCTCACTAACCTTTTTGCATACATCATTAATATTTAATTCATTAACTCCTTCGTTAATTTTATCAAACTCTGAAAAAATTTTATCAATTCGTATACATGTTTTTATTACTTTTTCTTGAAAATCAATCATGCTTTCTCGTAATGAACACATTTTCATATAATCACTTTTATCAATTATATATTCATTATATATTGGTTTTTTTTCAATAAAAGCTCTTAAAAAATCTCTTCTCTCCATATAATCAATACCTTTTAGCCATTTCCAATAAATCTTAAACAGACTATATAGGTTAGAATGAAATTTATTAGGGATACCAGATTCATATACTATTGTTGCCTCCAAGTAACGACCATTTTTTTCTATAATCTTTAATCCTTCGTTTGATATCGCCTTTTTTATTAAATCATAATAATGGTTTCTATCAAAACCTCCAATATACTCATCAATTTGCTTTAAAATTCCACCCTGAGAAAATCCTCTTTTTGATATTTCACATAATGTGGCAATAAAAACACAATACATTTCTTTTCGGATATGTTTTAATCGTC
>JAQVWY010000037.1 GCA_028709465.1 Tissierellia bacterium | reverse complement strand
ATATTTGAAACCTCAAATATAGAAAAAAATGGTAATAGTATTTAGTTAAGAAATTGCTTTATCAACCCCTTTAGATGAAATATAGAGTTGATTATTGCGTAGCAATGCAAAAATCAACCTAACAAGTTTACGTGAAGTTAGTGCGAGTGCTCTTTTATGTTTGAAGCGAATTGCTTCATTATACTTTTTATGGTAATACTCGGTATATTCATCATTATGGGACTTTAACAGGCTCATAACTGCTTCGCCGAGATAGTAGCGTAAGAATTCATTTCCAGATTTAGTCATAAAAGTGATATCACTTGTGAAACGTCCAGATTGTTTTTTACGCCAAGTAAGTCCTGCATATTTAGCAAGTTTCTCTTCTGATGAGAAACGGCTAATGAAACCTATTTCAGCAATTATACCAGCTGAAATAACAGGACCAAAGCCCTTAATTGACAGTAAAGATTGATATTCATTACTAGATAAACCTTTTACAGCTTTTTCAATAGCTTTGTCAATTAATTTTATTTCTTTTTCAAATGCTTTAATACAATTAAAAGATGCAGCAATAGCAGCGTTTAGTGGGTCATATAAAGCTTTATCTAGACGATAAGAGTCTCTTGCAGCCCTTTGAAGTAATTTTGCTTTTGCTTCTGGGTCTGTGAAACGCCCTTTACCCTTTTCGATAAAGAAATCAATAAGATCCTCAAGAGAGGTATAGGCAATTTCATCAGGCGACATAAAGTCTGATAGAACAGCCATTGAAGTAGCTCCAAATCTATTGGAGAATGGGTTGTCCTTATCTTTGACATCAAGGATAGCCAGTTCGCTAAATTTAATAAATATATTAGTTAAGACATAGGACTTTTCTCTAGCAAGCCCTTCCATCAAATGTAGTCTAGCGCGTGTGAGGCGTTGGAGAGCTACAAATTGTGAACCCTGAAAAGGTTCGGAAGTAATTTTGCCGGTTCTTGCAAAATCGGCAATAACATAGGCATCGTTAGGGTCTGTCTTATCAATATCAACAAAAGTATTTTGATAGGCTTTGGTAACCTTTGGGTTAAGGCAATAAACCTTAGTATGCAGAGTAGCCAGTTGTGGTGACTGAAAGATGTAGTTGCAAAGATGGAAGCTGTAAAAGGATGTAGATTCCATTGCAACAACTACATTAGTTGCTTTTGTAGAATTGGCTTGCTTGATAATTTCAGATATCATCAGCGAAGTGCCAGGAACATTATTATTAAAAGGAAAAGAAGCCAAAGTGTTACCATAGAAATCAAGTATTACCGCATGTTGAGAGCGAGAGCTCACATCTACACCTACAAAGAGTGTTGATAGCAGTTTATTATCCATGGATTTACACCACCTTTCATAGTTAGAATATTGGAATTACTAAAAGGAATGTCCTTGATTCAAAATGCATCAACACCCTCGCAAAATTAGAACTCTGGTGGTTGGCTTTGTGACTGTCTGCTACTGACAGCTACCAATCCACTTGGAACAACACCTGGGTTTGAAGTTAACATAAGGAACAAGGGAACAGTCTTTTTGAGAAGTCACCATAGGGTGCAACAGGAGAAAAAAGAACCAACCTTTTGTTGTAATCCTATAAGGATTATATATGAAGGACACCCCTATTAGTAATTCCAATTTATTTTACCTATGTAATCATTTGTAAATTGGAAATTATATATAAAAAATGATTACAAATATATTATACGAGGAGAAAAATAAAATGAAAAAAATTAAAACAACGAAATTATTAACTTTATTACTTTTAGTAGCAACTTTAATTATCGGATGCTCTAATAATGAATCAGAAACAATAATCGGTGGAGCAGATGCTCCTACTGATACAAATGTTAGCAGTTCAACAGGAGAAAAAACAGAAATAGTTATGGGACTTGATGATACATTTGCACCAATGGGTTTTAGAGATGATAATGGTGAACTTGTTGGTTTTGATGTGGATTTAGCAAATGAAGTTGCTAAAAGAATTGGAGTTGCAATTAAATTTCAACCAATTGACTGGTCTATGAAAGAAACTGAATTAAATGCTGGTAATATCGATTTAATTTGGAATGGTTACACTATTACACCAGAAAGACAAGAAAAGGTAGCATTTACTAAACCATATTTAGAAAACAGCCAAATAATTGTTACCTTAGCTGATTCTTCAATAAATACTAAAGAAGATTTAAGTGGAAAGACTGTTTGTGTTCAAGCTGAATCAAGTGCTCTTGATGCAATAAACGCTGAACCTGATGTAGCAGCATCATTTAAAGATCTTTTTGAATTCTCAACAAATAATGAAGCCTTTAATGATCTAGAATCAGGAAGAAGCCAAGCTCTAGTAGTTGACGAAGTATTGGCAAGATACTACATGAAACAAAAAGGTGAAGAAAATTATAAAGTATTAGAAGATGACTTTGGCGATGAAGAATATGGCATTGGGGTAAGAAAAGATGATACAGAATTATTGGAAAATATTGATAAAGCATTTGATGAAATGAGAAACGATGGAACATATGATGAAATCTATGCAAAATGGTTCTCTGAAAATTAATTATTAATTATAGTAGATAGGAAGTGGACTAATGGAAATGAATGTTTTAAACATGTTAATACCGATGACATTAAATGGACTAATAATTACAATTGGAGTATTTGTTATAACACTAGTTGTATCTATTCCTTTGTCATTAGTTGTAGCTTTATTGAGAATGTCAAAAAATAAAATTGTTTCTAGTATAATGGGTGGTTATATTTATATTATGAGAGGCACGCCCCTCTTATTACAACTCATGTTTATTTTCTTTGGTTTTCATTATGTCCCTGTTATTGGTTATGCATTTAGTAGATACCAGGCAATTTTCATCGCATTTATAATTAATTATACTGCATATTTTGCAGAAATTTTCAGGGGCGGTATTAATTCTATAGATGTTGGACAATATGAAGGCGCAGCTGTTTTAGGCTTGAGCAGAACCCATACCTTCATTAAAATAATTATGCCCCAAGTAATAAGAAATGTTATACCTTCTATAGCAAATGAAGTTATTACTTTAGTAAAAGATACTTCTTTAGTTTATATATTAGGCGTTAGTGATATATTGAAAGCAGCTAAAGCCGTTTCAAATAAATATTCTTCCTTTTCACCTTATATTTATATAGGTGTAGTTTATTTAGCGATTACTGCTGTATTAACAAGAGTGTTAAACAGAATTGAAAATAAATTTAATTATTTCAGATAGGAGAAAATCATGGCATTAACAGTTGAAAATTTAAGTAAAAACTTTGGTAAAACCACCGTGTTCAAGGATATCTCCTTTACTGTAGATAGGGGAGAAATTGTTTGTATAATGGGAAAATCAGGTGAAGGAAAAACAACGCTTTTAAGATGTATAAACAATCTAGAAACCGTTGATTCCGGTTCGATAAAAATTAATAATTTATATTTGTGCAATGAAGTCAATGGAAAAATACAATATGCCTCAAAGGAGAATATGAAAGAAATAAGACAGGAAATGGGACTAGTTTTTCAAAACTACAATTTGTTTCCTCATATGACCGTTATGGAAAATATCCTTGAAGCACCTTTATTTCTAAAAAAAACGAATCGTAAAGATATAGAAAAACGTGCTAATTATTTAATATCAGAATTAGAGCTAAAGGATAAAGAAAATAATTATCCATATCAATTATCTGGAGGACAAAAGCAAAGAGTTGCAATAGCAAGAGCCTGCATGCTTAATCCATCAATACTTTGTTTTGATGAACCCACATCAGCATTAGATGAGTCTACAAGATCACAAATTTCTAAAATCATAAGAAATTTAGCTTCTCAAAACATTGCAATAATAATTGTAACCCATGACAATGCCTTTGTAGAGGAAATATCTCAAAGAGTGATTACACTTTCTAATGGAAGCATCTCGGAATAATGATAAAAACCTAGGTACTACTAATACCTAGGTTTTTTAATTCTACATTCTCTCAATTCCATGAATTATAATTCACCTTAAGGAGGGATGATCTAAGTGGTATTCATACTCTCCCTCTGGTATCTGCAATATGGGTTCAGGAGGGCAAGCATCTGTCTCTGTACATTCTTTTACAACAAGTTCCCAAACCACAGATACCTCTGCCTTAGGATTATTCTTCTTTGTTTCATCGTATACTTTTGAAAAAACAGGGCCTACAATGTGACATCGATAAGGATAGGTAACTATGCGTAGTTTGTTTAATCCATTGTTCATCCAAACAACTACTTGCTTATTATACCATAAACCCCGAACCATACCACGTCCAGCATCTGTACGCTCTTGTTCAATTCCCAATATAAGAGTTATACCATTAATGCTTTGTAATGATTCACATGAAAAGGCTACCATACGTCCATCCTCTTTAGGGACCTGAACTATTTTCTCACACCCTCCTTTAAGCATATCTATAATTTGAATATATAGAGTATTTTTTTTAGGTAATATTAACATCTCAATCTAACCTTTCTTGGTCACTGTCTGGATGATTTCCGCAGTGCTTATAATTATCATTAGTCGTTACTAGTCCATACTCTTTACGAATTTGATGAAGTCCTTCAGTCAGGCGAATATAATACTCCATAGGTGGCATGGGCTGATAGCCAAGCTTCGTTGATTTATGTGGTCGCCAAATGGTACTCAGATAAATAACACCGTTCTTTGCAAAAAATTCACATGCCTCGAAATTAGAATTTAAAGCCTCACTCATAGTTTTAAAACCATGAGGTCTGGACAACTCAACACCAGCAACAACTTGAGTATATACCTTGCCTCGGCCGAAAACCTCCACAGCGGCAATAGTTCTATTTATCCACTCATTACGTCCTATCCATTTTTCCTTACCTGGACACATAATTGGAAACAACTTCTCATCCCATATCTCAATGTTAGGACAATAAGAAGTAACACCTGTTTCATTGTAAATACGCTGTAAATCCTTCTTCTTATACGCTGGAGCCATTAATTGACTTGAAAAATGTCCTTTGAAGTTTCTACCAATAGCTTGAAAAACACTAATATATCGCTTTATTTCTTCCTCAAAGGGTGTTTCACCTCCAAAATCTGTACCTCCAGATAAAAAAATTTCAGAAAAACGCCCTGGCTCTTTTAAAGCCTCATTGACTGTTTCATAAATATCTTGACAATCAACCTCACCATTAATATGCTGCCCTGTAAAAAAAGCACAAAATGCACATTGATTTCCCTTTTCCCAAAGTCTGCACCTTTGAAATGCATTCATTATCAGTTTCTGTGCACGAACCTCTGCTAATTGTTCCATAGGCGTACCTTTAGAAGTTGTTTTCCCATAGAATCTAGGACGTGGTACAAAATCAACTATATCTATTATTTTCTCATCTTCTTTCAGAATAAAAAGTTCTAAATCTGGATCCCAATCAACAACATAAGGATCAGTATATAATTCTCCATAATTAATATAAACATTAGAAGCATCTCTCAGTAAAATTGGTCCTGGCATCACTCTACCATTTGTTCTACCCGAAAAGCTTATACCAAATGGCTCCAACTTTCCAAAACAATACATTGGCTCTTGAACCTTGTTCAAAGCTCGTTCCGTCAACACAACGCCATAACAAATCATACTAATTTTAAGAATAACAAATGGTGACAAAAACGGATGATCCGCCTTCGTTCGCTGAAGTTCATAATATTTATTCAATCCCATATCACCTACCTATAATAAAAATATACCAAATATAATAAAGACATTAACGCCTACTAAAAATGCAATGTCTAAAATACTTAATGAAACCTTAAAGGCTATTGCACGAGGACGCTTATCATCAAATCCTCTTGATTCCATAGCCATTGCAAGGCTTTCCGAACGTTCAACTGCATGAACTATCATGGGAAATAACCGTTTCTTTGAAAAGAGACCAGCTTTAATACCACGAACCTTTAGTGCTGCCCCCAAAATTCTATATTCACTTTTGATAACAGGGAAAAAATGATATGCAGCTAAAATACCGTAGGCAAATTTAGGAGACATATGAAATTGTTGCATTAAACTCATTATTAATTCCATTGAATTAGTAGTAAAAGCAAAGAGCATACCGAGTCCCCCATATGCAAGAATACGTGTAGTCAACTTAAGTGCACTATCCAGGGATGTAGCATAAATAACACGCTCACCCAATAATCCAACCATAGTTCCAGCTCCCTTTGCAGCAGGGAAAATTAGGCCTGTCATAAACATCCCAAATGCAGCAACGAGAAAAGGCACCATAGATAATGCCCAATACTTCCTATTTATACCTGGTGTCGTCAATGTCAAAATTATAGCTGTAAAAAATACTATTAAGTTTAGCTTAATGTTATATGTTGAAGACAAAATAAGAGATGCAATAATAAGCGTTAATAACTTATATCCTGGATTAAGTTTTCTCATATCACAGTGCCTCTTTCTTTAATATATTTTTCAAACTCTTTTAATAATAGCTCTGTAACTTTCCCACCTTCTACCAGGAAAATACGATTGGCTATAGCCTTAGCCATTACAAGATCATGAGTTGAAATTACAGCTGTTAAACCTTCTTCCACTTTTCTTTTTAAAAGATCAAGTATAAAACGTGTAGCATTTTCATCTTGTGCATAAGTTGGTTCGTCTATTAATAACAAGGATTGTTCTCCTACAAGCATGGATAATAGAGCTAGGCGTCGTTGTTGACCCTGGCTAAGGGCATAAGGTGAAGCCTTGCGCAACTCCAAAAGACCAAATTCATCTAAAAGCTTTTCAACTTCCTCAATAAGTAACTCATTGGTATCATTAGGTCTAATTACTGCAAGTGTCTCCAATACTTCTTCCTCAACAGAAAGGGTTAAAAATTGAAAACGTGGATTTTGAAATACAAGTCCTACTTGTCCATCTATTTTCATATGTCCTCTATGTGGAATAACTCCAGCCATAGCAGATAGAAGCGTAGTCTTTCCATTACCATTTCCACCAACAAGTACTGTCACGCTTCCTCGTTCAAGTTCAAGGGAAACATCTGATAGTATCACCTTTTTATTATATGAAATTTGAACCCGTTCAAGTTTAACAATACTATTTGAAGGCTTTGGCACTTGTATAGGGTGATATTTTACCAACCAATCATCATTTAAAAAAATACCTCTTGTATCAAATTCATTACTGTACTCTTCTAATCGCTCTGGATCTAAACTTTTATCACTTAAATTGCCCTTATGGTCCATAAGAAGAACTTTGTCAACAAATTTGCGCCAAAGTTGTGGCTTATGGTCAACGATTAAAAGTGTTAAACCACTTTTATGCAGTTTTTTCAAAACACTCACCACCATTACAGAAGATGCAGGGTCAAGATTAGCTAAGGGTTCATCTAAAATAAGCATCTTGGCGCCTGTTGCAAGTGCTGTAGCAATGGCAATTTTTTGTTTCGTACCCCCTGAAAGGGTATAAATCGGAGCATCTTTCACACTTTTAAGTTCAACTAAATCTAGCAATTCTTCCATTCGAGTGTTCAAATCCCCAGCATAATTAATATTTTCAAGAGCAAATAAGATTTCCTGATTTACCCGTTCCATACAAAACTGATTATCAGGATTTTGAAACAAAATAGAAACTAACTGGGAACGATCACATGGACTCATATCATTAATTGGCTCACCAGCTATAAAAATATCTCCATCCAATTGACCAGCATATGTAGGATACAGTCCAGCAAGACAATAAGATAGACTGCTTTTCCCACACCCTGAAGGTCCCATTAAAAGTATTGATTCACCATCTAAAACTGACAGAGAAAGCCCAGAAAATACTGGTTCAGATTTCTTACTATAACGAAAAGATATATTTTTAGCCTCAAGTAATAATGAATTATGTTTATTCTCGGCCAATTGCATACCCCTTAAGAAGTTTCGTCTTTGCTAAACCATCTCCCATAGCCTTACTTAAAACTCCTGCAAAAATTAAAGTACTAATTATACGTACTATAAAGAAGAGAATTAACAATCCAAGGCTGTAGTTTCCATATCCTGAACGAACAAAACTCCAAGCGAAACTAGTAATACAACTACCTGTAGCAGCAAGCAACATAGTAGTCATATCAAAACGTTCATACTTATACATAGCAAATACCAACTCTGCACCTAATCCCTGTATAAAACCAGCTACAATAACCATAGGCCCAAACCAATTTCCTAACATAACCTCTATTACAGCTGCTAAAATTTCTGCAATAATAGCCACAGTTGGTTTTTGAATAATATATGCAGCAATAGTTGCTGCCATAAGCCATATACCAAAAACTAATTCATTAGCCAATGGTGCCAAGCCAAATGGAGTAAAAACTGTGCTTAAAAAGGTAGCTAGATAAACTGCCGCAAGATATACAACACC
This sequence comes from Tissierellia bacterium, assembly GCA_028709465.1. Lineage (GTDB taxonomy): Bacteria > Bacillota > Clostridia > Tissierellales > Sedimentibacteraceae > Sedimentibacter. The sequence goes on along the minus strand of JAQVWY010000037.1, from coordinate 18,334 downwards.
AAATACAACACACAATAGGGATACCATTATAACGTCTTGAAGCTTCCATTCATATTTTTTCATTTATATCTCCTCCTCATTAGTTGGACTGTTAACTGAAATTGTAAAATGTAAAATAAAATGAGATACTGATTCCTCCATATACTTACAAACATCTTCTAAATAATCAAAAATTGCATGGATATCTCCAGAAATACGTGTAGCATAGTGAATTGATTGAGGATTTAATTCTCTCACTTTTGCCATTTGAACAACTTCTTTAATATCCTCCATATAATTTCCTGTTCCCATAGGATATAGTGATAGCTTACAAAGTGCTGGAAAATTTACATCCTCTACTACCGCCTTGTTTGGGGCTTCACCTTCAAAATCAAGCTTACTTTCTCCTGCAATATCTCCTGGACATCCTTTGGAGAAATGGCCCTCCATTGCCATGTGAACGTCACGTCTCCAAGCATTAATAAATAGAGCTTTCACAGCATCTGCAACATATTTTCGTTTACCACGATAAACCGTTGATAGCGCATCAGAATCACACCAAACTGCAGATGTGTCAGTCTTCTTTAAAGACCCTAAAATAATTGAGACAAAATCACTATTCATTGGATAAAGCGAAAATCGGCAACCTGTAATCTCCTTATTTGTCCCACAAGTAAATGTTTTTGTTAATTCTGACGATTCTTTTAAATTACAATTATGTTCCACAGAACACCTCCTGATAAATTTCAACCAAATAAAGATGGATATTAGTACTTTAAATATCAAGAAAGTTTCCAAAAAAAAACAGATGTTTTCTTCGTGAGAAAACATCCACTTTTATACAAAAGAATGTTTGTTTAACAAAACTAGAATTGCTTTCCTACGATGGTACTAACCATATCAGGTTCAAAGGGTTCAAACAAAAGTCCATCTCAGCTCCAAAGAGCACCCCTAAATTCCATTCCTATTTAGTTTTTTTTATTATAACATGAAAGTTATTACATGTCAAAATTTTAATAGCTTAAGCAGAAATAATATTTTACTTAACTTTTATTCTCACTACACCCGAATAAGAATTTCCATCTTCATGTAGTGCCACATATTCAATATAAACGATACCTGTATATTTTGAATTTGCTACAAATGTTATTTCACCAAGCTCATCAAGTTCATATTCTTTATTTTCTATTACGAGAGAATTATTGTTTGATGTAGATTTATAATCATAATATAATTTACCGTATTTTTCTAACGGAAGTTCAAATTTAACGGTAAATTCATCTTCATCAAAATCCTCTATTACTTCACCAAGTACATCTTCAAAATCATCTTCATCGAAATTAACTTCTACTTTATCTAAACCAATAGTATATTTTATAGTATTTAACACTAATTCTTCCTCAATGTTAATTTTTATTGTTCCAATATAAGTGTTTCCACTATCATCATATATTGTATATTTTATTAAAACTTCCCCTGCATAATCATCATTTTGAACAAATGTTATTTTACCCAAATCATCAATATCATATTTATTACTTTCTGTTACCAGTGAATTATCCTTTGAAGTAGATTTATAATCATAATATAATTTACCGTATTTTTCTTGTGGAAGTTCAAATTTCACATAGTCAAAATCATCTTCTATAAAATCTTCATGGATATTATTAAGAACTTTTTCAAAATGTTTTTGTATAAATTTTACGCTATTACTTTCTCTTTCAATTTCATATTTAATATCATTTAATACAACTTTACCTTCTTTAACAACTATTTTAATTCTGCCTGTAAAAACATCTTCTTCTCCGTATGCCTTATAGTCAATATAGAAACTTCCAGTATATTTTGAATTAGGTATAAATGTAACTTCTGAAATTTCATTGTTAGAATCAGAATCAACATAATATTTTGTTGTTGATTTTACAGTAGAATCATATTTTGTTGAAGATTCATAACCATAATAAAGTTTTCCTTTATCAGAAGAAGGAATAGTAAATTTCACATAATCAAGATCATCAAATACTTTAACAAAATCCTTAGCTTTAAAGTCAATTTTAACTCCTTTTTCAGTTTCATAAACAATTAGTTCATCTTTTTCATCATTATCATCTTCTTCATATATATCGCCAGTTAAAACGTAATAAAGCATTTTAGCTATATCATCTCTTGTTGCAAATGAATCTAAATCTTTTTTACTAAACAATTTATTAAGATCCACATCATGAACTGTAACATGTTTGTTTGCAACTGCCGCAGATCTTTCAACTAATGCAATTGCATCTTTAATAGTAACAAATTTTTTAGGATTAAAATTTTTTCCATCACCTTTTGCTATATTATAATATTTAGCTGTTGCAATAGCTTCATAGTAATAGCTATCAACTGGAACGTCAGGAAACTTTTCCTCAATTGTATTTAATATAGAACTTATTTGGAAAGCTCTAACAATCATTACTGTTATATCGCCACGTTTTACATAATCTGCAAAACCAAAATCCTCATCGCCATAACCCTTCATTATTCCTTTATCTCTCATATAATAAGCAGATTTGTTCCATTTAAAATCATTCTTTTTAAATGATTTACCTTTATTAGAATCAGCAAATACCGCAGTTGTCAGGATTAAACTTAATACCATTATTAGAGAGAGCACTCTAATTATTTTTTTATTGTTCATTTTGTTACCTCCATATTATTTTTATATATTATATTTGCTATACTTTAAAATAATTATCTTTTGTTTTTAACCTTTTTATCATCTCCTTTAATAATATTATAATTTCGTATATATACATTAAATATTTTCGCAATATGATTATGAATTTTTGGGGTAAAAAAAATAATATTAAAAAACCCTCAAATTAATGAGGGTATAATTTACTGTTGGATATTAGTTGCTTTTTTAAACAATAAATATCCAATTATAAACATCATACTTATAACTACTACTCCTATTTTCGAACTTCCACTTATTTGTGTAGTAAAACCCATTAGCAGTGTTCCTGTAAATGAAGCCCCTTTGCCAAAAATATCATATAATCCAAAATACTCGCTTGATTTTTCCTTAGGGATTATTTTTGCAAAGTAGGAACGAGATAGTGCTTGAATAGCTCCTTGAAACATCGCAACACATACTGCTAAAAACCAAAATTCCCAAGCTTTATCTAACTGTAGGGCAAATACAGCAATTAAAAAATATCCTATAATGCAAAATCCAATTAAATCCTTTGTTTTATATCTTTTAGACATTCTACCAAATAATAATGCGAAAGGAAAAGCTACTACCTGAGTTAAAAGAAGTGCAAACAATAAATTATTGTCTGTTATTCCCACATCCTTACCATAAGATGTAGCCATCTCAATAATTGTGTAAACTCCATCTATGTAGAAAAAAAATGCTACTAGAAACATAAAAATTTCTTTTTGTTGTTTTATATCTTTAAAAGTGCTTGCAAGTCGTTTTATAGCATGTCCAAATGCATGTTTTTCCACTTCAACATACGTAATTTGCTTATAATTTTTCAATAAAGGTATAGTTACCAAAAACCACCATGTAGAAGTTATAATAAAAGCAATTCCCGTTGCTCTTGAAGCTGTTAATGATAATTTATCAGCAAATAATATTATCAATAAACATATTGTAAAAGGAATGCAGCTTCCTATATAACCCCATGCATACCCATGTGAAGACAATACATCCATTCTATCATCAGTTGTCACATCAGATAACATGGCATCATAAAAAATTAAACTTCCTGATACTCCCACTTTAGCTAAAATAAATACTACAAGAAATAAAATCCAAGACATTGGTATGGAAAGTCCAGCACATCCTAATACTCCAATCATTAAAAATAAAGTAAACAATGGCTTTTTATAACCTTTTGTATCTGCCAAAGTCCCTAATATTGGTCCTAGTATTGCTACGATTAAAGTAGAAATTGAAATAGCGTAACCCCAATAAGCAGTTGAATTTGCTAAAGAAACGCCATTAGAATTAGCAATGTTTTTAAAATAAATTGGAATAATAGTAGAAACTAATAAGATAAAAGCAGAATTTCCAACATCATATAAGACCCAATATTTCTCTAAATTTGTTAATTTACTTTTTACTGAATTCATATTTTTATACCCCTTTACGATAATTTAAATTAATAATAGTAATTAACCAAAATTTCTATAAAATCTTTTATTTAAAGGTTTTTCATCATTAATTCCATCATAAAAATCATACAACATGTTTGCTGTTGGTATTATTGCATCCATATATAATTTATGTAAATTTTCATTTATTTCTATACATGAAGGATTTGGCTCATAATTCATTATTAGACCCTTCATACTATTATAGTTGCCTGTAAACTTTAGACCTTTTAAAATTATAAAACGCTTTAATCGTCTTGGAGACACTAGAAAATTCAAATAAAATTTCATTGATTTTAATGCTTTTAAAATAGTATCAGAATCCATATCGTAAAAGGATGAAATGTAATGGGCATATTCCTTTCTTGGTAGAATGTGTTCTGTTGGTTTAAATAAAATTGGATTCAAATTATTATTAACCATAAAAATTCTGTCAAATTCAGATTCAATTTCATTATGAGAAAGTTCTTTGTTTTGTTTTTCTCCAATATATGGATGGCATTCGCTGTCAAGCATAAAATGGCATATAAATCCCATAATATAAGAAATAGCTCTTTCATTATCATTGCTTTTATGTATTACATTCCTAGCATTTTCCAAAAAAATATCAAAATTTTCACTATGTATCGCATTTCCTCTTTTATTTATAATATTAGATTTTAAAGGATTGTAATAAAATAAAATATCTGGTCCATGAAGACCAATATTGTAAAGATCAATATTTTTATTAATAATTTGTTTTAAATCACCTTCTTTTAACTCTTTTAAAACTTCTTTACCAAAGGTGTAATGAGCATATGTAGTTGGCATAGTATTCTCCATCAAAAATTTATAAAATCATTTTCATTTAGATTATATCAAAATATTTTTGTCAATACAATTAAATATATTGTATTAGAAATTAATATTAATAAAAAATTTGAAGGATATATTTTAATAATTTAGAGATAATATAATCGGAGGTGTTAATAATGAATTTAAATTTATCTACAAAAGAAAGATATTTACTTGAAGATCAAAAAAGTCATGAACAATTATGTATTGACAAGTATAATTCTTACGCTAACATGACTAGCTGCTCACAATTAAAAAACTTGTGTAAGTCTATTGCTCAAATAGAGCAACAACATTTAAACACTATCAACCAAATATTAAATGGTCAAGTTCCATCAATGAATAGCCAACAACAAGGACAGCAAAGTCAACAACAGCAAGGTCAGCAACAAATGTCTTCCCAACAGCAAATGAACTTCCAAAGCTCACAAGGTTCACAGCAGCAAATGAGTTCTCAAAGTTCAAATTCACAGCAATTTCCAAAAAGTGACCAGGAAATTTGTTCTGACTTATTGATGACTGAAAAATATGTTTCTGGGCTTTATAACACATCAATATTTGAATTTAAAAATACTCAGGTTAGGGATGCGTTAAATCACATACAAAAAGAAGAACAGGAACATGGAGATCAAATTTACAAATACATGGAAAACAAGGGAATGTATTCTGCTAAATAGTTGAATTTGAATAATAACTGTATACAATAAAAAAGAGCATAATGCTCTTTTTTATTGTCATATATTAACTTCATCCAGTTTTAACAAATTATATGTATCAATAATATTCATTAATTTTAACGGATATTTAGAATCTGTAGCATATCCAGCTCTTCTTAATGCCCATGCACCTTGAGTACTATTATGCATTACTTCTCTATATATAGAGTATCTACTTGCTGTTAAAAGTAAATTATTATGATCTTCCCAGCTTTCATCTACATTATTATAAGCTCTGAAATTTGCATCAATACGATAAGTAACTCCATTATACTCTTCCCATGTGTTGGATATAACAGAACCTGCATTTCCAGTTCCCTTTATTCCAAATAAATTATATGAAAACTGCCCATTATATTTATCTACAGGAACACTTTGCCCCCATCCCGTTTCAAGAATTGCCTGAGCAGTTTGAAGTGCAGCTGACATTCCAGTTTTTTTCATGTTGTTTACAGCTAATTTAGATGCTAAGTCAAGAAATTTATCCTTTTCAATAATGGGTTTTGAAGAATATGTTTTGCCCATATATATAGTAAATTCAACCTCTTCACTTTCTATTCTATTACCATTGTACATTCCTTCAGCTTTTATTTTCCACTTTCCGGAATATGTATTATCCGGTGTGAATGAAGAAGAAATTTCTTTTTTTATACCACTATTTGAATTAATTAAATAATATTTTATATCTGTTAATTTAACATTTGATAAATATTTCAAATTAACTGTTCCAGACACAACTTGATTTGGTCCAACGCCTTGCAATAAAAGTTTTGGACTTCCTATTACATTCACATAAACAGGAGCACTTGTATAACTGTTCCCAGCGGTATCTTTTACCCTAGCATAAAGTTCTTTATTTCCTTTCATTTCAGGACCCGGAAACCAAGTATAGCTGCCATATCCTGCTTTATACAAGATAGTTTCAATTCCCGTTACAGGGTCTCTCATTACGTATTCTGTTTCACTGACATTAAAATTTCTAGATGTTGAAAGAGTTACTTTACCATCTACATTCTTTCCATTTGAAGTACCTTTTATATAAAGATATCTATCTACATCAACTGTTATGTACACCTGTTATGTACACCTTTTCACTTGGAAATGGATTATTATTTTTATCGTAGGCTATGACTTTAATAGCCATATTGCCATTATCCTCCATAACTGGTATCATTGTAAATTTACCGTATGGATCAACTTCAGGGGATATGTATACTGCACCCGTTTCCAAATGTACCATTTCATATTTAACATATGCAGCAGAAAAATTAATTTCAGCTCCAAGTAAAGCACTGTCTTCTGTTACTATTTGATTTTGATTTAATCCAGTTAATGATACTTTTGGAGTTACATTAATCTTAACTGGAATTGAATCCCCAGCTAAAAATTTCCCCTTATCATCATATATTGCTGCAACTAAAATCTTCTCTCCATTATCCTCCATACTTGGAAAAAAGTCATATCTTGCTGACAAATTATTTCCTCTCCCAACAATGAATCCTTTTGTAGAGTTAGAATTAATTAATATATACTTAATTTCTGTAGCACCTTTAATTTCATTTGGTATTTCTACTTGTAAATCTGTTTTTCCGTTAATAACTTGTCCAGATTTTACTGATGAAATTTTTACATCAAAAAATGGTTTGATATCTGCTGATTTAGAAGTATCCACAATTACAGTTCTAGTGTCCTTATTCCATTCTACTTCAACCCCCAATGCATTGCTAACTAATCTAATAGGTACAAATGTACGGCTATTAACAATTTCTGGAGCTACATCACATAAATTATAAAATTCATCTTCATTTTCACTTTTATATTTAACTAAATGGCTGTCAATAGTTAACATAACAGATTTACTTCCCTTAATTATTTCAACAGTTCTGTTATATTCATCCCAAATGATCTCTGCACCAAGTTTTTCTGATATTAAACGAACTGGCACCAGTGTCCTAGAATCTTTTATAAATGGATTAGGTTTTTCATCCACAACATTACCATCAATAATAATTTTTATTGAATCTTGTGCAAATGCTTCTAGACCAATACAAAATGAAAATAACATCATCAATATTAGGATCAAGAGCATACGACTTCTTTTCATTATAAAAACCCCCTATCTACTATAAATTTCAAAATTTATTATATCACAAAATTTATTGTTCCTTCATGGTATTTTATTACATAATATAAATTATTTCCATGTAAGTTTTTCTAATGCAATATGATTTTTATACCATTCATCATTTTGTAAAAGTTCCTCAGGTGTACCTGAATTTTTAATTTTGCCATTTTCTAAAATTACTATTCTATCAGACGATATCATTGAAGATAATCTATGGGATATCGTCAAAATAGTGTGTTCTTGACTAGCCATTTGTAATATACTAACTATTTTATCCTCTGTTATAGAATCTAGATTTGCAGTAATTTCATCAAAAAGCAATATAGGAGGATCAGTAACTATCGCCCTGGCTATAGATAATAATTGTTTTTGACCTTGTGAAAATAAATTCTCATTATTTATAAATGTATCATATTTATTTTCCAATGTATTTATATAATCAGTTAATCCTACGTAATCTAATGCTTTTTTAACTTGCTCCATTGAAATATTATTGTCTCCCAGGCTTATTTGTTCAGCCACAGTTCCCTTTATCATATGAAAACTTTGCTCAACATATCCCAATATGTTTCTTTTTTCAGAATTAGGAATATCATATACATTTATACCGTTTAAAGTAATATTACCTTCCGTAGGTCTTAACAACCCTGCAATTAATTTAAATAAAGTAGTTTTTCCAACGCCGGTTCTACCTACAAATGTTATATTTTCATTTGGTTTTATCTCTAAATTAATATCCACTAACACATTTTTCCTTTTATCGTAACTAAATGACACATCATTAAATTTAAAATATAATTTTTTACTGTCTAATGCTAATTCGTTGATATTTTTCTTTTTATCTTCTTTTTCATTAAAAAATTCATTGACTCTTTTTATACCTGAAACAGATTTTTGTATACTCTGAAGCTCTATTCCTAAATTCTCTACAGGAGTGAACAAACTTGATATTAAATCAATAGAAGCTGCCACCATCCCTAATGAAATGCCAAAAAAATTTATTCTTTGAGAGGACAGAATTACAATTAACCCTATTACTACAGCGCGTATTAGCAACACTACAGGAGAAAAAATAGAATCATAAAAATTTACTTTTTCAACAGCTTCAAAATTATCCATTAAAACATCTTTGTAACTTTCTTCCATGTACTCTTCTTTGCTGAAGGATTTAATCATTAATATATTTTTAAAGCTTTCAGAAATATGGTTATTTACCTTTCCAATTAATTTTCTGCTTTCTATTTGGGCATTAAGCATTCTTTTTTGAAACATTCTTGTTATTATATAAATCAACGGCAATATACATAAAGTTATAAACCCTAACTTTGAACTGAATGCCCAAATGGAAATTACAACTCCAATTATTTTAAAGCTATCAATTATCATGCTTATAATGCCACTTGAAAACATAGAGTTGATTGCATCAACATCATTTGTAAATCTGGATACAATTTGACCTGATTCATTTTTTGAAAAATAAATTGCGTTGATTTTTTCTAGTTTAATCATCATATCCAAACGGATTTCTTTAGTTATTTTTTCTCCTAATACTGTCAACACCGCTTCTTTTGAAAAATCGAAAATACCTATTAAAAAAACAATAAAAATATATAAAAGTGCTGAGGTAATAAGTCCATCTTTCTTATTATCCACAAAATTATAGTCAATAATATGCTTTAATATTTGAGGAGGAATTAATCCTACAACTACCACAAATATTATCAGAATAATCAATGCTATAGTATAAACTTTATTTTTCGTCAAAACATTTACTATAGAGCTTTTTACTGATTTTTCTTTATTCATCGTCATCACCTACTGCACATTGCAAATTATAAATACTTTCATATAGCTTTGAAGTTTTCATTAATTCATCATGGGTTCCGTATTCAACGGTTTTATCATTATGGAATATTAAAATTTTATTTAATTTTTCAAAAATTGTAAGACGGTGAGAAATTAAAATTATTAAGGAGTCTTTATAATTTTTTCTTAAATTTTCAATAATCTTTTCTTCTGTTTTCATATCAACAGCCGAAAAAGGATCATCTAATATAATAATCTTATTTTTATTCAACAGCGTCCTGGCAAGGGCAATTCTAGCCTGCTGTCCTCCACTTAATCTTATACCGCCGCTTCCTACTAATGTATGTACACCTTGTTCCATATTTTTTAAATCCTCTTCAAAACATACATCCTTTAATACTTGGGTGATATCTTTTTTATTTCCTAAAGTAATATTGTTGTATATTGAATCAGATAAAAGCTGTGGCTTATGACCTAAATATGAAATCATCATGCTCTTTTTATAATCGTTGTAGTATTTCAACTCCTTATTATTAATTTTAATACTTCCTTTATATGGATATAAACCCAAAAGAGATACTCCTAAAGAGGACTTTCCTGAAGCTATAGGACCAGTTACACCAATTATTTCACCACTCATACCATTTAAATTTATATTTTCTATTATATATTTATCAGATGATGGATATTTAAAGCTTAAATTATTAATAGATAAAACTTCATTTGTATCTTTATCGAAACCATCGATGATTTTATTCTTTTCTTTATATTCTGTTAAATATGGTTTTATTCTTTTCCACGATACTTGGGATTTTTGGACAGAATTCATAAGTTTAGAAGCTTTGCTGGCCTTTCTGGCGATATCTGTAAATAAAGTAATAAAGGCTGAAAATGTACCAATAGTCCAAATTCCATCTAATACTTTATTACCCCCAAAATAAATAACCGCAATTATTCCAAGCATAGTTATGATATTATATATTGGTTGCATGGAATTACCTAATATGTTAGCTTTAATTGATTTATTTTGTAAATCCTCCAACTCTTTATTAAAATTTTTTCTGTTAATATGTTCAACTCCACTTATTCTGTAAAGTAATGCATTATCAATTGTACTAAGAGTCATGTCAGCTACTTCACTGCTCTTAACTCTATAAGCATTGGTATATTTATAGATTATTACTTTTAATTTTTCAGCCAATAAATAAGCAAAGGGTATAAACATTATAGATAAGATTGTAATTTTTACATCATATATTAACATAAAAATAAAATATGTTAACATCATTACACCCGTATCGAATATTTCTGTAGTGAATTTTCGCATTCCTTCCACACATAAATCAACATCAGATACAGCTCTAGTCATTAAATTACCTGCATTTTCATTATCCAGCTCTTCCGCTGTTTTATGCATTATATTGTTATAAACCATTAAACGCATTGTAGCGCTAGTGCTGTTAGCAAATCTTCTTATATAAAACCTTTTAAAATACCTAAAAAGCTGTACAATTCCTATTATAAAAATAAATTCAGCACTGGTGAGCAATATGGAATTGAAATCTTTATTCACTAAGGAATCTATTAATTTGCCTTGATAAATAGGTCCCAATACCATTAAAATGTTATAACCTAAGCCAAATAAAACAATGCATGCAACAACAAATTTTTCTTTCTTCCAATAATTTATTATTTTATCTGGATCCTTCATAGGCTTTATATTCAATCTTGACATTTTATACCTCTTATTTTTTAATAATAATATTATCACTATTTACTTTAGTTAAAATTAATTAATTTTTAAAATAATATTTTTAATATTTTGTATACCTATATGCCTTATACTTACTAATATATTATACTAAAAAAATGTCCTATTTCTAGAACATCTTAATTTATCTAAATTTAATTTTCCCATTTGACATATCATCAATAATTGCAAGACTTTTTAAATTAAAGCCCTGACTTCTTAATAGTTTGCCGCCAGGTTGAAATCCCTTTTCTATAACAATTCCTATTCCCTTTATCTCTGCTCCACCTTGTCTAGTAACATCTATTAATCCTGTCATTGCATTTCCAACAGCCAAAAAATCATCAACAATCAATACTTTATCATCTTTACTGAGATATCTTTTACTTATCATAATATTATATTCTTTTCTCTTAGAATAGGAGAATACCTTGCTTTTATAAATATCCTTATCTAAATTTAAGCTTTCAGTTTTTTTAGCAAAAACAACAGGTACTTTAAAAAATAATGAAGCCATTAAAGCTATTGCAATGCCGCTTACTTCAATTGTAAGAATTTTTGTTATTTCCTGTTCCTTAAATAACCTATAAAATTCTTCTCCTACTTCATACAAAAACTCAGTATCTATTTGGTGATTGAGAAAATTATCCACCTTCAGTACATTCCCTTCTCTTACCTCACCCTTTTCAATTATCATTTGCTTTAATTTATCCATAGTAATCTTCGACCCTTCTGTTACAAATTAATTATTTAGCCCTTTTTCTGCTTCATCCAAAGATTTATACCCATATAAAGAAGCTGTATGTTCCATAATTATTTTAGATAAGTTTAACTCTTGTTTTTTTAATTGGATTACATAATTATAATATAAATTAATAGTTTTTTCAGAATAAGTTCTTAATTCTCCCCTTAAATAAGTTTCCATGGAAGTATCATAAATACTGTCCTCATAACTGTGTATATATCGGCCATTTCCAGATATATTAGGATACCCACAAGCAAATTCTTCTGCCCATTTAACTCTGATTGAAATTACTTTTTCAATTATGCTACTTTTATTGTCACTTATTGCTGGTAATCTATCTTTTATTTTATCATATTGTTCAGGTGCAGTATTTTCCATCATATAAGCATACTTTTCTGTAAGCAAATTTCGTCCTTGTTTCTCAGAATCAAGTAAATCATCATAATAGCTTTTAAGCATTTCTTCATTCCAAGATAAAAATTGACTCTTTCTCGCAATTTCAAAAGTTCTCCAATTATCCTGGCATGATGCTCTTCCCCCTACATTTTGTACCTTTTGAAATTCATTCCATTCAAAATTAATAATATCCTGTATCAATTTATTCATAGTAAATCACCATCCTCATTTAACCTCTCATAACGTGCATTGCTCTTATTTGTTCATTTTTAATATGTGACATAATTGAAAAAGTATGGTTTTCTAAAAAAGAATCTTTTTTGTCTGTCAAGTTTTGATTATTAAGCTCTTCTACCACAGAATTACATATGGATTCAATTAACTCAACTATTTTATCATTCATATTCAGTTTATATTGAAAATACATAGGATCATTTTCCTCCCATGAATCTAATTGAATAGGCAAACAAGCCAGCTTCTCCAACTGTCCTTTAATTTCAGAAAGTATAGTAAAACCGTTCATACCTCTATGCATCCATTTATAAAAAGGGGTGAATTTTTTATTTAACAAATACACAATAGAAATTGTGTTTCTTATAAATTCATCTAACGCCATACGTGCTGCAACAACTTCACCTCTCCTCATGGAACGACTGTAATTATACTGTCCAGATTGAGCCATTGTTGCTGCCCTTGCAGCAATTTTTTTAATTCTAACATCTTCAGGATAATATTTCAATAAAGTTGTCCTAATTTTGGAAAACTCACCTAAATCATCTCTGAAAACTTCTCCATTAGTAGCCATTGAAAAAAAATGTTCAGGAACAAACATCCATTCATTTAAAGTCACTATTCCTGTTGCATTTCCAATAAACCCTTTATAAAAATCACTTATCTTTAATACTCCTACCCTACCCTTTCCATGAGTAGTTTCAATCCTTTTATATCCTAAAAATATTCCGGGTAATTCTTCATAAAATTTAGCAAGCTTCATGCCTATGGAATTATAATCCTCATCAGTAAGCCACATGCAAAAAGAAGGACCGAAATCATGGTCAGTTGAAATTTCATCATCAAATCCATAGCATTCAGACCCAAATCCTACTAAACCAACGGCAATGCGATTTTCATAATCAGGGAAATTATTCCTAATCATGTTAATGCCATATTCTTCATAATACGCTCTTGATAATTGAAGTCCTTTCATATTAATCCCTTCAGGTTAAATTATTTAGTTAGTTTTTCTACTACTGATTTTGCTAATTTAAGATATCTTTCAGATTCTTCTATATTTCCATCTTCCTTATAAACTAATGATAAATTCTCACAAGTTATTGCATAAGATTTATTTTCGCCAATATTTGCTTTTAGTTCTTTCAATGATTTCAAATAATAATCAATTGATTCTTCATAGTTTTTTAATTTAAATTGTGCTTCTCCCATTGCAGCAAGAGCCGCTGGATAATGAAAATCTTTTTGATTTCTATCTTTTTCATAAATGGTTAAAGAGTTCTCTATATGTTTGATTGCTTCATTTATTTTATTAAGTTTCAAGAGAGATAACCCAATGTTTGCATGTGTTGTAGCAACTTCTGTTTCAGCACCTTGCTCTTTAGCTATTGATAATGCATTTTCTAAACACTCACATGATTTTTCATGCTGATTTAATTCTTGATATACTAAGCCCATATTGTTATAAAGACTTGCAAGTCTATAATCATTTTTAGGTAACTTTTCAGTATATATTGGTAAAATTTGTTCATAGAAGTCTAAGGATTCTTCTAATTTTCCAGCGGCTCTGTATGCTGTAGCAACATTTAGCAATGTTGTTGCAAATGGAATTGTATTTTTTAGTTCTAAATTTTCCATTAAAGATATAATATAATCACTATATACTATAGCATTATTAAATTCACTTGTAACCCTGTAAAATCCTATTAATTCATTTACCAAAGTTATAATTGAATTATAATCATCAGCTTCTTCTGCTTCTTTTAATTTTCCCTTTAAAAATATTTCTACTTCTCCAATTCGCTTTTCTGCAAACAGTTTATCTAACTCATCTAATACTTTTTTAATATCCACAATATACCTCTCTTATTTTTATTTAATATACTATCCTCACAAATGTCATCCTGAACTATATTTGTCATTCTAAAAACAGTGAAAAATTTCGTTATATGTAATAGAGGTTCCTCAACTTCTATTCAAATAACAAAAGATATCCCTTAAAATATTGGCAAACTTTCAACTAAATATGGTCTTGTAACAGAACTTTCAGAGTTTATTAGTTCTTTAGTAGAACCAGCAAAAAGTATATCTCCTCCTGCCATTCCTCCTCCTGGTCCAAGCTCAATTATATAATCTGCATCCTTCATAACGTCTAGGCTGTGCTCAACTAGGAATAATGTATTTCCTTCATCCACCATATTATTAAACAATTTCATTAGTCTTTTAATATCATCTATATGAAGTCCATTAGTAGGTTCATCAATTATAAATACTGCACCTTTTTCATTAAGCTTACTAGCAAGTTTAACTCTTTGGAGCTCTCCTCCAGACAATGTGGTCATAGATTGATTAAGATGCAAATATCCTAATCCCACTTTTTTGAGAGATTCCAGTCTATTTATAAACTTTTCATCTTTAAAAAATTCAATGGCTTCTTCAACTGTTAAGTCAAATACTTCTGCAATATTTTTTCCTTGATAAGTGTATTTAAGAACTTCTTTAGCATATCTACTTCCATGACATACATCGCAAACCGTTTCAATTGATTCCATAAAGGACATTTCAGAGATAATAATACCTTTCCCTTTACATGCAGGACATCCACCTTTTGAATTAAAGCTGAATAAATTACGGTTAACATCGTTTGATTTTGCGAAAATTCCCCTTATACCATCAGCAATTTCTAAATATGTTGCTGGAGTGGAACGCAGATTAATTCCAATATCCTTTTGACCAATAGAAATAACTTTTTCCTTAAAAACATTTTGGAAATGTTCCATTAGTGAGCTTTTGCCAGAACCAGCAACTCCCGCTATTACTGTTAAAATTCCTAATGGAAAATCAACAGTAACATTTTTTAAATTATGCAAATTAGCATTTTTAATTGAAAACCAGCCAGTAGGTTTTCTTGTAATATTTTTAAGAGGTTCTTTTTTCCCTAATAATTTGCCTGTTAAATTATCCGCTTTTATGAGCTGGTCATATCTTCCTTGAAAAATTATTTCACCGCCATGAGACCCAGCTTTTGGCCCCATATCAATTATAAAGTCAGCTAATTTTATTATTTCTCTGTGATGCTCAACTATTAATATAGTATTACCATGTTTTTTAAGTTTAATTAGGGAATCCTTTAACAATTCAATATCCTTTGGATGAAGTCCAACACTGGGTTCATCTAAAACATAAACCATATCTGTTAATGCAGAGTTTATGTATTTAGCAATTTTGGTTCTTTGAGCTTCACCTCCTGATAAAGTTTCAGAGCCACGGCTTAAAGTTAAATATCCTAATCCTATATTCTTCAATGCTGTAAGTCTTTTTACAAGCTCTCTTTTTAAATCCTGTGCCAAAGGGTCATCAATTCCATTAATAAAATCAATTGCATCTGGGATTGGCATATCACACAAATCAGCTATGCTTTTACCATTGATTTTACAGCTTCTTATTTTTTCGTTAAGCCTTGTACCCTTACATTCAGGGCATATCCCTTGAGTAATCATTGTGTCTAACTTATCTTGACGAAGCTGACCTTCTTTGGTATTGATTATGCTTCTGTACATTCTAGGATAAATACCTTCATATTTAGCGCTTTTAGGCCAGTTAGCTGGAGGGTTTTTCAGTTTTATTTGAGGTGAATAAAGAAATAAATCTAATTCTTCTTTTGAATAATCTTTTATTTTTTTATTAAGATCAAAAAGTCCGCTATAGGCATATCGCTTCCAACGCCATGCACCTGTTGTAAAGGCTGGAAAATCAATTACGCCTTCATCGTTTAAACATTTGTCAAAATCAACCAACTTATGTATATCTAAATCTTTAACCTCACCTAATCCGCCGCATCTAGAACAGCTACCAGAAGGATGATTAAATGAAAAACTGTCAGAATACCCAGCGAAAGGCTTACCAACTCTTGAAAATAAAAGCCTTAATAGTGCATTGATATCAGTGTATGTTCCAACTGTAGATCTGGAATTTGCAGTTGGTTTTTTTTGATCAATAACTATTGTAACTGGAAGATTTTCGATTTTTTCTACATTTGGCCTGCCATATTTAGGCAGATATTGCTGAACAAAACTTGGAAATGTTTCATTAAGCTCTCTTCTTGATTCTGCTGCAATAGTATCAAGACATAATGATGATTTCCCCGAACCAGACACACCTGTAAAAACTGTTATTTGCTTTTTAGGAATTTTTACCGATATATTTTTTAAATTATTTTCATTTGCATTTATTATATTTATTGTTTCTATATTATCCATTTCCGTTTCCTTTTCTTTTCTCGCTTTAAAATAATATATCATAATATTACTAGAATCGTCAATTAATTTGCAATTATAAAAAGTTGATTTTAGATTGTAAAAATGTTATACTCATCTTTATGAATTAATACATAAATGTATAAATTTTTATTAAAGAGAGGATTAATTTTAATGAACAAAGAAAAATACAAGGAACTCTCCGTAAAACTTTCAGAAAACTATAATATTGCAAATATTATGAATATAATAACAAAAATTAATGATAAATTTTCTGACAAAGATATCTTTTTAGAAATAACTGAAGATTCAGTAGTAATTTATTTATATCAATTAGATGTTGATGCTTTTTCAAAATATATTAATTCTATAGATAATGATGAAACAGAATTTATAGTAAAATTAATTGAATGTATCACTTCAATTAAAAGCTATGGTATAAAGGGAAAAAAGAGAGTTTTTGTTGATTATAACAAGGAAAGAAAGGTTGCAAACAGAAAGTCAAAAGAAAATGACCGAAATCAAAACTTTTACGCAGATTCTCATGTATTTGCAAAAGAAAACAACTCAGTCCCCCCTGAATATTTAAATAAAATAATATGTGATAAAAGTGAAAATTTCTTAAAGAAACTACCAGATAATTGTATTGACTTAGTAATAACTTCACCTCCTTATAATTTTGGACTTGCTTATGAAAATCATTATGATGCAAATTTGTGGGATACTTATTTTGAAAAACTGTTCGAAATATTTGATGAATGCATACGTGTTTTAAAATATGGAGGGCGAATAATTGTAAATGTCCAGCCCTTATTTTCAGATTATATTCCTACACACCACATTATTAGCAATCATTTTTTACAGCGTAAAATGATTTGGAAAGGTGAAATTATTTGGGAAAAAAATAATTATAATTGCAAATACACTGCATGGGGCAGCTGGAAAAGTCCATCCAGTCCATATTTAAAATACACATGGGAGTTTATTGAAATATTTTGTAAAGGTGATCTTAAAAAACCTGGAAATTCTAATAATATTGATATAAGCGCCGAAGAATTTAAACAATGGGTGGTTGCAAAATGGAGCATAGCACCAGAGAGAAAGATGAAGGAATATGGCCATCCAGCAATGTTTCCTGAACAATTAGTTGAAAGAGCACTTAAGCTTTTCAGCTACAAAAATGATGTTATATTAGATCCATTCAACGGTGCAGGAACTTCTACATTAGTTGCTCACAAAAATGACAGAAATTATATTGGAATAGATATATCCGAAGAATATTGCAAAACAGCAGAAGAAAGAATATTAAAATCCAGAAATCAAATGTCAATATTGTAGGGAAAAAAGAGGGGA
>JAQVWY010000123.1 GCA_028709465.1 Tissierellia bacterium | reverse complement strand
CAGATGATATAAGAGATGCGCCATCACTCTTAGTCATTGAAAAACTTTTAAAGGAAAATGCTTCTGTATCTGTTTATGATCCTATAGCAATGAATAATATTAGAGATAAATTTGGATCAAGTATTCTGTATGCTAAAGATATGTATGAAGCTTTAATTGATGCTGATGCACTTCTTCTACTAACTGAGTGGAAACAGTTTAGAGCACCTAGTTGGAAAGTAATAAAAAAAACTATGAAAGGTAATCTTGTTATAGATGGAAGAAATATATATGATTTAGTTGAGTTGTCAAATGAAGGTTTTATTCTAAAAGGGATAGGAAGAGCTTAATGAATTGCAAATGAAAGAAAACAATAGCATAAATTATTCGATAATAATACCACATAAAAATAGTCCTCTACTTTTAGAAAGATGCTTAGAGTCTATTCCTATCCGCAATGATATTCAAATTATAATTGTTGATGATAATAGCGACCCTGAGATAGTTAATTTCTCAGAATTCCCTGGTTTAGATAGATTTAATACAGAAGTATATTTTACAAAGGATAGTAAAGGTGCGGGTTTTGCAAGAAATATAGGATTGTCAAAAGTAATTGGAAAATGGATTATCTTTGCGGATGCAGATGATTTTTTTAATATTTGTCTTGATAAAAAAATGGATGAATATTTGAATTCAAATTATGATATTATATATTTTCAAACTAACTCCATAAATAATATTTCTAATAAAAAAGTTGAAAGTCGAGGCATTGAATATAATAAATGGCTGCAGGATTCGATTAAAAAAAACATTATATTAGATGAAGTTAGATATAGAATTAATCCACCTTGGGGAAAATTCTATTCTAATGAGCTATTAAAAAAGCATAATATAAATTTCGATGAGTCATTAACTGCAAATGATGTTATGTTCTCAACAAAAAGTGGTTATGCAGCTAAAAATATTAAAATAGATTTATCATATTTGTACTGTTCTTCAATAACAATTGGTTCACTAGACTTTACCAATGATTTAGAACATATTTTGCCCAGGTTTAATATAGCATTAAAACATTTTGAGTTTTTAAAACAAATAAATAAAAAAAAATACCGGATTAACATATTTAACTCATTGAATATGTTGAGAAAATTAAACAAAAAGAACGTATTAAAAAAAGCATTCCATAAAGCATATCGTGTGTTAGGTATAAAATATTTAATTCTTGACTTACTAGAAATTTTAAAAATAAAGTTACATAATTTATTATGGTTGAAAAGAGTTTAAAAATTGCACTTTGGGTTTTGTTAACCTTTGTTATTTATTCATGTAATACAATCTATGAATTTCCTGAAGAGAGATTCATAGATATTTCTGATAACTCAAACTGGAGAGTAGTTTGGGAAGATAATTTTGATGGAGACTCCATTGATTATAACTCGTGGTCTAAAACAAAACGTAATAGCGCTCTATGGGCTAGACACATGACAGATAATGACACATGCTACGAGGTTAGAGATGGTGTTTTAATATTACGCGGAGTTGTGAATGACTTTTTAAAAGATGATAATTCTAAATATTTGACAGGAGGCATTGAAACAGTGGGAAAAAGAAATATATCCTACGGCAAAGTTGAAGTTAGAGCTAAGATGAATAAAGTTGATACTGCTTGGCCTGCGATATGGATGAAAACAGAAGACAGAAAATGGCTAGGTGAAATTGATATAATGGAAACATTTGATAATTATATGACAGACAACCTTATAAGCCAAACAGTACATTCTCATTATACTATAAAATTAGGTCATAAAACAAACCCAAATCATTCAGGTGTAAATGCAGTTATTGATAAATCTGATTACAATATATTTGGTGTAATAATTAATGAACGAGAGGTTTTGTTTTATGTGAATAACAAAATTACTTTTTCTTATCCAAAAATTGATACACAAGAAGATGGTCAATTTCCATATGGAGATCCTAAATTTTTAATTCTAAGTATGCAGTTAGGACATCCTATGGAGGGAGAAGCACCTGATATTAAAGCACTTCAGCCAGAGATGCATGTAGATTGGGTACGTTTTTATGAAAAAATAGATGAGTCTCTTCCTGACTACTAGTTAAATAAAATTCTCTGATAATGCCAAAAGTCTCAATTATTGTACCAGTTTATAATGTAGAAAAGTACATTTCAAAATGCATCGAGAGTATTATAAACCAGTCATATACAGATTTTGAAATACTTATTGTTGATGACGGATCTCCTGATCGAAGTATAGAAAAAATAGAAGTTTATGATGATCCGAGAATAAAGATATTAAGAAAAGAAAATGGTGGGTTATCTGATGCTAGAAATTATGGTCTGGAAAGGTCCAAAGGGGAATATATCATTTTTGTAGATAGTGACGATTGGATAGATACTGATTTTTTGAGTAATTGTATTTATTATCTGGACAATAATCAGGAAATTGATTTAATTATCCTTGGATATATTAAAGACTATGAGGATAAAAATGAAAAAACTTTAAGAACACAAACTGTTATCCCCATAAGAAAGAACTTTATTGTGAAAGATCTGAATTTGGAGTTTAACTCGCAGAATATTGATCTTATGGGTTATACAGTTAATAAAATATATAGAAAAAGCATTATTAGCAAAGGAAATCACAGGTTTTTAAGAGGTATAACTTTAGTAGAAGATGCTTTATTTAATTTCAATGTTCTTAAAGATGTAAAAAATATACTTTTTCTAGATAAAGCTTATTATCATTATAGAATTAAACCTGTTAAAACTTTAATGTCAACTTTTAGAAAAGATCCTTTTCATTTGATTTTAAAAAAAACTGAAGCACTAAATGAGCTTTTAGAAAAATGGTTGTTCTCTGACCAAGATATAAATAGAGCAATGTCAGTTAGTATAGTGGATGGTTTGATATATTGTTTAAGCAATACTTTTATATTTGGAAATACATTGAAATCAAAAGATCAAAAGGACTATATTAAAAGTTTATTAAATAACGACTTAGTAGAAAAATACATTGAATATTATCCAGAAGAAACATTCCAGAGAAAAGTTTTTAAAAATCTAATAAAACAAAAAAAATATTATCCTATCAAAGCTTATTATAAATTTAGAGAACTAATTAGAAATATAAAGGTTTAAACTAAAAAGATCTCAAAAAAATCTATTAATGAAAACTTATATTATCCTTTTTGTACTAAATACAATAATTACTTTACAAATAATTGCTCAAAACAATGAATTTAAAGTATTTAATGCTTTATTATTTAAAGATACACCAAGTTTAACTGAATACGGTTTTTCTGAGATTAATTTGATCTATGAAGATGGAGTAATTTCTACTAATTATAAAAAAAAGAAGGGCGATTTTAGTTGGAGGTTTGTTGATTTTAATAAAATTGCAAAGGAAGCAAACAAATCAAAAGAGCTTATGTATGTTCCTACAGTTCTAGATGTGGAATATTGGGGGCATATGTTATACAATGCCAATACTAAAAAAGAAGCTGAGGATGTTTATCTTCAATTGATAAAATTATATAGAGCAATGGACCCTAACTCGTTAGTCTCGGTTTTTCATTACGGAGCAATCTCAACAGATATATATAACG
The DNA here is from genome assembly GCA_028709465.1 of Tissierellia bacterium. Classification (GTDB taxonomy): domain Bacteria; phylum Bacillota; class Clostridia; order Tissierellales; family Sedimentibacteraceae; genus Sedimentibacter. The sequence continues at coordinate 2,907 of JAQVWY010000123.1, read as the reverse complement.
CCTCAAATGTGGTTTATCCCTGCTACTATACACATGGCACAAACAAGAATGAATGGATTGCCATGGTAAAGAATGGCATATCCGCTATTAAAAAGCACAATAAAAAATTGCCTATATATGTATTTATTTGGCCGCAATACAACCCAATACCAAGTAAACATGATTTAGGTTATAAATTTGTTGAACCTGATTTTTGGAGACTTCAACTGGAAACACTTTATTCATTATGCGACGGGGTGATAATATGGTCGCATTACAGAGATGAAAATGGAAAAGATATATACTTTGATAAAGAAATGCCCTGGTTTAAAGAGACCCTAAAGTTTATTGAAAAGTATAATATAAATTAATTGTTAGATGTATCATCTATTATTCGTCATATTATTAATCTTTTCATTTTTTGAATTTTTTGGTAAGAGTAATAAAGTAATAGAGAAGAGCTTATTTATTCTATTGCTTTTATTTGTCACATTAAGGTATGGACAAGGCTCTGATTACTTTAATTACATATATCTTTTTAATCATTCTGCAAGTAATTTCGATAATGCATTACTGAATAATGATTTTAGTATTATTACACAGGAAATAAGCTTTACAGCTCTTTCTTATATATGGTTAAAAATACTACATTTTACACCTGAATCACTTACAGCTATATTTTCTTTTTTTTCATTTTTACTAGTATGGTTATTTATCAAAAAGTATAGCCTCAAACCAATTACTAGTCTCCTATTTTTTTATTGTACATTCTATCTTATATATCCTTTTAGCGCTATTAGGCAATCAATATGCATTAGTATTTTTATATTCTATCTTATTCCCCACCTCCAAAACAGAAGGTATTTAAAGTACTACTTATTAAGTATTTTACTGTTTTCCATCCATTATTCAAGTATAATCCTCTTTGTAATACCAATTGTAAATTTAATTAAGAATTACAAAGCATCACAGGTTTATTTCATTTCAGGTATAGCTTTCGTAATTGGACTTTTATTTTATCAATTTTTATTCACTTTTTTTTCTGCAATAGATGTTATTGCAGGAAAAATCAGTGTTTATACTGAAGTAGGAAAATTTGATTTTACTAGTCTTATTCTAAGGATAACTATGTTCATTCCTATTTTACATACTTCGAAAATATTTGAAAGAAACTCTTTTCGGGATTTATTTCTAAAAATCTATATACTTGGATTTTTACTTTACTTATTATTTATGGGCAGCTCGTTGATATCATCTCGTATAAATGTATATATGAGATATTTTGAGATGATATTACTTGTTGATTTTCTTGTATATTTCTTCTATAAGAAGTGGAATAGAATTTTGAGCTACAGTTTTATAATTACAATTATGACAGTATTATATATAAAAAATATTAATTCTTTTTTAGATCAAGGTCCATACTATTCAGAAGTAAACTTTACCAATTACCCGTACGTATCCGTTTTTAACAAAAGTAAAATTGTTGAGACCAGAAAAATACCTTCATACTACCAGCAATATATACTATATGATTAAAAAAGTTTTGCAAATCAATTCTGTAGTTAATTCTGGTTCAACAGGAAGGATAGCTGAGGAAATAGGACAAACCGCAATATCTTGTGGATGGAAAAGTTACATTGCATACGGAAGAAATGAAAGAACTAGCAAATCTAAAATAATTAGGATTGGAAATGATCTGGATATAAAACTGCATGGTATACAAACAAGATTGTTTGATAGGCATGGGTTAACATCTAAAGGAGCAACAAAGAAATTTATACAGGAGATAAAAGAAATTAAGCCAAACATAATACATCTTCATAATATTCATGGTTACTATCTGAATTATGAAATACTTTTTGAATATCTTATTATTGCGAATATTCCGGTTGTATGGACTCTTCATGATTGCTGGCCTATTACCGGGCACTGCTCATATTTTTCTTTTGTTGGTTGCGAAAAATGGAAAACAGAATGTTATAAATGTCCTCAGAAAGGGGAATATCCCGCTAGCTGGTTGATTGATAGATCGAGAGAAAATTATAGACTTAAGAAGAGTATGTTCATAAAATTATCCAATTTGACGTTGATTCCTGTTTCGAATTGGTTATCAGAAATATTGAAGGAGTCTTTCTTACAAAAATATCCAACTAAAGTAATTCATAACGGAATAGATATAAATGTTTTTAGAACTGCTACAGGCATGAATTTTCGTTTGAAACACAATTTACAAGATAAGTTTATATTACTTGGTGTTGCAAACGTTTGGGAGTCACGTAAAGGTTTAAAAGATTTTATTGAATTAAATAAGTTTCTGAACGATCAATTCCAAATCGTTTTAGTTGGATTGAATAGTAAACAGATTAATCAGTTACCTGATGAAATTATAGGCATTGAAAGAACTGAAAGTGTGGAAGAGCTAGTTGAATTATACACAAACAGTGATGTATTCGTGAATCCAACCTATGAAGATAATTTCCCTACAACAAATTTAGAGTCTTTAGCCTGTGGCACTCCTGTTATTACATATAAAACTGGTGGTAGTCCGGAAGCTATTGATGAATCAACAGGAATTGTAGTGGAGCAGGGCAATATGAATAAGTTAGTGGAAGCTATTTATACAATAAAGAAAAACGGTAAACAATACTACTCTGATGCTTGTGTAGAGCGCGCACATAGGATGTACAAGAAAGAGGATAGGTATAAAGAGTATATTGATTTGTATGAGTCATTACTTAAATGAAGAAAATAAATATTCAATATAATATATGCAACTTTTCAAAAATAAAACCCTCCTTATCACCGGTGGTACTGGTTCGTTTGGTAACGCTGTACTTAAGCGTTTTTTAGATACAGATATTAAAGAGATACGTATATTCAGCCGCGACGAGAAGAAGCAGGATGATATGCGTCATCGTATTCAGA
>JAQVWY010000122.1 GCA_028709465.1 Tissierellia bacterium | reverse complement strand
GCAAATATGTTTAGAAGAGAGTTTGATAATTTATTAAGTGAAGTAATATTACTTTCTGACGGTGTTGTAAGCAATGAAGTTCTTAATTCTGGAGAAGTAGTAACTCCATATACTATGGATGCAGAAAAAGCTTCTTCGTTTTACACAGGAGTAAACATTCCCCTTGAACTGACGATGCAGGAATACGAATTAACGAGAAACTATAATAAAGTTGCAAGGCCATATTTAGAGGATAGGGTATACAACGTTAACAGTAAAGCGATAGTTTTAATTTCTAAATTGATTCAGTTTAAAAGTGAAATTTTATCAAATGTTTTAACATGCAAAATGTTTACAGTAAATTATCCTCTGTTAATAGACCATATAATGAGGGAAGCTAAACTATATTTGCATATGGTTCAAAGACTTAACAACAGAGAAGTTATTAATTTAGAAAATGAGGCTTTAGAACAGGAAGCATTTTGGAACAGAATTATGGCTGAACATTCTAAGTTTATTAGAGGGCTATTGGACCCTACTGAAGAAGAATTATTTAAAGTAGCCAATAATTTTGGCAATGAATTTGATAAATTAACAGCCGAATCGTTGGCCGCTATGAATAGAACTATTCCATTAAATAAGGTTACTAAAGATAGTTTGCAGGCAACTCAAGCAATCCGTGATTTCAAAGCACAGGGAACAGAAGGTTTGCTTGATTGTAAAATCAAATCTGTTATAATACCTTTGTTAGGTGACCACACATTGCGTGAAGCAAATCATTTCTTAAGATTATTATCATCATATGAAAATAATGTTTAATAAAAATGTTTCATTTTTTAATTTTTAATACAAAACTGCTGAATTATTCAGCAGTTTTGTACTTTAAGGAGTGGACAGAGGGGACTTTTTCATTGGTCTCGGACGGTTCTCGTTGACAGAATAAACAGAGGCAACGGCATTATTATATCTATAGATAAAGCCTACTTATAGAATTCAGGATTTCCATAAGCATCCCTTTTCGTTTCCTTCCTTTATATACTCCTTTATATACACTTTTAAACAATTATACTTATAAAATTCAATATAGTCAATAAGTTATTCCAAATATTGTAAAATACGCGAATCCTAAATTGACAGCAAGAACCAGAACCATCCCCCTTGTCCCTTACATTATAAAATAATAGGATTTTAATAGATAATCTTCATTGTATTTTTGGGCTAATTTATTTAAATAATTTTTAACAGGATTTATATTAGATTTTTGTTGTTGGAAGTTTTCTAAATATTTAAAGAAATTATGTTTTTCTTTCTCTGAAGTCTTGTTTTTAAAATAACCCCACACATGCAATGCGCCATTAACCAAACTTCCTATATCTCCCTGTGATTTTAACCCTTTTTCTAAAAGAGTATAAAATGAAACAGCATTAAAATCTTCTTTATTCTTAAGTAGATTTCTAATCTTTATATAATCGGAATGAGATCGTTCTAGTACGTTATATTTATATTTACTCCATTCTTTCTCAAGAGCAATTATTTTTATATTGAAATCAGTGCAATTAATGCATTTAACACAAGATAGATTTTTATCTTTAACTTCTAACATAATATCAATATCATCTCTATCTAGCATATTAAAAAACACCATAAAATCTTTAATACCTATAGTATCAGAGTGAGAGCCTATTCTTTTATTTTCAGCTTGTTGAGAATAATGAATTTTTTGATTTCCGTCTTCTTTTTTCCAGGTTGATTTACACTGTTCAATCCAATATTTTTCGCTACAAATATTATTTACATTATTTATTTCATGATGCAAGTTGTCAAATATTACAGGTATGTCAAGTTTAATGCCAATGTCAAGCACTTCTTCAATGTTATAAATTTTATCATCATTTTCAATAACCAGCCTATATTTTATATTGTCTTCAAGCTTCTTATAGTTTTCTATAAATCTTTCAATTGCAAGTTTTTTATTATTATAAGCTCCACCAATATGAAGTATCATTTTATGTTGCGAATTCAACCCTAGACTGTCGAGAATTCTTGTATGATAAGTTAAATCATCTATAGCTCTTCTTACTACATCATTATTATTAGAATTTAATACTGTATACTGACCTGGATGAACTGATACCCGCATATTACTAGATTTAATTTTATCTCCAATAAGTGATAATTCCTTTGAAAATATTTCCCACCATTTAACATCATTTATTTCACTAGAACCAAATGGAATTAAATCAGAGCTTATTCTAAAAAGATTAATATTGTTATTAATATTGTAATCAATAATGTTATTGAGTACATGTAAATTGTGTTTTGTTATTTCTGTTATTCTTTCACTGCTTGCATTTTTTAATGTGCAGCTTTTCATATCAGTATTTGAAACTCCTACTGTTTTGCATGCATATCCAATTTTCATATAATGTTCCCCTTGTTAAGATCTTGCTTCTAGTAATCTTCTTTCTATTCTAAATTCAATTGTTTCTTCAATATTATTTAATAATGCATTGTCTTTTGGAGTTACAAACATACATGTGTAACCACTTTCTCCCGCTCTACCTGTTCTCCCTATACGATGAATATATGATTCAGGATCTTCAGGTATATCATAATTATAAATATGACTTACACCGCTAATATCAAGACCTCTTGCTACTACATCTGTCGAAATCAAATATTGAATATTACCATTTCTAAATGATTTCATTATTCTTTCACGTTTTGATTGAAGTATATCACTGTGTAACTTTTCGCAATTATAACCTTTTTGGTGCATTGCTTCTTCCAATGCATCAACCCTCACCTTTGTTCTGCAGAAAATTATTGCCATAAAGGGTCTATCTTGATCTAATATATCAAACAATGCTGATTGTTTTTTCCTGTCTGTAGTTTCAACAACATGCTGCTTAATATTCTCAAGCGTTACACTTTCTTTTTCTACTGATATAGATATTGGATTTTTCATATATTTGTAAGCAAGTTTTTTAACATTAGAATCTAAAGTTGCTGAAAAACATAATGTCTGACGTGTATTTGGAGTTTCTTTTATAATATCTTCAACTTCTTTTTTAAATCCCATCAATAGCATTTGATCGGCTTCATCTATCACTAATGTTTTTAAACTACTTAAATCTACAGTATCTCTATTAATATGATCTATTAGCCTTCCAGGTGTAGCTATAATCATGTGTACATTATTATTTAGTTTTTTAATTTGGGATGCTATATCCCTTCCGCCATATGCCGCCAAAATATTAATATTTTTTTCTTTATTTAATTTATTAGCTTCATCAGTTATTTGAATTGCAAGCTCACGTGTTGGAGTAATTATTAAACACTGTACACTTTCCAATTCAGGATTTATTTTTTCAAAAATAGGAAGAAGAAATGCCAATGTCTTACCCGTGCCTGTATGGGCTTCGGCAATAACATCTCTTCCCTCTTTTATAATTGGTATACTTTCAACTTGAATAGGAGTTGGTTCAGTAATACCTGATTTTTTTAATACATTCTGTGAAATTTCATTTATACCAAGCGCTTTAAAATTCATATTTATCTTAATACTACCTTTCGTATATATTTGTATTATATAATAAATGCAATTTTTCCATTTACCAATTCTAATGATATTTCTTTAGCCTTTGCTTCTCAATATTTTTGCTATATTTTTTGTTGATTTCTTTAGTTGTATTTCGCAATAATTCTTTACTTCCTTCCGTAAGATGTTTCCTTCTTTTTTAATGTTCAACTCCTTCTAATTATATAATGCAATTATAGCTCATTTTATTGCATATGATATAGTATTATTTTATTATTTTATTATTTTATTACACCCATCTTAAGACAGTTATCTTACTATAATAAGAAGGCAAATATCTTCAACAATATTTAAATAAAAACAGAGTAGAAACTATCTCAACTCTACTCTGAAAAAATCTAACTATTGGAGGGTACCTTAATAAAGCATGCCCTGATGAAAATTTATCTTCGTCACCACTGTCAAATACTTGAAAATTCCAGGTCATGATCAACTTTTATCATGATAACTTTATCATCTTCTAATAGTAAAGTATCTCCAATTGGAACAATGATGTCACTATCTTTACGTTGAACCATAATGATAAGACGATCATGTGGCAATTTTAAATCTTTGATGCATTTGTTCTCCCATTGGTGACCTCTTGGAATGGTGAATTCAATGAGATCTTGCCCACTTTCATCATAGTGTGTTTCACCACCTAAAACAATTAGGTCATTTTCTTGGATGGTTGTTTTTCCCCTAGGAACAATAATTTTGCCATCTCGTTCGATCTTTGCAACAATTAAATCAAAGGTAAGATTCAAATCCTTCACCTGACTACCAATTAGTTTACTATTCGGATGAATTCTTGTTTCTAAGAAGCCAATTTCTGCTTTGTTTTGATAGTAGTTAAAAGTCTTTAATACAGTATCATTAGGATCGAGTATATCCCACCGTCTCGCAGCTAGTGGCATTAAGTAGCCTTGAGCCAACGAGGAAAGTACACAGATACCGAATACGATATGGTAAATATCCACGGAAATAACCGCGTCACTATTTACAGCCATAATCGCAAAGGCAATGGCAGCAGCACCACGAATGCCCGCTAATGAAATCATGTTTAACTGATTGCGTTTGAGTCGAAATGGCAACATGAGACCATAAACTGTTACTGGACGAGCAACGATGGTCATAAATAACATAATAGCAAGTGCTATTGGAAATACTTCAACGAAATTTGTTAAATTGGACAATAAACCCAAGATAAAAAACAAACCAATCTGCATGATTTCGGTAAAACCATCAAAGAAGAAGACTATGTCACGCTTACCTCGGAATTCCATATTGCCAAGATAAATGCCTAAAATATATAGAGCCAAGTAGCCATTTCCCCCTAGTATACTTGTGGCATCGTATGTAATGAGCATAGTAGCAGCCATAAATACAGCATAAAGTCCGTCTGCTCCCATTCGATGACTTTTAAGCAATTTACCAATAATAAATGCAAAGACAAAACCCATAACACTACCGATGGCTACCTGAGATAAAATTAAAATGGGGATAGACACTTTCGAGCCTATAATTACGGATAAGAATACCATCGTCATTGTATAAGCCGTCGGGTCATTTGAGCCACTTTCAAGTTCTAGTAGCGATGCTGTATTGTATTTTAAGTTTAAGTTTTTCGAGCGTAATATATTCGAGACACTGGCAAAATCGGTAGAACCAACAATAGAACCAATGAGCATCCCTTCTAATAATTCAAAACGTAAAACATAATGACAAAATAAACCTGTGATTAAGGCGGTAGCAACAACTCCAAAGGAACTAAGTACAATTGATTCTTTTGCAACTGGTTTGGCCATTTTCCAACTAGTACCAAAACCACCATAAAACATTATTGCCATGAGCGCAATGGTAGCAAAGCTATCAGCAAATTCAAAATCCTCAAATTCAAGACCTAGTGCACCAAAGGCCATACCAAGTACAATAAATAATAATAATGCAGGTATCCCATGTTTATTGGAAAAACGGATTGCAAAGAGTGCAAGTATAAAAATAATCCCTATAATAAAATAATGCATAATATACTCCTTTCTGACTGAACATGTGATTGAAAAATATATTTGAAGATATTATCAATTTTAATCATTTCTAGATTATTTATTTATTGATTTATTTACCATTCTATCATAAATACTTCAAAGTTAAAACGATTATTCTAAATAACCTTTTTCATATAATATCTCTTAAGCCATTGCGGACAATCATCTAAAACTCCATTTATCTCATATCCATGTTTAATATATCTCCTTTTTATGTGGGTTATGACGCCTAATATAAAGAATGCGTCATAATACTATTCTATTGAATCAATAAATTTTTCTAACCTATTGACTGCATCCTCATCTGTAGGGTTGAACATTATTTCTTGTAGATACTTATAAATCTTCTCCTGAATTTCTGATTCGAATTCAAAACCTGAAGAAAATTTCTTTCTCATGAATTGACTCAAAACTTCTAACATATAAGATAAATTATTGTTATCTTTATATGAGGTGAAAGGGATTAATTCCTTTGCAGACCCTAAACCACTAATTATCCTTGAGTAAAAGTAGATTCTATCTCTTTCATCACTTTTAATATAATCTATATTTAACCCGCTCAATGCTAAACCTAGAGAGTTTCCAAAAGCATTATCTGCCTGTCTTTGAAGGGCATCTTTACGAATATTAGCCTTATTTAAGAAAACTATTAATATAATTACTAAGGCTATCAATAAAGTTATTAAAATATTTTTCCAACTTCTCTTTACCAACTCATTCAATTTAAATTCCTCCTTATGTCACATAATTCTACTGATGCGACGCTAAATATTAATAATGCGTAATAGTTCAACTACAAATTGAAATTTAATACTAAATACAATACAGAATACAAATACAAATATAAACAAAGTAGCTATTCACTTAATCCAATGTACTAAAACGAACAACATATACAGGTTCATTGTTGTTATAAAGCGCAACAACATTGTGATTGCGTTCCATACTTAATTGATTTGGTTTTAGTGAAGTCATTTGTAAAAGCACGTCAACACTACCTGTATTATCAACTAATTTAGCACTTAAGTACTTATCCTTGTTTGGCAT
>JAQVWY010000036.1 GCA_028709465.1 Tissierellia bacterium | reverse complement strand
AAGCAGCTGTCTGTTTAGCCAATTAAATACAATCATTTTTAGTCCCCTTAAAATTTAATATATTGATAACTATCGATATTATTATATGATTCATATAGATAGTTGTCAATATATATTTATAATTTTTGATATGCTTACTTATACTTTATAAATAGAAAAAGGTTGTTTAATTCCGATTATTATTTCCAAGAACTCGTGGAAAAAACTATATATAAAAGGTTTTAATATCTAAAGTAAAAGCATATTATGAATTAGTATGTTTTTATTAGAAGGGTAAAGAAATGAGAAATCTTAATAGAAATATAATTGTTTTAATAGGTGTAATTCTATCCATATATTTAATTCTATCCATATATTTTTCAAATCATTTTTTTATGAATACTGTAATAAATGGTGTAGATGTTTCATTGGAATCATATGCTGATTTTAACGCTATAATAAAAGATTTTATTAATGATTATGAATTGCAGATAATAGAAAAAAGTGGAGAAACAGAAAAAATATATGGTAAAGAAATAGGATTAAAATATAATGAAAAGAATTCTTTAAATATATCATACAAGCAAAATCCTTTTAAATGGATTAAATCTCTAACCAAGGTTCAAGAATATTTTATTAAAGATTTATATGTTATTAAGAATAATAGTTTTAACAATAGAATAAATAAATTAAAATGTTTAAATAAAGAAATAATTGAGCCTAAAAATGTGTCATTTAAGTATACTAACGGTTTATATGAAGCGGTGAAAGAAATATATGGCAATAAAATTAATAAAGATAAATTAATTAAAGAAATAAGTATTTGTATATTAAATGGTGATGCAAAATTAGATTTATATAATAATAAGTGCTATATGAATCCTAATCCCAAATATACTCTTTTTTCTGATAAAACAATTAAAGTTTTGAATTTACTTAATAAATATGTTAAATCAAAAATTACGTATTTATTTGGAATTAAATACGAAATACTAGACGGGCAAATAATAAATAAATGGATAAGCGTTGATGAAAATTTAGACATAATAATAGATGAAAAAACAGCTGTAAAATATGTTCTAGGTTTGAGCAATAAATATGATACAGTTGGTATAGAGAGAAATTTCAAAACATCTACAGGAAAAATTGTGAAGGTGAAAGGTGGTCTCTATGGTTGGAAAATTAATTTGTTTGGTGAAACTTTGGCGTTATTAGATAATATAAAAAATGGTGCAACAATAATTAAAGAGCCATTATATGCTCAAAAAGCTTATTCCAGAGACATAAATGATATTGGTAGTACCTATGTTGAAATTAATATTACAAAACAACATATATGGTTTTATAAAAATGGAAAGCTGATAACTCACGGCTCTGTGGTTACAGGAAATCCTAATAAAGGAAATTCTACAGTAACTGGTACATATATGCTTAATTATAGACAAAATAATGCAACATTGAAGGGTGAAAGTTACGAGGTTAAAGTTTCTTATTGGATGCCTTTTTACGGAAGCATAGGAATACATGATGCAACTTGGAGATATTCTTTTGGAGGGGAAATATATAAGACAAATGGGAGCCGTGGATGTGTAAATGCACCATTCTATCTAGCTAAAAGAATTTTTGAAAATATAGAAGAGGGAATTCCTATTATTTGTTATGAAGAATAGAATAAGGAGGATTACTCCTCCTTAGTTTTTTACAAATTCATTCATATTATCCTAAGAAGGAGTTACTTTTTTCCTATTTGTTTTAGTGCCATATCTTTTCCCGATGTTATGTGATCAATCATCAATATTTCTAAAGCTTCATCATATATATTATTACGTATACATTCAACAAACTTATCTAGTCTTTTGTTGATATGTTCTACATGATCTTTGCTTTTTTTACTTAGAATTCCAATTCGGACAAGCTCATCTTGATTGTTATTATAGATACGATTTATTCTTTCATTTTCATAAATACTTACAATTTCCATATGCAGTTCAGTATCAGCTTTTTCCCATTTATAAAAGTCATTTTGTGCAGCTCTCATACGCACAGTTTTTTCTTCTATTCGATAAGAATATTCATAAGTTTTTTTCAACTCAAATATCATTTTCAATGCATTAACTTCCAAAAGTTCTCTTAACTGATAAATTTCTAATATATCTTTCTCTGTAATTTCTTTTACTTTTATGGATTTATAATGTTCAGATATTAATAATCCTTCATTTTCTAAAGCTATTACAGCTGTACGAATAGGCATTCTACTCATATTTAATTCAGCTGCTAATCCAGATTCGGTGAGAATAGAACCTGGTGAATATTTTAAATTTAATATATTCTCTTTAATATGATTATATGCTAAATCAGAAAGGGACTCGGTTTTTTTACTTAACATTTTTTCCTCCAATTATTCCTTATTTAATATTTTAATACAATTTATAACTTACCTCAGCATGATTCTTATATTTAATTTTTTAATAAATATAAGAAAAAATATTATGAAAATAGTATTAGTTATTGACAATAAATTAATAATATGATAACATGGATACAATAAGAATATTTGGATACAACTAAAAGAATTATAACATACTAATAAGTTAAATGCAACAACATATTATAAAAGCTATAGTATTTTTAATAAATTTTTATAAGGGAGATGTGAGTTTGTTGAAAGATAATTTAAAAAATGCAAAATATTTAGATCGAATTTCTAAAATGAAAAAAAGAGTAGTTGAAACAAAACCAGAGATGGATTTAGAAAATGCAAGGATATTAACTAAAAGTTTTAAAGAAAATGAGGGAAAACCTTTGGTAGTTAAAAAGGCTGAAGCTTTTAGAAAACAATGCATGGAAAAAACCATTAAAATTTGGGATGACGAACTAATTGTAGGCTGTCCAGGAAGCAAAATGCGAGGAGGTATTTTATGTGCTGATACATGTTGGTCTGTTTTAGATGAAGAATTAGATACGATAAATGATAGAAAATACGATCCATTTCATTTGACTGAGGAAGATAGAAAAGTATTTGTTGAAGAAATACGTCCATATTGGAGAGGAAGATCCACTTATGAAGCATGGCTTGCTCAAATTCCCGAAGATACTAGAGTTTTAAGAGATAGTGGAATGGTTTATATTAATAGAAAAGCTGTAAGAGGCTGGGGAGAAACAACAGCAGGTTATGAACAGATTATAACTGAAGGCTTATCAGGAATTGTAAAAAATATAGAGGAAAGAAAATCTCAACTAGATATTACTGTGCCTGGAGATTATGAAAAGATTTACTATTTAGATGCAATGTTAATAGTAGCAGATGGTATAAAAATATTATCTAACAGATACGCAGATGAAGCAGAAAGATTAGCAGAATTAGAAACAAATCCTGTTAGAAAAAATGAACTATTAGAAATTGCTAGTATATGCAGACATGTTCCTGAAAATCCTGCTCGTACATTTAGAGAAGCATTGCAATCATTATATATTTATCAAATAAGTATAATTATGGAACAAAATGCAGCAAGTTATAATCCAGGACGAATGGATCAATATTTATATCCATTCTATAAAGCTGATATAGAAGCAGGACGCATAACAAATGAAGAAGTTCAAGAATTGCTGGATTGCTTATGGATAAAATTCAGTGAAACTTGTCTTTTCCAAGATGCAATTACAGCAGAATATGCAGCTGGATATCCAATGTTCCAAAATGTATGTGTTGGCGGAGTTGATGAAAACGGAAGAAATGCAGTTAATGACTTATCATATTTAATTTTACAGGCAACGATAGATGTTCAATTGTATCAACCATCTTTATCCGTTAGATATAATCAAGGAAAGAATCCAGATTCATTTTTAAAAAAGGTTGTTGAATTAATAAGCCTCGGAACAGGCTTCCCAGCATTCCATAATGATGAGGTTGGAATTATGATGCTAATGAATAAGGGAATACCATTGAGAGAAGCATATAATTGGAACCCATGTGGTTGCGTTGAAACAAATCTAGAAGGCAGACTGAGACATTATACAGCTTTAGCAGATATAAATTTAGGTGGTATAGTAGAATTAGCCCTTTCAGACGGTAAAAACAGAAAGAGCGGCGATTATATTTCTGTAAGAACTGGAAATCCTCTTGGATTTAATACTTTTGATGATTTTATGGAATCTATAAAAGAGCAAATAAGATACTCTGTAAGAGCAGTTGTAAAAGGAAGCCATGTAATTGATGAAGTATGTATGGACAGACCAGTTCCAGCACTGTCTTTGACATTTAAAGAATGTATCAAAAATGCCAAGGATTATGCATGGGGAGGAGCTAAATATAATGCAGGAAATGGGATTATTTTAATAGGAATAGCTGATTTAATAAATAGTATTGCAGCTGTTAAAAATATCGTATACGATAATAAAACTGCAACGATGGAAGAATTAACAAAAGCCCTTGAATGTAATTTTGAAGGTTACGAAAGAATACATGAACTTTGCACAGAAGCACCTAAATTTGGAAATGATGATGAAAGTATAGATTGGATTGCAGATGAAATGTATACTTTCATAGCAGATGAAATTGAAAAGTACAGCAGCAAATTTGGTAAAATGACACCTGGCATATTGCCTGTTTCAGGAAATACACCATTTGGACTTGAGGTAGGAGCTCTACCTTCTGGAAGAAAAGCATGGAAACCATTAGCTGATGGAGTTAGCCCAAATGGTGGAACAGATTTAAACGGGCCTACTTCAGTATTAAAGTCTGTATCTCATATACCACATGGACGTTTTGTTCAAGGAACTTTATTAAATATGAAAGTTGAGCCTGAAATGCTATCCACAGATAATGGAATAAAACAGATGATGGCACTTCTTAAGAGCATGTGCACCCTTGGTGTGTATCATATTCAATTTAATGTTATTGACCAGAAAAAATTGTTAAAAGCGCAAAAAAATCCAGAAAATTATAAAGGTTTGTTAGTAAGAGTTGCAGGTTATACTGCTTACTTTGTAGAGCTTGGTAAAGACGTGCAAGACGAAATAATCGGAAGAACTGTTCAGCAAAGGGTATAATTAATATATGACTAATGAAATTAAGGGATTGGATAATTTTATGAATGATAATTTGGGTATTTCTAATAAAGCAATCGATAAGGGAATGGTACTAAGAATAGAAAAGTCATCCATTCATGATGGACCAGGCCTTAGGACAGTTGTTTTTTTAAAAGGCTGTCCTTTAAATTGCAAGTGGTGTTCTACGCCTGAATCACAATCATTTCAAGTGGAAAATGGCCATTCAGGCAGCAAAGTAATTAAATATGGAATGGAAATGACTGTTGAAGAAGTAGTAAAAGAAATAATGAAAGACAGTGTATTTTATTTTCATTCAGATGGAGGCATGACATTAAGCGGGGGAGAGGTTTTATCCCAACCTGATTTCGCAGCAAACATATTAAAGGAATGTAAAAGAAATGGTATAAATACAGCTATAGAAACAAGCTTTTATTCAAATTATGAAAATATTGAGAAAGTATTGCCATATCTTGACCATTTGTTTGTAGATATAAAGCATATGAATAGTGAAGAACATAAAAAATGGGTGGGCAGTGACAATAACATTATATTAGATAATATTAAACGAGCTGACAAATCTGATTGTAATTTTAAAATTCATGTGAGGGTGCCAATTATACCTTCAATAAATGATGAGGAAAATAATTTAACAGAAGTGGCTCTATTTTGCAAAAACTTATTTAAACTTGAAGAAATAGAGTTGCTTAAATATCACCGCCTGGGAACAGACACATATAAAAAGCTTGGAAGAAACTATGAACTAAAAAACATTGAGTCACCAACCAATGAATATATGTATAAATTAGCTGTATATATGAAAAAAATAGCTCCAGAAATCAATGTAAAAGTTGATGGAAAATATGTTAATGTGTAATTAAATAATGGTTGAAATTAGGTAAATACCACTGATAAGTGGGCATAAGAAGCGAGCTGAACAACGAGAATGGAGATTTGTTGTTCAGCTTTTTTCTTATAGAGAAGTAGCCAAATTTAAATTGGGTCATTACTTCAATAGAATTCAATTATACCATTTCTTTAAAAGTTCATTTTTTCAATATATTTATTCATAAAAATTTCACTTGTTGAAAGTTCTATATAACTACACTTACTATTAATTAAATCCAATTCACCAATACTATTTTTATTTAATAATATTCGAGAGGCTCCAGCAATAGCGCCATTTCCAATTACTTTGACTTTATCAACAATATTTTCAGGTATAAGACCTATTGTTTCAGCTGAATTCAAATCTAAATAGGTACCGAAGCCACCACAAATATAAAAAGTCTGTATTTCATTTGATTTAATATTATTTTCTAATAATAATGTTTCTATACCAGCAGCAATGGCTCCTTTTGCTAATTGAATTTGTCTTATATCCTTTTGAGAAATATATATATTAGAATTATCAAATTGAAAACATGTTTCATTGTTTTCGTTAATAATTATATTTTTAGTAAAAGGGTTGCCTTCCTTTAAAAATCTTCCCGTATTGTCAATTACATTTAATTTTAGCAATACTGCTAATGCATCTATTATACCAGAACCACATATGCCAATAGCAGGTGCATCATTTATTGTTTTATATTCTATTGAAGAAGTATTTTCATCATAATAAACTTTATAAATTGCCCCTTCAACAGCTGGAGAGCCATGCATTAAATTAGCACCTTCAAAAGCTGGTCCAGCAGCGGTAGAACAACAGTTTAATTGACCATTTTTATATAACGCCATTTCACCGTTCGTTCCAATATCAACTATAAAAGAAATATCACCGTTATGTATCATATCACTTGATAGAATACAACATAATAAATCAGCTCCAACGTATGCACTTATACATGGGGGTATATAAATTTTACAATCAAGTGTAATATTCAAGCCCATTGTATTTTCCATATACATACCAAATAAGCTTTTAGGAATAAAAGGATAAAATGCAATATCTTTAGGATCTAGGTTAGCAAAAAAATGTAGCATTGTTGTATTACCAGTAACAACAAGTTGTTTTATAGAGTTTTGAGGTATACCTGTTCCATTAACCAAAAGTTTAATCATATCATTTACTTGATTAATTATAGTTTGATTAACCTGTGTAACAGAATTAGATATAGAATAGTTAATTCTTGATATTACATCAGCTCCATAAATTTTTTGCATATTTAGCTGGCTTTTAACAGCAATACATTCCTTATTGTTTCCTTTGAATAAGCAAGCTACAACTGTAGTTGTTCCTATATCTATAGCTATTCCATATTCAGTATCTAACAACAGAGAATCAAGGATAAAATTATCCATAATACCTTTTTCCAGAATTTGATTTAGTTTTGCATTTTCTGTTTCTACTACAATATCAGAACTTGCTTTTGTAAAACAAATCATTCTATAACCATTTTCAATTTCACTTTTAGTTAAAAAATTTTTTTCTTCTTTGGATATGCTTGATAATTCACCAGATACTTTTATCTTGCATTTTCCGCAAGTATGGTTACCGCCACATGGGAGTTTAAAATCAATATTATTTTGTTGTAGAAGCTCGGATAATGAAATATCTTTCTTATTGTTTTTTATATTATATATCATTGTATCACTCTTTCTATACGTTAAGCGCTATTCTAAAATCATATTTTTTTGAACAAGTTGTTATTATAATTCTGGGAACGGACCTTGAATTTAAGATCCGTTTCCTGAATGTTGCTGATGTTTTATGCAGTTAAATTTTTAATCCATTTGCCAGATTTAATACGCATTAAACCTAATATGCATTTAGCTAATTCTTCAAAGATGGCTAAAGCGTAAACTATATGAACCGGGAATTTGAATACAAAGGCACCTATAATCATTAAAGGAACTCCAATAAACCACATTGTAAACCCTTCAATAATAAATGCACTGCTTGCATCTCCTCCTCCACGCAATATGCCTACAATTATTACCAATCCAGAAATTCTAATGAAGAATATGAATGAAATAATATAGAGAATAGCTTGAGCACTACTTCTTACTTCAGTTGATATATTAAACATATTTAAAATCAATGGTGATGATATTGAAAGAAGCAAGCCTAAAAATACACTTGTCACTATTGATATTATCATAAACTTTTTAGCATAATCAACACCCTGATGTTCTTTACCTTCCCCGATACTGTTACCAATCATAATAGCAGACGAACTAGATAACCCGTATCCCACAACCATAAATAAATTATTGACTGTGTTGCATATTTGAACGGCAGCGACGGCTTGTGTGCCAATACGACCGTAAACAGCCGCATAAACTAGGCTTGCAAGTCCCCAGCAAATATCATTTAAAATTACTGGGAAAATTACTTTATAAGATTTCTTAACGAATTCAAAATTAAAATCAGTTAATTCTTTTATAGATGCAGCAAGCACATCTTTGCTTTTATATATTAAAAATATTAGTATTATGGTTTCTGCTACTCTTGCAATTACTGTTGCTACTGCAGCACCAGATACTCCTAATGCTGGAGCACCAAATTTGCCAAATATAAGCATATAATTAAAAAATACATTTATTAACAAAGAAACGATACTTACAACCAATGGTTGAACAGTGTTACCAGTAGAGCGCAATGCATAACTATATACAAAAGTAATTCCAGTGAAAATATAGCTAATTGCTACTATTGATAAGTATCGTGCTCCAAAATCTATAACTAAAGGATCTTTATTAAATAGTGAAATTATTTTTTCAGGAAATATAAAACCTCCAATCATAAAAATAATTGAAAATAATGCAACGGATACTAAACCCATACCTACTACTTTATTAATGCTTTCAGTATCTTTTTTACCCCAAAATTGAGAAAAAAATACGCTGCAACCACCGCATAAACCTACTAATATCATATTAAATAGAAAAAAATATTGATTTGCTATACCAACAGCGGCAATTTCCACTTCTCCTAATTTCCCCACCATTATTGTATCTACCATATTTATTAGAGAAGATATGAGATTTTGTATCATAATTGGTAATGATAATTTTAGCATTATTTTATAAAATTCTTTATCCAAAGTAAATTTATTAGAAAAATTGTGTGTTTTTATTTTGTGCATTTTTACCTCCAAATTTATCTCCAAAGGTTTATTATAACTATAGAATAAAGAATTTTCAATTAATATTTGAGAATATTTTTAATTATTATTTTTATTATAGGAATAGTATAAAAATATTGACATTTGATGTAAATATTATATATCATATATATAATATTTAACATAAAGAAGGGGAGTGGTTATTTGTATGTACTTTTAAAATAATTAGAAGAAGTTTCATTGTCTGTGCTGCCTATATTATTACTTGTAATTATCTTAAACTTTACAATAGTACATATAGAAAATGAAATGCTTGTTAAATTTATAATTGGAGCTATATTGGTTATTAGAGGGTTAGAAATTTTTTTATTTGGAACCAGAACTGTAGGACTTTATAGAAGATAGAACATGAGGATATATTGAATAGACTTAATATGTTATTAAACTTAATATTTACTTATCATGTTATAGATTTAATAAAGTTTAAGAATAAATATTGTTGTATCATGCAAAATAGTTTTATAAATATTGTATTGGATAATAGGAGTTACAATGAAAAGAATACTAATATTTATCACATTATTATTGTTAATGGGATGTAGTAAAATTGATAAGGAGCCTCCCAAAACAGATGAAAATATTGAAGAAAATAATGATGGGGATAAAATAATAGATGATAAAAAAGATGAAGAATTAGACGAAAAACAAGAAACAGATAAAATTGAAGACAAAGTACAAGAAATTTTAAATAAAATAACTATAGAAGAAAAAATAGGTCAATTATTTTTAGTTAGATGTCCATTAGAAGATCAGGTGAATTTTTATTTATCTATGAAACCTGGCGGATTTATTATGTTTGGTAGAGATTTTGCTGAAAAAACTAAGGAGCAGGTTATAGAAAATATTAGTGGATTTCAAGCTAAAAGTAAAATTCCTATGATTATAGGAGTAGATGAAGAAGGGGGAGAAGTTGTAAGAGTAAGTTCTAATCCTCTATTATCTTATGAAAAATTTAAATCACCTCAAGAATTATATAAACTAGGCGGTTTTGAAGAAATTCGAAATGATACAATTAAGAAATCAAAACTTCTATTGGAATTAGGAATTAATCTAAATTTAGCCCCAGTTGCAGATATTTCTGTTAATGAAACCGATTTTATATATAACAGATCTTTTGGTAAAGATGCAGAAGAAACATCACAATATATAAATGTTGTTGTAAATACTATGAGGGAAAGTAAAATTTCTGGAACGTTGAAACACTTTCCTGGATACGGAAACAATATAGATACCCATACGGGTTCAGCATATGATACAAGACCGTATGAAAGCTTTGTAAATAATGATTTTTTGCCTTTTAAAGCAGGTATCGAATCAGGTATTGAAAGTATTCTTGTATCACATAATATTGTTGAAGATATTGATCCTGGCCTGCCAGCTTCCTTATCTAAAAAGATAATTGACATTTTAAGAAATGATCTTAATTTCCATGGAATTATAATTACTGATGATTTATCTATGGGTGCTATAACAGAGTTAAATACCGATAAAAAACCGGAAATATTAGCTGTGGAAGCGGGGAATGATATGCTTATAGTAACAGATTTTGAAACAAGTTATAATACATTATTAAATGCAGTAAATGAAGGAATAATTTCAGAAGAAAGAATTGATGAATCTGTTACAAGAATTCTAAAATGGAAATATTGCAGCGGAATAATAACAGATGTAAATTATTAAAATATTTTGTCATCCTGAACGATAGTGAAGGATCTCTAAATTTAATTAAACTTAGTTTAAGAAATTAATTTTATAATAATATATAATTAATTTAATTTATGATATTAAAGTAATGGAGGAGGATTCTAGTGGAAAGATATTATTATAATGAAACATATAACAGAAACCTTATTGGTAAGGTTTTGTCAGAATTTTTTATATTGCTGCTCTTATGTACAGTAGGAATGATTTTGGGAAGGATGTTTGTACCGCCACAATTTGCATTTCTTGCAGCTATTGGCTCAATAATTGTTCTTATAGTGGCGGCTGTTACTAGAAGAAGAGAAAATAGGAATTATTCAAGATTAACTTGCTTTGCAGTAGCATTTTTGATGGGTATAAGTACATATCCAACAATATTATATTATATATCATATATTGGATCTGAAATGGTTCTTATTTCCCTGGGAATAACTACTGCAATATTTGGAGCGTTGGCACTTTATTCATCAAAAACAAAAAGAGATTTTTCATTTTTGGGAAGCACATTATTCGTTGGATTAATAGCTATGTTATTAATCAGTCTTGTTGGTTTTTTTATTAGATCAGAGGTTTATCATCTTGCATTAGCTTGGCTAGGTATAATGATATTCAGCGGTTATGTTTTATATGACATTTCTATTATAAGAAGTGGTGCATTTACTGAAGATGATGTACCAATGTTAGCATTAAACTTATTTCTTGATTTTATTAACATATTCATATATGTACTTAGAATCGTTGCAAGCTTCAGCAGAAGAGACTAAAAAATTAAAGACGGTGTTAAAGAGAAGGTAGCGAGGAGTTCCTTTTGTTTATTTGTTTGTGGTGAATGAAGTATAAAAAAACATTATTGACAATCTAAAAATCATAAGATATAATTGAGACAAATTTAATATTAATGTTTTGGTAACATTTGTTTTAAATGGGAAAACAGTAAAAGCTGTTACAGCCCCCGCTACTGTGAAAGGTGATAATATTCAATGCCACTGTGCTATGCATGGGAAGGTGAGTGTTAGATGAACTGAAAGTCAGGAGACCTGCCGAAATATTCGTTTGTAGATTTTCGGGAGGATTATCTAAAAATATTAATTGTGTAAATTATTTTATATTATAAATATTAAAAAACTTCCGTAATAACGGAAGTTTTTTTTATCCTTATTTAACGAAATTAATAAGCTTAACCTATTTTGAAGAGGTCTTAATATGGAAAGATATATGGTTAAAAACGGAAAGAAATTGAGATGCGGTTTTACCACAGGTACATGTGCAGCAGCGGCTGCAACGGCTGGTGTATTAATGTTATTTACAGGAAAAGCTGTGGAAAATATTTCAGTAAAATTACCACGTGGCGAAATCCTAATAATTAATATCAGAGAACCATCTTTTAATACCCATGGAGTGAGATGCTGTGTTCAAAAAGATAGCGGTGATGACCCTGACTCAACAGACGGTATATTAATTTATGCAGATGTAAATTTTGATGATTCTGGTGAAATACACATTGAGGGAGGAAAAGGCGTAGGTCGTGTTACCCAAAAGGGACTTGATTGTAAAGTAGGAGAGCCCGCCATTAATTCAGTTCCAAGAAAGATGATAACTGAAAATGTTCGAAAAATATGTGATTCATATGGTTATAAAGGTGGAGTAAACATTGTTATATCAGTGCCTGAAGGAGAAGAAGTTGCAAAAAAAACCTTCAATCCTCAACTGGGTATTGTGGGAGGAATATCAATTATAGGAACTACAGGCATAGTGGAACCTATGAGCGAAAAGGCACTAATAGACAGCCTGAAGGTTGAAATGCAAGTAATAAAAGAAAAAGGATTTAATACCCTTTTAGCTTTTCCAGGTAACTATGCAGAGAATTTTATTGATAGTACATTAGGTATACGAGGTGAAAATAGTCTGAAATTTAGCAATTATCTTGGAGAAATTCTGGATTTTGCACTGGAGCTTAATTACAAGGAAATATTAATTGTGGGACATATAGGCAAGATGGTTAAGGTGGCTGGAGGTATGATGAACACTCATTCTCATATGGGAGATTTCAGAATGGAGATGTTTGCTTGCTATGCAGGATTATATGGAGCAAGAAGAAAAATAATTGCTGAAATATTAGAGAGTGTTACTACGGAACAGGTACTTGATATATTAAATAGAGAGAAATTGTTTGAAAATGTTATAGAAAAAATAAGTGAAAGGGCATTCTATTATATAAATAAAAGAGTGGACAACAAAATTAAAATTAAATTAATAATTTATTCAAATAATTATGGAATATTAAACAAACAAGGAGATTAGAATGGTACATTTTGTAGGAGCAGGTCCAGGGGCCAAAGATTTGATTACAATGAGGGGACATAAATATTTATCAGAAGCAGATGTAATAATTTATGCAGGATCCTTAGTCAATGAAGAATTATTAAAATATGCAAAAAATGGAGCAGAAATTCATAACAGTGCTCATATGACATTAGAGGAAGTAATAGAAGTTATTAAAAAAGCTGAAAAAGAAAATAAAATGACAGTTAGGTTACATACTGGGGATTCTAGCATTTACGGTGCAATAAGGGAACAAATAGATATTTTAGAATCACTGAATATTTCATATGATGTTGTGCCTGGTGTCAGTTCATTCTGTGGTGCGGCAGCATCCTTAAATGCTGAATATACATTGCCTAATGTAAGCCAATCTGTCATTATAACTCGTATGGAAGGAAGAACATCTGTTCCTGAAAGAGAAAGCATACGCTCATTTGCATCACATAAATCTACTATGGTTTTATTTTTAAGCTCTAGCTTAACAGAAGAATTGTCAAAAGAATTAATTGAAGGGGGTTATGAGAAGGATACCCCTGTTGCAGTAGTTTATAAAGCAACATGGCCTGAAGAGAAAATATTCAGGTGCACAATTGAAACTCTTCATCAAACTATGACAGATAACAATATAAATAAAACAGCATTAATATTAGTTGGCAATTTCCTCGGGAATAATTATGAAAGAAGTGAATTGTACAACCCTAAATTTACTCATGAGTTCAGAGAGGGAATAAAATAATGCATGTGTGTATATTTGGAGGAACCACAGAAGGACGATTGCTATCTGAATTTTTCAGTAAATATCATGTTAAAGTTGATCTGATTTTAGCTACTGATTACGGCGAACAATTTGTTAAAAAATTAAATATAAATGTCCATCAAAAAAGACTGGACAAAAAACATATGATTGAATTATTTAATAAAAACATTTTTGACTTTGTTGTTGATGCAACCCATCCTTTTGCAAAAATTGTTT
This sequence comes from Tissierellia bacterium, assembly GCA_028709465.1. GTDB lineage: Bacteria > Bacillota > Clostridia > Tissierellales > Sedimentibacteraceae > Sedimentibacter. The sequence goes on along the minus strand of JAQVWY010000036.1, from coordinate 13,253 downwards.
CACAAAATATTAAGGGAGCTTCAGAGTGCTGCAATATTAAGTATTACAGAATAGTAAGAGAAATAGAAAAGTACGATGAATGCACATATTTCAACAACATTGAAGATATTGTTTCTTATTTGAATCAAAGTGAAGGAAATATATTACTAACTACAGGTAGCAAAGATTTAGATAAGTTTACAAATGTTAATAATTATGAAAATAGAATTTATGTAAGGATTCTCCCCATGGAAAGCTCATTGAAAAGGGCTTTAGAGCTTGGATATTCTAACAAAAATATTATATGCATGCAGGGACCCTTCAGCGAGGATCTTAATGTGGCAATGATACATTTTATTGATGCCAAATTTCTTATAACAAAAGAAAGTGCATCCTCAGGTGGTTTTGAAGAAAAAGTTAAAGCGTGCAATAGAACAAATATAGAATGTTTTGTATTGAAAAAGCCCGAAGAAGAAGGCATTACATTGGAAAATTTTAAACAAATAGTAAGAGGAAATATATGAAGAAGGTTTCGATTATTGGACTAGGGATAGGAAGTTTAGATTACATACATAAAAAAGCATTGGAAGCGATAGAAAATTGTGATTGCTTAATTGGCGCAAAAAGAATGCTTATGGATTTTCAGAGTTTAAACAAGAAAATATATGAAAGCTCAAATGCTGAAGATATTTGTGAATATATAAATCATGGAAACTTTAAAGTTTATGGGATATTGGTTTCTGGAGACTCAGGTTTTTACAGTTTATCTAAAAAGCTTACCGAACTATTGAAAAAAAACGATAGTATTAAAATTGAAAATATTCCTGCAGTCAGTTCTTTGCAGTATTTTACATCAAAATTGAATTTATCCTGGGACAATATTAAATATGTTAGCGCACACGGTAGAAATTTAAACATTGTTTCTAATGTAATTTTTAATAAAAAAATATTTATGCTTACAAGCCGTGATTTTGGTCCTGATAAAATATGTGAAATTCTCACAAACAAAGGACTTGGAAATTTAAAAGTCAGCGTGGGTGAAAATTTATCCTATGATAATGAAAGGATAGTAGAAGATAAAGCATCTGTTATTGCAAAAATAAAATTTGAAGGTCTTGCAGTAATGATTGTACATAATGATTACTGCATATCTGTGGATGAAGCACATAGTTCAATAAGAGATGAAGAGTTTATAACAGGGAAATCTCCTATGACAAAATCAGAAGTGAGGACTATTTCCATAGGCAAGCTTAATTTGAAATCTGATTATACAGTTTACGACATAGGTGCTGGTACAGGCTCTGTATCAGTGGAAGCTGCATTAAAACTATCCCAAGGGACGTTGTATGCTATAGAAAAAGATGTGGAGGCCGTAGCTTTAATAGAAAAGAATATAGAAAAGTTTAAAACATACAATATAGAAATTATAAAAGGTACAGCTCCAGAAACCTTAAAAAATCTTCCAAATCCAGATGCATGTTTCATAGGAGGAAGTAGCGGGAACATGGATGATATACTTAACCTTGTTTTAAAAAAGAATCCTCAGGTAAATGTAGTAATTAATACAATCACTTTGCAAAGCTTGAATGAAGCAATAAATTGTATGGAGAAATATAAGTTTAAAGATGTGGAAATTGTAAGTGTTTCTGTAGCTAAATCAAAAAAGGTAGGAAAATATGACCTAATGATGGGACAAAATCCTATTTACATAATTAGTGGAAAAGGAATCGGATTATATGAAACAGAAAACAAAGATAAGGATTAGGTAAAAAATGAAAATTGATATATATGCATTTTCAGGTAACGGAGCAAAATTATGTGATAAATTGATTGAAAACTTAAATGATAATGAAGTTAACGCCTATGTACCTGAAAAATATTTAAAGTATGGAAATCAGGTTAAATTTCGTGAAGAAAATTTGTATAAATCTGTAGAAAAATCCTTTAAAAATGTAGACGGCATAATTTTTGTAGGTTCCGCTGGCATAGCTGTAAGGTCTATAGCTCCTTACCTAAGAAGCAAAAAAAACGACCCTGCGATCATATGTATGGATGATAGAGGAATCAATGTCATATCCCTTTTAAGCGGACATATTGGTGGAGCCAATAAGCTTACAATAAAAATTGCAGAAATCGTAGGTGGCAATCCTGTTATTACTACTGCTACAGATGTAAATGGAAAATTAGCCGTTGATGAATGGGCACATAGCAAGAATCTTCACATAATGAGTTTAAAAACAGCCAGAGATATTGCTGCAGACATATTGGAAAATAAGAAAATAGGTTTTGAATCGGATTTTATTGTGAATGGGAGTCTTCCTTTGGAAATAGATTTAGATGAAAAAGAAATAGGAATATGTATTAGTTTAGATTCAAAAAGATCTCCTTTTAAAAATACATTGAATTTAATTCCAAAAATTGTATCTGTAGGTGTGGGTTGCAAAAAAGGAACTGATTTTATCCACATTTATACTGCCATCAAGGAAGTTTTAAGTAGTTATAATATTTCTCATTTTGCTATTAAATCTATAAATTCAATTGATTTGAAAAAAGAAGAAGAAGGAATTAAAAAAACTGCAGAGATTTTTAAAGTTCCTTTTTATACATATTCAAAAGATGAACTTATAAAAATACAAGGAGATTTTTCAAAATCTGAATTTGTAAAAAAGGTAGTAGGTGTTGATACTGTATGTGAAAGAGCCGCTATTATGGGAAGTATATCAAAGAAATTGATAATTAATAAAACTGTTGTTAATTCCATTACAGTAGCAGCTGCCATTGATGATTATGAAGTGGAATTTTAGATAAGCCAGAATTCTGATTATATTTGTCATCATTAAGCCTAGTGAAGGACCTAAAAAAAGGAGAAGAAATGGATAATATTAAATATATAGAACCTCATAATATTGAAAAGAGGAGCTTTGAAATAATACAGGAAGAAATGGGAGATATATATCTTGAGAAAGAAATAGAGCCTATAGTAAAAAGAGTTATACATACATCAGCAGATTTTGATTATTTAAGTAATATGTGTTTTTCAAAAAATGCTGTGAAAAGAGCAAAAGAGGTTTTAAAAGAGGGAGGAACAATAGTCACAGACACTAACATGGCTTATTCAGGTATAAATAAAAAAGTAGCTGATAAATACGGAGTTAAGATACATTGTTTTATGGCTGAGGAAGATGTGGCAATAGAAGCTAAAAAACGTGGAGAAACAAGAGCTGTTGTATCAATGGAGAAAGCATCCAAAATACAAGGCCCTATAATTTTAGCCATAGGAAATGCGCCTACAGCTTTAATAAAACTTTATGAAATGATAAAAAAGAGGATATTTAAGCCAGATGTTATAATAGGAGTTCCTGTAGGATTTGTGAATGTGGTTGAATCAAAGGAACTCATTATGAGTTTAGAAGAAGTGGAATACATTGTTGCAAAAGGCAGAAAAGGAGGTAGTAATATTGCTGCAGCTATATGCAATGCTTTATTGTACAACATTGAATAAAAAATAATGAAATAAAGGAGAAATTTATGTTTTACGGTATCGGAGTAGGTATAGGAGATAGTTTGGCTGTAACAAAAAAAGCAATAGATGTATTGGGCATGGTGGATATTTTGTATGTACCTACAGCTAAAAAAACAGATGATTTTAGTACTGCTCACAACATTGTAAAAGATTATATAAATGAAAAAACAATGGTAAAAAGAAGACATTTTCCCATGAACTACAATTCAGAAGAGCTACAAAAAGCTTGGAATGAAATTTCCTCTGAAATAATTGGTGATGTGTCAAGGGGTAAAAATGTTGGTTTTATAACTATTGGAGATCCAATGGTTTACAGTACATATATTTATCTATTAAGAATTCTTAAAGATAAAATTAAAGTAACAACAATACCAGGTATAGCGTCATTTTTGGATATTGCCTCTAATAACAATTTTCCCTTAGTGGAAGGAGAAGATCCATTAATAATTTTGCCTGCTACTATGGATATTAAAAGTATTAGAAATTATGTTAAAAATGAAAATTCAATTGTTTTAATGAAGGTTTACAATAATTTTGATGAAATAGTAAAAATGCTAGTTGAGGAAAAATTAGAAAATTTCTCTATAATAGTGAGTAATTCATCTAAGGAAGAAGAAGTTATATATAAGAATCTTAAAGATATAAAAAAATCTGACGTTTCTTATTTTACAACAATATTAATAAATAAAAAATGGGAGTTATAAATAATTATGATATACGTAGTAGGTATAGGCTCAGGTGGCAAGGAAACAATGACATATGAAGCAATACATGCAATTGAAAAGTCAGATACAATAGTAGGTTACAAAACATATATTGATTTAGTTAAAGACATGATTAAAGAAAAGCAAGTTGTTTCAAATGGAATGAAACAGGAAATAGACAGAGTAAAAAAAGCTGTAGAAATTTCAAAGACTGGAAAGACTGTGTCAATAATAAGTTCAGGAGATGCAGGAGTATACGGCATGGCAGGACTAGTATTAGAATTGGCTGAAGAGGAAGAAGTAAAAATCATCAGTGGCGTAACAGCTTCCACCGCTGCAGCGGCAGTTTTAGGAGCTCCTTTAATGCATGATTTTTGCCACATAAGTTTAAGTGATTTGCTAACACCTTTGGATTTAATATATAAAAGGGTAGAATTTGCATCAGAGGGTGATTTTGTAATATGCCTTTACAATCCAAGGAGTAAAGGAAGACCAGATTATTTGAAAAATGCTTTTGAAATAATAAAAAAATTCAAAACAGGCAAAACACCTGTAGGCATAGTAAAAAATGCTGGGAGAGATGGACAAAATGTGCAAATATGTACTATAGACACCATCAATTATGAATCAGTGGACATGTTGAGCATAGTCATAATAGGCAACAGTTCAACTTATATTAAAAATAATAAAATTATAACTAAAAGAGGTTATGAAAGAAAATATTAGTTTATGGAGGAAGAAATGAAAAAAATAAATTCATTCAAATTATTACTTACAGTTGCAATAGTTGCAATGATGATGGTGGGATGTAGCAATGAAGCTAACAATAATCAAACTATAGAAGAAAGTCCATCTTCTGGAGAAGAAATAAAAATTGAAAATGATGATAAGAAAGAGGAAACCAATGGAGATTATGGGGTAGTAATCAATGAAGAAGATGTTACCTTCGAAAATTTGGATGGGGAAGAAATAATAATAAAAAAGAATCCACAAAGAGTAGTTGTATTGCAAAATTCTCTTTTAGAAATATGGGATCAAGCTGGAGGAACTGTTGTAGGAAGGGTTGAAGAGTCTGAAGATAAAATAGTGGAAAATGCCATGTCAGCGGAAGTTGTGGGTAAAATGGGAGCTCCAAGTCTTGAAAAAATATTATCTTTACAGCCTGATTTGGTTATTGCTGCTATTAGCTATACTGCTCAAAGAGAAATGATACCTACTCTAATACAAAATGGTATACAGGTAATTGAATCAGATATTGATTTGCTAGAAGATTACTACAAAACAGTGAGAATATTCACAGCTATTACTGGAAGAGAAGATTTATATGAGAAACATGTAAATGATATACAAAAGAAAGTTGATGAAATAGTTGCAAAAGCACCTGAAGACAAAAACTATACAGCAGCAATAATGTTTGCTACTGCTAAAAGTATTACCGTAAGAGATTCAAACACTATGGTGGGAGAAATGATAAAGGATTTAAATGTTGTAAATATTTCTGATTCATCAGATATAGGAGACGATACAAAAACATTCAGTATTGAAAAAATATTACAGGAAGATCCAGATTTCATTTTTGTACAAACAATGGGAAGTGATTTGGAGAAAATAACTGAAAGACTTAAATCTGAAGCTTTGGACAATCCAGCATGGGCATCACTTACTGCAGTTAAAGAAGGCAGATACATAGTTCTTTCAAAAGATTTATATTTGTACAAGCCTAATGATAGATATCCTGAAGCATATGAAGGATTAGCAAAAATGATTTATCCAGAAGTTTACGGAGATTATAAGAATTAATAAGCAGAGGCAGGAATGAATCAACAAAATGAAAAAATTAAAAAAAGTGCTATTTTAATAGCATGCATGTGCTTTTCAATCACAGGCTTTTTTATAAGTATAGTTAATGGAGCTGTAAAAATTTCTTTTGTAGAAATTGTTAATGCCATATTCTTTGAAGAAGCTACAGTGAACTATCAGATAATTATGAATGTGAGACTTCCTAGAACTATTACTGCATCCTTGGTAGGAACATCTTTAGCATTATCAGGTAGCATTCTTCAAGGAATAATGAGGAACCCTTTAGCAAGTCCTAATATAATTGGGGTCTCTTCGGGTGCGGGGCTTATGACACTGATCATTTTGATCCTTTTTCCAGACTACTATTTTCTCGCCCCCTTGAGTGCATTTATAGGAGCACTTACTGCTACTCTTTTCATATATTTTTTGGCTTGGAAACAGGGAGTTGCAACAACTAGACTTATACTGGCAGGGGTGGCAGTTTCATCCCTGTTAGGTGCAGGCAATAATGCTATAATGACTTTTTATCCAGACAAGGTTTCAGGAGTTATAGGTTTTATGGTAGGAGGTCTGTCTGCAACTAACTGGAAGCATGTGGACATGATATTTCCTTATGCCATTGTAGGAATAATACTTCTTTTGCTTATTTCCAACAAATTAAATATACTCATGCTTGGTGATGAAGTAGCCACAGGCCTGGGCTTAAATGTAGAAAAAACAAAATTTTTATTCATAATAATATCTTCAGTACTTGCGGGAGCAGCTGTTAGTGTAGTGGGATTACTAGGATTTGTAGGGCTTATTGTTCCCCATATAACAAGACAGTTAATAGGGTCGGATTATAGATTTCTTATTCCAGCAACTATTTTTACAGGTTCAGCAGTTGTTATTCTATGTGATACCTTGGCAAGAGTTATGTTTGCTCCTGTGGAAATACCAGTAGGAATTATAATGTCAGCTTTGGGAGCACCATTTTTCTTGTATTTATTAAGAAGGAAGAAGGAATAGTAAAATGGAATTGAAAGTTGAAGGATTAAACGTCTTCTACGGTGATAAAAAAATACTTAATGATATTAGCTTTAATATTAAATCTGGTGAAATAACAACGATTATAGGTCCTAATGGTTCTGGCAAATCCACACTTATTAAGACTATCAGCCGTTATTTAAAACCAAAAGGAGGAAGTATTTATCTTGATAAGGTAAATATAAATCAAATAAATACAAAAGAAATTGCTAGGAATCTTGCCGTTTTACCTCAGGTAAAAGATGTGTCTTCAGATATTTCTGTTGAAGAACTGGTGTCTTATGGAAGATATCCACACCTAAAGTTTGGAAAAAGGTTGAGTAAAGAAGACAAAGAAATTATTGAATGGGCATTGGAAAAGACAGGATTACTTGAAATGAAAGACAGATGTGTAGTAACGTTATCGGGGGGAGAAAGACAAAGAGCTTGGATTGCAATGTCATTGGCGCAAAAGCCAAAGATTTTGTTATTAGATGAACCTACAACATTTCTTGATATTTGTTATCAGTTTGAAGTGTTGGAGCTAGTGAAAGAGTTAAACAAAACCTTAGGAATAACCGTTGTTATGGTGTTGCACGATTTAAATCAGGCAGCGAGGTATTCAGATAAGATGCTTGTAATTAACAACGGAGATCTATGGGAATATGGAGAGCCTTGTGAAATAGTCAGTGAGAACCTACTTAAAAATATTTTTAAAATAGATGCAGACATATATGAAGATAAAGTAAATAATTGCCCTTATTTTATTCCTAGAAAAATAACAGCATAATAAAATAATTTGAATATTGGGAGCAAGGAAAAATGAAGAAAGCGATAATCGTTGCAAGTTTTGGTTGTTCGATAAAAAATTCAAGAGAAAAGTATATTGAAACCATAGAAGACGCAGTTAAGAATACATTTAAAAATATAGATTGCTTTAGAGTATTCACATCAGAAATTATAAGAAGAAAGATGAAAAGAGAAGAAAATATAGATACAGAAAATATGAAGAGCTGTTTGCAGAAATTGAAGGAAAATAAATATACCCATATTTATGTATCTGTAACACATGTAATACCTGGGTTTGAGTATGAAAAAATTATAAAAGCGGTAGATGAGTATGAAAATGATTTTGAAGAAATTAAAGTAGCCAGAACATTTTTAGATAGTCGAATGGGTCAAGGTGAAATTAACGTAATAAAATCATATATAAGAACAGATCTTCATAACGATGAAGCCGTAATTTTGGTAGGGCACGGCTCAGATCACCAATCCAATAAATATTATAAACAAATTGAAAAATTATTAAGAAACGATGTTAGTAATTTATATATTATCAATATTGAAGGAAGTCCATATATTTACGATATTATAGATGAATTAAAAGTGAAAAATTATAAAAAGATTTATCTTTATCCATTTTTAATAGTTTCAGGAGACCATGCATTAAATGATATAGGTTCATATGAAGAAGATTCAATAAAATCTAAAATTATATCTAATGGTATAGATGTAGATATGTTTTTTACAGGACTAGGTGAAAACAAGAAGGCTATTAATTTATTCGTTAACAGGTTAAAAGAGATTCTTGCTGTATAAATTATGGGTACAGTATAAATAAAAAGGAGGAAGCAATGAAAAAAAGATTTATTTTAAGTGGGGCATTCATATCAGTAATGCTATTATTGCCAAATTATGCTTTTGGCATGCACATTATGGAAGGATTTTTGCCTGCAGGTTGGGCAATGTTTTGGTCGGTTTTTAGTCTGCCTTTTATTATTTTGGGTATAAGAACAATATCTAAAACATTTAAAGAAAATCCAAATCAAAAATTATTATTTGCATTAGTAACGGCTTTTATGTTTATATTGTCAGCTCTTAAAATGCCTTCAGTAACAGGAAGCACTTCCCATCCAACAGGAGCAGGGTTAGGAGCAATATTATTCGGACCATTGCCTATGGCAGTTTCAGGGCTTATTGTACTTTTATTTCAGGCACTTTTACTAGCTCATGGAGGTATAAGCACTTTGGGAGCAAATGTGTTTTCCATGGCAATAGTGGGGCCTTTTGTAGCAACTTTTATATATAAGCTATTAAAAGGAACAAATAAAAAAGTAGCTGTATTTTTAGCGGCAGCTTTGGCAGATCTGTTGACATATGTGGTGACATCCATTCAATTGGCTGTAGCTCATCCTGATGCAGTAAGCGGAGTAATGGGTTCATTGACAAAATTCTTAAGTATATTTGCTATAACACAAATTCCCCTTGCTATTGCAGAAGGAATTTTAACAGTAATAGTCTATGAGTTAATTGTTAATTATCAAAAAGAAGGAGGATATGAACTTGAAAAAATCAACTAAAAATATTTTATTGATATTAGTCGTTGTTTTATTAGCTGCTGTACCTTTGCTAGTTTTAAAAGATGCAGAATTTAGCGGTGCGGATGGACAGGCAGAAGAAGCGATAACAGAGATAAATCCTGATTATGAACCATGGTTCAGTCCATTAATAGAACCAGCCAGCGGAGAAATTGAAAGTTTGTTGTTTTCATTACAAGCAGCAATTGGAGCTGGATTCATAGGATATTTTATTGGTTATGTAAAAGGAAAAAGAGAAGTAGAACAAAAAGTTTTAAATGATAAATAAAAAGAAGGTATTAAAATGCTTATTATAGATAGATTTGCATACACAAACAAATATTGCAATTCAAACCCTTATATAAAGGCATCTGCTTCATTAGCTTTGATAATATTATCCATAGTCAATTCAAACATATATATTTTATGTGCCATGATTGCAGGAATTATTTTAGTAACAATATTCGGTGCAGGAATTCCAAGTAAATCATACGCTAAAATGATTGCGGCTCCAGCTATATATCTATTAATAAGCATTTTTACTGTTATGTTTACCTTCGGATTTTCTAAAACTGTACAATCAAGTGATTTTATATATTGTAAACAATTTCAATTCTTAAATTTATATATTGGATTAGCTGAAAGCTCATATAAAGAAGGACTTATATTAGGTTTAAGAGCATCTAGCGCTATGGTGAGCATGTATTTTCTCATACTTACCACACCTTGTAGTCAACAGGTAAAAGTTATGAAAAAAATAAAGATACCCACAATATTTATTGAACTATATGTATTGACATATAGGTTTATTGGAATATTTTTTGAAGAAGCAATTTTAATTTATACCGCCCAAAAAATAAGGTTTGGATACAATGGTTACAAAAATTCAATGAGTTCATTGGCAATTTTGATTAAAATATTGTTTACACGAATAATGATAAGATTTAAAGATATGGAATCAATATTGGAGATAAAGCATTTTGATGGTAATTTTTATGTAGATTAATTTAAAGCAGGTGCATTATGTTAAGAATTGAAAATGTGACATATATTTATGAGGATAAAACTGTAGCTCTTAAAGAAGTTAATATAGATTTAAAAAAAGGTAGAAAAATAGGAATAGTAGGTTCAAATGGTTCTGGAAAGTCTACTTTGTTCATGATATTTTTAGGCCTTTTAAAACCCACAAAAGGTAGAGTGATTTTCAATGAAAAAGAGCTAAAGTATAATAGTAAGACATTATCTGAACTTAGAAAAAAAGCAGGTATAGTATTTCAAGATCCAGATAAACAAATATTTTTCTCAAATGTTTTTGATGATGTGGCATTTGCTCTTAGAAATCTTAAAATTGATGAAAATGAGGTGCAGAAAAGAGTCAATGATGCCATGGAAAAAACAAACATAACTGCATTGCAAAATAAACCAGTGCATTTTTTAAGCTACGGTCAAAAGAAGAATGTATCAATTGCAGGTGTTGTGGCGATGAATCCTGAATTCTTATTTTTTGATGAACCAACAGCAGGTCTAGACTATAGGTCACAGGAAAATGTGAAAAACATACTGGAAAATTTGGCTGATAAAGAAGAAAAGACTATTGTTGTTTCGAGCCATGATATGAATTTTATATATGAAATTTGTGATTATATTTATGTGCTTAATAAAGGGCATGTGTTATCAGAAGGAAAAAAGGAAACAATATTTCTTAATAAAGAAATTTTAGATAAAGCTGAATTAGAAGAACCATTTTTAGTTAAAGCATATAAGTACCTAGGAAAGAAACTTTATGAAAATGAAAAGGAATTATTTAAGCATTAATTTAAGGAGGTATTTTATTATATGAATGTAATAAAGAGAGATGGAAGACTCATAAAATTTGACAAAAGCAAAATATCAGATGCCATTCTAAAGGCAATGAACCACACTGTCATGGGACAAGATATAGGGATTGCAAAACAAATTGCACAGGAAATAACAGATGAAACTAAGGAAACTATCTCTGTAGAAGATATTCAGGACTTGGTTGAAAAGAAGCTTATGGCAAGTCAAAGAAAAGATGTAGCCAAGGAATATATAATTTTTAGAAATAAAAGAAATATTGCAAGGGGAAGAAAGCAATATGATATATATATGGACATAGTTAATGCTGTTCCTAATGATGTAACAAGAGAAAATGCAAATATGAATGCGGATACTCCCGCAGGCATGATGATGAAATTTGCCAGTGAATCTACAAAACCTTTTGTTGACGATTGTCTTTTATCAGAGCAATCAAAATATTATGTAGAAAATAATTATATACATGTACATGATAAAGACTATTATCCCACAAAGTCTCTTACATGTTTGCAACATCCACTAGATTATATTTTAATAAACGGGTTTAGAGCGGGACACGGATCCAGCAGGCCTGCCAAGCGTATAGAAACAGCTTCCATAATAGGATGCATTTCAATGGAACAAATTCAAAATGAAATGCATGGGGGACAGTCTATACCTGCTTTTGATTTCTATTTATCTCCTTACGTAAAACTTACATATAAAGAGGAAGTTCGTAAAAAACAGATGTAAAAGCTGCGGTTATGAAGATGCTTCGGAAGGGTTAGAAATGTGCCCAGAATGTGGAAGCATAGATATTGACACAATTCAAAGAATAACAGGTTACTTGGTTGGAGGAGTAGACAGCTGGAACAATGCAAAAAAAGCAGAATTAAGAGATAGGGTGAAACATAGTGAGTAATAATGTTCTTTATGTAGCCGACATAATTGAAAGTACAATAGTTGATGGTATTGGTTTCAGAACTTCTCTCTATTTAAGCGGATGTGATATATGTTGTGAAGGTTGTCATAATAAAAAGTTCTGGGACATTTATTCAGGACATCCCATGAAAATAGATGAGGTTTTTGAAAAAATAACAGTAAGTTTTACAAACGTTACCTTTATTGGCGGAGAGCCTATGTTGCAAGCAGAATCTCTTGTTGTTCTGGCTGAAAAAATCAAAAATAATACGAACAAGGATATATGGATATACAGTGGTCACACTTATGAAGAGATACTTAATAATAAATTATATTTGAATTTATTGAAACACTGTGATGTGTTGGTTGACGGAAAATACGATGAGAAGTTTTTTCAAAACAATATTAGATTCAAAGGTTCAACAAACCAGAGAATAATAGACATTAATAAATCACTAGAAAAAAATAAGGTTGTTTTATGGAGCGATGAAGAAGATTCTCTTTGTTACAATCATTAAATCTATAATTTACATATTTGAGACATGATTAAATGTGCAATAGAATATAAGAATTGCATATGGAAAATGTCTTTTTTTTTGAAAAAGTACTTGACCTGTCGTGGTAAATATTATATAATTACTTCATCAGATGAAGTACGACAGACGTAGTAGTTTCATATAATAAATTAAAGCTAATTAATTAGAAAGAGGTAACGATATATGATTAGCAGTGATGTAATTCGAGGCTATAACGATACTATGATTTTGTATCTGTTGCTTAAAGAACCATCTTATGGTTATGAAATTTCCAAACAAATCAGAATATTAACAGATGAAAAATATATTATTAAGGAAACAACACTTTATTCTGCATTTAAGAGGATGGAGGGTAATGGTTTAATAGAGTCATTTGCAGGAACTGAAACAAATGGAAAACCAAGGACATATTACAGAATAACCCATGAAGGACGAAAGTATTACAAAAAAAAATGCGAAGAGTGGGAAATAACTCAAGAAGTAGTTGAAAAATTTATTGAAAAGGAGAATTGATCATGAATACAATTAGAATTTATCTTGAAAACATGTTTTTAGGACTGCCTCAAACTGAAGATGTTAAAAGAGCAAAAGAAGAACTTCTAATCATGATGGA
>JAQVWY010000121.1 GCA_028709465.1 Tissierellia bacterium | reverse complement strand
ACAAGTGTTACGAAAACAAAGAATGGCATTGGGGATATCGTGAAAATGAACCCATGGGTGGATATGACCCCTACTCCAATAGTAAAGGTTGTTCTGAGTTAGTTACGTCGTCTTACAGGAACTCATTTTTTAATCCAAAAGATTACAATAAACATGGTGTTGCAATAGCATCCGCCAGAGCTGGAAATGTAATAGGAGGTGGTGACTGGGCAGGAGATCGACTGATTCCTGATTTTATACGTGCTATTACTCAAAGCCAAAAAGTTATTATTCGCAGTCCTTACGCTATCCGTCCCTGGCAGCATGTTATTGAACCATTAAATGGTTATTTGACATTAGCTGCTAAATTATATAAAGAAGGACCTAAATATGATGGTGGATGGAATTTCGGACCCGATGATAAAGATGTAAAAAATGTTGAGTGGATTACTCAAACATTATGCAAATTATGGGGTAATGGCGCATCTTTTGAAATAGATACAAATCCTCAGCCTCACGAAGCTAATTATTTAAAACTTGATTGTTCAAAAGCAAAAGCTGAATTGGGATGGGAATCAAAATGGAATATAAATAAATCACTCGAAAGTATAGTAGAGTGGAACAAAGTATATCTTTCAAAACAAGATATTAGAAAGATTACAGAAAAGCAAATTGAAGAATATTTCTCATAAATTAGAAACAAAATAGACAATATAATTATGGCGGACCACAGACAACTACGGAAAGAAATCTTAGAAAAAACTAAAGAATTTTACCAGGCTCGTTTTGGTGATAATAATTATACTCCGGGAAAATCAAGAGTTAATTACGCAGGACGTGTATTTGATGAACAAGAGCTAATGAATGCAGTGGATGCATCATTAGATTTCTGGTTAACTGAAGGTAGATATACAGAACAATTCTCGGAAAAAATTGCTGATTATTTGGGTGTAGACAATGTTTTATTAACTGTGTCAGGTTCATCTGCAAACCTATTAGCGTTTGCAGCTTTAACATCTGAAAAATTAGGTGATAAAAGACTGAAACCGGGAGATGAAGTAATTTCTGTAGCAGCCGGTTTCCCTGCAACTGTAACACCAATCATTCAATATGGCTTAGTTCCGGTATTTGTGGATGTTGATCAGGAGACATACAATATTAATATCGAGCAAACTAAAAAAGCTATAACAGATAAAACTCGCTGTATCTTTATTGCTCATACATTAGGTAATCCATTCGATTTAGATGCAGTAATGGAGATTGCAGAAGAGCATGATCTTTGGGTAATTGAAGATAACTGTGATGCTTTTGGCAGTAAATATAAAGGAAAATTCACGGGTACTTTTGGACATTTATCGACTATTTCCTTTTACCCTGCACATCACATCACAACAGGTGAAGGTGGTGCCGTAATTACAAATGATACTCAGTTAGCTCGCATTGTAAGATCTTTCAGAGACTGGGGTCGTGATTGTTACTGTATGGGAGGAGAAAATAATACATGTGGTAAACGTTTCTCACAGCAATTTGGTAACCTGCCTTTTGGTTATGATCACAAGTATGTTTATTCAGAAATTGGCTATAATCTTAAAATGACTGACATTCAAGCCGCAATAGGCTCTGCACAAATGGATAAGCTGGATTTGTTCGGCGACAAGCGTAAAGAAAACTTCAACAAGCATTATAAAATTTTCTCCAAATATCCTCAGTTTTTTAGTTTACCAAAACCAACTGAAGGTTCTGACCCCTCTTGGTTTGCATTTATAGTTACAGTATTGGATAATGCACCATTTAAACGTGATGAAATAACAAATTATTTAAACACGAAACTAATAGAAACAAGGAATTTGTTTGCTGGTAATATGACCAAACAACCTGCTTTTGTTAATAAAAACTGGCGCATTGCAGATAATCTGGATGTTACAGATAATATTATGAACAACACATTCTTTTTGGGTACTTATCCCGGACTATCAGATGAGATGTTCTCATATATTGAAAAAACGTTAGATGAATTTATAACTTCATTTTAAGTTTTGTAGCAATGATGGTAAAAAAATACAAAGCTACAATTGAAAAAATTGAATGTGTAATAGAAGGAGTTTACACAGTTACCTTTTCAAGTGATGGGAGAAGATTTCGATATTCACCAGGTCAATTTTTACATATAGCTATCGATACTGAATATGATGGAATAGGACAATGGCCTGAATCACGTTGTTTCAGTATGCAGACTTCTCCGGAAGAAGAATTTATAAAAATCACTTATGCAGTTAAAGGTGAATTTACAAAACAAATGGAGGATTATTTAAAAGTAGGAGGAGAGGTTTGGTTAAAAATGCCCTATGGGGAGCTTTTTGAGTTGGGGCACGATAAAAGTAATACAGTTTTTATATCAGGTGGTACAGGGATCACTCCATATTTATCACTTTTCACAGACTCCTCTTTTGTTAATTATAAAAGTCCTGTATTATATGCAGGGTATAAAAATAAAGACTTCAATATTTATACTCAGGAATTAAATAAAGCATCTTCAATTAATTCTGAGTTTAAAATAAACAACGTTTATGAAAATGAAGTTGGGATATTGAATATCGAAAAGATATACAAAGAAAATGGTAATTCTCCCAGTTATTTTATATCTGGCCCTCCTGTAATGATTAAGTTATTCAAACAAAAACTTCTGTCATTTGGTGTAAAAGAGATAAATGTTTATACGGATGAGTGGGAATAAATCAAACAGTATGATATGGAAATAGAAAAAACTGAATTTAAAGATTTATACATCTTACATAATAGGCTTATGACAGATGATAGGGGGTTATTCCTGAAGTTATTCAATTATGATTTTTTTTCTGAACATAAATTGGAAACAGATTTTAAAGAATTCTATTATTCAAGTTCAAAGAAAGATGTAATAAGAGGAATGCATTTTCAGACACCCCCTTTTCATCATACAAAATTAGTTTATGTTAGTCACGGTAGAATTTTAGACGTTGTTATAGATTTGAGAAAAAGTTCTACTACTTATAAGAAGTATTTTTCTATTGAACTAAACTACGAGAATGGTAAATATTTATATATACCAAAAGGTTTTGCTCATGGATTTCTTTCATTGGAAGATAATACAATTGTAAATTATGCACAAACATCATGTTATTCAAAAGAACATGACAATGGTATTT
The DNA here is from genome assembly GCA_028709465.1 of Tissierellia bacterium. Taxonomy (GTDB): domain Bacteria; phylum Bacillota; class Clostridia; order Tissierellales; family Sedimentibacteraceae; genus Sedimentibacter. The sequence goes on along the minus strand of JAQVWY010000121.1, from coordinate 3,568 downwards.
TATTTAACTCTTTTGGATTTGATTGGGGAATAAAAAATCCAATTATTTCTCAAAGAGATTTAAAGTTTGAAGAATTGAACAGTTATATATCTCCTTTCAAATGAATATATTATTAACTGGAGCTACAGGCTTCATAGGAAAGAGCCTTCTTAAATCACTAGAACATGAATATAATGTGTTTCTTCTAGTTAGAGAAACTACTGATTTAAGTGGTATAAGTGGATATAAATATTTCTGTTTTAAGAATAATATTGAAGATTTGTCTACTTACATAAAAGAAAATAACATCATTGGTGTAGTACATCTTGCTTCATTATATATTGCACAGCATAAATCCGAACAGATCAAAGATCTTATTTCATCTAATGTGTATTTAGGTGCCGCAATAATAGAAAGTGCTGCAAAAGGAGGTGTAAAATGGTTTATAAATACGGGTACAATTTGGCAGAATTACATTTATAATAAAGAAGATTATTGTCCAGTTAATTTTTATGCTGCAACAAAACAGGCATTTATAGATATTGCTAAATATTATACAGAAGTCTACCCTATCAAATTTGTAACTCTAAAATTATGTGATACATATGGACCAAATGATACAAGACGGAAAATATTCTCTTTATTTAGAGATATTTCTGTTACTGGTGAATCATTAGATATGTCTGGTGGAGATCAAATAATGGATATTTTATATATTGAAGATGTTGTAATAGGGTTTAAAAAACTAATTGAATTAATAACTAATAAAGCTAATAAAACTAATATAACAATAAAGGAAGAATATGTTCTTACTGCACCAATTAGATATAAACTTAAAGAGTTAGCAGATATTTTTTCTAACGTTGCAGGCAGGAAATTAAACATAAATTGGGGAGGAAAAGAATATAGAGAAAGAGAAGTTATGATTCCATGGAAAAAAGGAACAGTATTGCCCAATTGGAAACCTTCATACTCGCTTGAAGAAGGAATAAATTTGATAATGAATAATAAATGAGCATTTCTTTATCGAAGAAGGATGTAGCTTGGGGATATATAGCACAATTCTTTTCTTTAGCAACAGGATTAATAACATTACCATTAATCCTGAATATGCTTTCAACAGAAGAAATTGCTCTGAACTACCTCATGATTACTGTGGGATCTTTGGTATCTCTTTTCGATTTTGGATTTGCTCCACAATTTGGTCGAAATATTACATATATATTCAGTGGCTCAAAAAAATTACAAAAAGAAGGAATAGAAATATCTACTGAATCAAATGGAATAAATTATAGGCTTTTAGCAACAATGATTCATACTGCCAGATATGTTTATCGGCGTATAGGACTAATTGTGCTGGTTGTAATGCTCTCTTTTGGAACATTATATATTGCAAAGGCTACAAATGGATTCAGTAATGTAGAAAACTCTTTTATTATTTGGATAGTATATTCATTATCAACTTTTTTTAATATTTATTTTGCATATTACTCATCATTATTAACTGGTAAAGGGTTAATAATGGAATCTAAAAAGGCGAGTATATATACTTCTTTTATAAAAATAATATTAACTTTTTTGTTTTTATACACAGGATTAGGATTACTAGGGGTTTCCTTAGCAAATTTGTTGGCTCCATTTGCAAATCGCTTTATCTCATATCATTATTTTTTCACTAAAGATTTAAAAGAAAAAATCTCAGCTTTTATAATAACTAAAAATGAAAAAATTGACTTATTCAAAATAATTTGGCATAATGCAAAAAAATTAGGATTAGTCTTTTTAGGAAGCTATGCTATTAGTAAATTAGGAATATTTTTGGCTGGTTTGTATTTGTCACCAAGTGAAGTTGCTTCCTATGGATTGATGTTACAACTTGTAGGAATTATTTCTGGGGTTGCTTCAACATTATTTAGTGTTTATCAGCCAAAGTTTGCAGAATTAAGAGTTAGAAATGATAATGCGTTATTAATTAAGAATTTTGCTTTCACAATGAATATTTTTTATCTACTCTTCATCATTGGAACGGCTTCTCTGATTATATTAGGACCTCCTTTATTAAAGGTTATCGGTTCTAATGCTTTATTACCTCCAATATCCATTATTTTATTATACTCAATAATAATGCTTCTGGAAGGGAATCACTCCAATTTCGCTACTTTTATTGTTACAAAAAATAGCATCCCATTTGTAAAGCCATCTCTAATTGCCGGAGCTGCAATAGGAGTCGGTAGTTTTCTTTCATTACAATATACTAATCTCGGAATTTTAGGACTTGTACTGGTGCAAGGATTATGTCAAATTGTATATGCAAACTGGAAATGGCCACATGTCGTCTGCAAGGAATTCAATATTAATTTCCCGAAATTTTTAACAATGGGTTTTAAAGAATCATTCAATAAATTAAAAGCTTTCATATGATTGATCAACATACAGATTTATTTAAATACGTAGACAATTTTTCTAAAACAGCACATATTCCATCAATATCAATTATTGAATCCAAAGTTGATTATATCCCAGAAATTACAATAGCCATTCCTACTTACAAAAGAACAGATTTATTGAAAGAAGCTATTGACAGTGCAATTAATCAAATAGATTATACAAATTATGATATTATAGTTGTTGATAATAATCCGGAAAGAGACTGTGATACTGAAAAGCTGATTAAATCTTACAATAATCCAATAATTAGCTATTATAAGAATTCAGAAAATTTAGGTATGGGTGGAAATTGGAATCGGCTCTTTACTTTAGCAAAAGGTAAATATGTAGTTATGTTGCATGATGATGATTTGCTAGAACCTTATTATCTTAAGACATTAAAGCAAGTATTAGTTAGTTTGAAAAAAGAGCCAGATGCAGTATATTTTCCAACTAAAATCATAAAAAGTAATATGATAGATAATGATGATAATCAATTTGAAAATTTCAATTCTAAGTATTTACTAAAAATAAAACCATTTGATTTCCTATTTGGAAATATTGTATGGATAGTTGGTGCATGTTTTAACAGAACGACAATTATAAATTCTGGGGGATTTTCAGAGAATTTCTATCCTTCATTTGACTATGCTTTTTTTGTTAGATTAAGTAAGAATATGAAGAGTTATACTATAATAGGACAACATTCTACTAGATATAGAATATTAGAGAATGAAAGTTTGAAATCAGATATAATCTTGAAATTTATTGAAATGGATAATATGATTAAGAAAAATATATTGTCTAATTATTCAATAAAATTTAACATACCGTTTATATCGTTGTTTAAAGTAAGGGATTTTATATATCTTACAAATATGTCGGTTTTATTTAATAATAACGATCCACTTATAGAAAATGAAAGGATCAAAATGTTAAACTGTATCTCATATTTGGATAGATTTACCTCTCGTTTGATGATATTTATGCAGAAAATTTCATTTCGTTTAAGAAGACATATAGTGAATCAATAAAAAAATTATAGCTGTAAATAGATATATTTCAATGAAAAAAATTTTATATATAACAACTCAAAGTCCTTTTGAAACATATTCTGGAGGTCATCAGCGTTCGAGGCTTATTTTTAAAGCTCTTTGCGAAA